>JAJYCY010000061.1:0-5368 GCA_021778035.1 Pseudomonadota bacterium
CGGGTGCGCCGCACGTCGGCGTCGACGCTGAATGAATTGTAGGTATCCAGCGCCTTCTCGGGGCTGATGCCATATTTCTTCAGGAACAAGACCACGTTGTTGACGTTGTTCATGTCCTCGTGCTTGACGTGGATCGCGCGGAAGAACGCAGCGTGCACCCTGTCGGTAATCCCCAGTGCCTGAAAGGTGAAAAAGGCACGCGCCTCCGGCGCCCAGGCCGGGTTGAATATCGCGGGAGTACGCACGAACTGCGCATCGGCCGGAAGGGTCTTCAGCCAGTTCTCCAGGATCGGTTCCATATGGAAGCAGTGCGGGCAGCCGTACCAGAAGAATTCCCGCACCTCGACCTTCCTGCCGGTGACAACGGGCTGCCGCGGAATCACGCGGTAGTCGATGTCCCGAAGATATTTCGCCTGGCTGACGCCAGGAGCGACAGCCGCCACCAACAGCAGCAACTGGATGAATTTTCTCATTGCCTCTCTTCCTCCTGTCTCCGATTCCGACCCGACGTCGGCAGGTTAGTGAAAATTTCTTTGTCTTGCAACGGCTCTTTGTCTTCGGCCGGTGAATCCGGTATTCTGCCCTGACCGCTGTGTGCGGCCTACCCGGGATCCTGGCCGTGACGAATTCATCGAAAATCGAGCTGACCCAGTTCCTCAACCAGCAGTATCTGTGCGAATCCCTGACGGTACGGGAAATCGAAACTCTTCTCGATTTCACCGAACTGGCGCATTTCACACGTGGCCAGATCATCGCGGACGTGGGTGAAGTCGGTGAGGCCCTGTTCTTTGTCATCAAGGGCGAGGCCGCGCTTTACTTCGATGACCATGGCACTGAGCATGAAATCGGACGCGTCGGGGAGGGCAAACTGATGGGCGAGATGTCTTTCTTTGACCGCGAACCGCGGTCAGCGCGTATCCGCGCACGCGCCAATGACACGCAGATCCTGGTGCTGACACGCACGATGTACGACCGCCTGCGCGTGGAGCACCCGTACATTGCGGTAAACCTGCTGGAACATGCGATCATCAGCCTCGATCATCTGTTCCGGCGGCTTTCAAACGACATCGCCACGTTTTCGCACTACATTTTCGGCGTCGGCAAGAAATAGCCGCTCAGCCGGGCTCCTTTCCGGCCCAGGGCGGTACCAGATCCTGTGCTATGTCCAGGTGATCCAGGACGCGCGCCACTACGAAATCGACGAGATCCGGTACGCCACGGGGATGGTGGTAGAAGCCCGGACAGGCCGGAAAAATCAGCACTCCCAGCCGCGCGAGCTTGAGCATGTTCTCAAGGTGGATGGCGGAAAGGGGCATTTCACGCACCACCAGGATGAGCTTGCGCTGCTCCTTCAACGCCACGTCCGCCGCGCGCTCGATGAGGCTGTCACTGGCGCCTCCCGCAATCGCGGAAAGCGTTCCGCTGGTGCAGGGACAGACCACCATCGCTCCTGGTGCACTGGAACCGCTGGCCGGAGCCGAGTACCACTGGTCGCGCGCCAGCACCTGCAGCTGGCCCGGTGCCGCCTGGTAGCGCTGAGCAAGATAAGCCTGCATTTCTGCCGGACGCCCCGGGAGCTGCAGATCGGTTTCCTGTGCGATGACGATCTGGGCGGGCGCCGACACCATCAAGTACACAGTTTTCCCCGCGGCGATCAGGCGTTCCAGAAGCCGCAGCCCGTACGGTGCGCCCGAAGCACCGGTCATGGCTAGCGCGATCGCATCCGGCTGTGCAGAACGCGTGCTCATCCGCGGTCCCGGCCGAGGCGATCCAGCAACCGCTCGTGGATATTTTCGAAACTGCCATTGCTCATCACCAGGACATGATCCCCCGCGCGTGCCTCGGCGGCAAGCGCGTCAATGATGTCCTGGACCGAACCGTACACGCGGGCGCGCCCCGTGTCCGGCGGCTGCCGATGGTTCAGTTCTGCCGTCACCGGCCCCATGTCCCATTTCAGATCGGCACCCTGGTACAGCAGCACCCGGTCTGCAGCCTCCAGTGCTGGCGCCAGCTGGTCGCGGTGGACACCCAGACGCATCGTGTTCGATCGCGCCTCAACAACCGCCAAGATGCGTGCGGTGCCGACGTGTGCCCGCAATGCTCCAAGAGTCGCCGCAATGGCGGTGGGATGGTGAGCAAAGTCATCGTAGACGGTCACGCCTGCGACAGCGCCACGCAACTCGAGACGGCGTTTCACGTTGCGGAATCCGGCCAGCGCTTCGGCCGCAACCGCAGGAGGCACACCTGCATGGCGCGCGGCTGCAATGGCCGCCTCGGCATTCAGCGCATTGTGCATTCCAAGCAGCGGCCACGATACGGACCCCTCCGCCACCCCGGCGAGCCGCACCTCGAACTGGCTTCCATCTTCCTTGGCCAGCCCCACACTCCAGCTGCGCGGATCATTAAAGTGTTCTACCGGAGTCCAGCATCCCATTGCGAGCGTGGCTTCGATGTTCCGGTCTGCGGCATTCGCCACGATGAGCCCGCTACCGGGAACGGTCCGGACCAGATGGTGAAACTGGAGCTTGATGGCTTCGATGTCAGGAAAAATGTCGGCGTGATCGTATTCGAGATTGTTGATGATGAGGGTGCGCGGCCGGTAATGGACAAACTTCGAGCGCTTGTCAAAAAACGCAGTGTCGTATTCATCCGCCTCGACAATGAAAAACGGAGTCGTCCCCATGCGTGCAGAAACCCCGAAGTTCTCGGGGACTCCACCCACCAGAAAGCCGGGATCCATGCCGGCACTGTCCAGGATCCATGCCAGCATGCTGGTCGTGGTCGTCTTGCCGTGGGTCCCGGCAACCGCCAGTACCCACCTCGACGCAAGCACGTGATCAGCTAGCCACTGCGCCCCGGACGTATATCGCAGACCGCGGTCCAGTACCGCTTCGACCTCCGGATTGCCACGCGACATGGCATTGCCGATGACCACCAGATCGGGACCATCGGCAAGGTTTTCCGCCGCATAGCCATCGAACAGCCGGATGCCGAGGTCTGCAAGCTGGTCGCTCATGGGGGGATAGATCCTGGAATCCGATCCGCTCACGTAGTGGCCCATCTCGCGCGCCAGCACCGCCAGTCCACCCATGAAGCTGCCACCGACGCCGAGGATGTGGATACGCATCAAGGCATGCCCGGTACCGGGAAAAGAAGCAGCAGCAAAAGCCCGGAAAACATCAGGCAGGCGATGCTGACAAACACGCTGCGTCCGATGGACATCTCCAGCGCATGATGCATGATGTGGGTCATGACCGCCAGAAACCACACGGTCATGCCGACCGCAAGAAGCAACGCCCAGCCGGCGCTGCCCGCCACGCCGGGCGACACCGCAAAAACAAACACGGGCCAGGCAATGAGATTGATCAAGGCACCTGCGGTATAGAGCGGCGCGATGGTCTGCATCCAGCGCTCGGGAAAGCCGCGAAGTTTCAGGGCTCCCCAGACAACCGTTCCCAGAAGCAGCGCTTGCGCGGACGCAAAAAGGAACCGGTTCAGCGGTTCGCGATGCAGGTTGTCGATGATGAAATTGCTCGCCACAGACAGCAGCGCCGTCTGCCATACGAGAGACGGCTCGGCCGGCAGATCCTGGGGTCTGGCACGCAGGAAACAGATATCGATGAGGGTGCGAAATGCCGGCATAGCGCTCGCGGCTGGGATTTTTCCGGTTATTTTATTCTGCCGATACCGCCGTGACCAGCCAGCCGCGTCCGGGCACGTCTCTCAGGACCACCCGGAAGGAGACGGCGCCGCTGCCTTTGCCGCCAATCCGCGACACCCGCACCGCCACGATCCGCTCCGACGAACCCTTCAGGCGCACCGCATCGACGGCAAACTTCTGCTTTTCCCCCTGCCGTTCACGTGTCTGGAGAAAGTTGAGCGCGACTTCGGTTGAAAGCCCATGCACCACCGAGGCCGGATCCTGGCCGGACGGTACGTTCGCCAATTCCTGCAGCAGCTGCGAGTTTCCTGGATCGACGATCAGCGCCCGCACGAACCCGGTCGCATGCGTTTCGGGCGCGTTGCGGAAAAAACCGCAGGCACCAAGCAGCATCAGGCACATCACGGAAGCGGTTGTCCTCACCAGGCCTCGTCCCTCCTTAAGACAGGCGAAAACGGATGATAGCACGCGCCAGCCGTCGGCCGGGCGTCCGGCCGATATGCGCGCCGGAATGAGGCCCCCGGCACCGATCTGGTAAACTGGATCCATGACATCCGTGTTCATTGCTTCGTCCGGCGAACTTGTGGATATCTGCGCGGAACTGCGCCGTCACGAGTGGGTCGCGCTCGATACCGAGTTCATGCGCGAACGGACCTATTATGCGAAACTGTGCCTGGTACAGGTCGCAACTCCTGATGTGATCGCCTGTATCGATCCGCTTGTCATCGACGACCTGACTCCGCTGCTTGACCTGGTGTGTGACCCCGGGATCCTGAAGGTGCTGCATGCGGCGCGCCAGGACATGGAGGTGTTTCATGGCCTTCTGCGAGTCCGGCACGGGTGCGGTGCGTCCGGAGACATGGCGCCACGGCCGGGGCCGATTTTTGACACCCAGATTGCCGCCTCTTACCTCGGGTACGATGAACAGATCGGCTACGCAGCCCTTGTCGAGACGTTGACCGGGAAGGTCTTGGACAAGGCGCACACGCGCACCGACTGGTCGGCCCGCCCCCTCAGCACAGAACAGCGCCAGTATGCGGAAGATGACGTGCGCTATCTGCGGGACGTGTACCGGCTGCTGGCGCAGGCACTGGCCGAAGCGGGCCGCAGCCACTGGCCGCAACAGGATTTCGCGCACCTGTGTGATCCGGAACTGTACGAGTACGACCCCGCGCAGGCATGGCAGCGGGTGCATGGCGCGCAGAAACTTGATGCGCGCGGACGACGCCTGCTGCGCGCGCTTGCGGCCTGGCGTGAACTCGCTGCCCGCTCAAGTGACCTGCCTCGGGCGTGGGTGATCAGTGACACCACGCTGCTCGAACTGGCACGGCGCAATCCGCGCAGCGTGGCGGATCTGGAATCGGCCGGCGGACTGACGGCCCGGGCCGCCCGCCGGTGGGGACACGGGATTCTGGAAGCCATGACTGCGGCTGAAGGGCAGGACGCGCCGGAATTCCGCGGTCGCCGGCATTCGCTCGATCCTGTCCAGGCCGGGGTCTGCCAGCGTTTGACGGCTGAGGTTGACCGGGTTGCCGGGCAGCTTGGCATCAGTCCGGCGCTGCTCGGCCCACGGCGGGACATACAGCGTCTTGTTCTGGGTGACCGTGACGTGCCGCTGCTATGCGGATGGCGGCGGGACGTGGTGGGGGAAAACCTGCTTACCATGCTCGCAACCGCGGGACCCTGATCGGCGACACGGGAACGGCA
>JAJYCY010000061.1:5468-12496 GCA_021778035.1 Pseudomonadota bacterium
AGATCATCCATCGCAAGTACAGTGCGCATCGTGCTGTTCGCCATGGCGGCCGGGCTGGTGCTGCTGGCGATCATGGCAGTCCGGATGCGCAGGCCACGCGTCTGCGTGGCGGGAAGCGCCGCGGCACGTGCCGCGGCGATTGTACCGGCTGCGATGGTTCACCGCTTTCTCGATGCCAGACGCATCCTCTTCGGAGTCGGAGAGGGCGCAGTGGGCGGATGGGGAAATCTGGGAGACGCAATGGTAGCGGGCGGGCGGATCTGGCTCAGAAACACGGATGCCGCGTCACCCCGTTACTATGGCCTCGTACATGGCCGCATTTTCCGGACAAACTTCCTGGCATTTGTGCCAGCCGGGGCGCACCCGGTAACAACATCCATCATTCCCCCAGGCGAACAGGTGTACCGGGTCTGGCAGCAATTGGCGCACAGATACCCGCAGGGCGTAATGGTGGAAGGCTATGCAAAAATGCAGCAGCTCGACGCCATTGCCATCGCCCGGCCTCCCTTCAGCGGTCTGCGCATTGCGTCACATACGGCGTTCTACTACACGCAGCCCATGACATCGAGCAGCGGTACCTGGGTCTACATAGCGGGCGTTGCGGCGCAACTGTCTTCCGCTCCCTGGTGGATCAACAGACGCCGGCTCGAACGGCTGGTTCCACGCGGTCAGTTGAGCGGCGTCAGCGGCATCGCCGATGTACTGCAGCTGCGGGGGCGACCAGCCACGACGGATTCAGCCCCGCCGCCGGAAACGATAGTGGGGATCGCGCAGCTGGTCGGACGATCGACAGTCATGCGCGGGCGGTTGCGCGTCTATCCCGTGGGTCGGGTCGAAAACTGCCCGGCTGCCTGGGTGCGCTGACCGGCGCCTGACGTATTGTCAGGCAGCAGCACATACAGACGCCCCGCCTGCTGCATATGGCCGGCAAGCCGGCCCGCATCGCGCCCAATGCCGAAAAACACATCAGCCCTGACCGGGCCCTTGATGGCACCACCCGTGTCCTGCGCCAGCATCAGGCGCCGGTATGGCTGGTTGCCGCGCGGAGAAGTCGTGTCGAGCCATACCGGCGTACCCAGAGGGATGTAGGCCGGATCCACTGCAATGCTGGCCTGCGGCGTCAGCACCACCTGCATCGCGCCGACCGGTCCCTGGTCTGGCGCATTGGCCAGACGGAAAAAGACGTAGCTCGGATTGCTGTTCAGCACCGATTCCGCTTCATCCTGGTGATCGTGCAGCCAGCGGGTGATGCTTTGCAGGGTCACCGCTCCCGGTTTGATTGCTCCCATCTGAATCAGGCGATTGCCGATGGCGACATAGGGATAACCGTTCTGGTCGGCGTAGCTCACCGCAATCAGGCTGCCGTCAGGCAGCCGCACTAAACCGGAACCCTGTACCTGCAGCATGAACAGGGCGACAGGATCGTCCACCCACAGCAGTTCCTGGCCGCGCAGCGGATCCGCCGAGTTCGTTATCTGGCCCCGGCTATAATAAGGCACGACGCGGTCGCCATCGAGCCGCCCCCGGACCAGTTTACCCCGCAACTCGGGATACAGTGCCCCGAGGTCTACCCTGACAAGATTGCCGGGGCGGCGGTACAGGGGGTAACGGAAACGCGCGCTGGGGGTAAGACTGCCACGCAGTATGGGTTCGTAGTAGCCGGTAATCAGCCCCTGCCGGTGGCCACCGGACCCGATCACCTCGTGGGCGCGAAAGTATTGTTCGAAGAACTGCCTGGCCTGGGCGTCATCCGGGGTCGCCGGCAGCCCTTCCGCCGCCCGGCATATTGTCGCCCACGTCGCATCCCGGCCGGACAGCCTGTCGCAGCCGCGTATCAGGGCCGGCCATGCCGCTGCCTGTCCGCCGCTGTTCCAGCCCGGAAGACTCGACCACGCAACGGGCTGTCCGATACCCGGCTGTCGCGGGACAAGCCACGCGCACGCTGAGAGCGCCGCGACCAGGCTGACCATGAGGATCGCGCGGGTAATCGCACCCCGACCTGACACCGGCATTTCTCTGATTCCGTCAATCATGACCCTGGCCATTCCGTGTTCCGTCTTTTATCACGGACCTGTCCGGGCTGCCATATGGCCACGATTGGACCCTCGTCCCGGCAGCGGCCCGCAGCGGGGTGGTCGGGACTTTCGATGGCCTCCATGCGACAATGGCAGAAGTGCTGCGGTGGCATGGGCGCTCGCTGATCCGGCTCCGGCGGCCCGTACGCGGCGATTTTTCACGAAGCGCGATTCCGGCAGCCGCGCAGCAGCAGAGAGATCAAGGCATGCAGATTGCAGACGGGACCGTGGTAAGCATCAACTACACGCTCACCGACGATGAAAACAACGTCATCGACAGTTCGGATGGCGGGGAACCGCTCACCTACATTCATGGCGCCAACAACATCATTCCCGGTCTGGAAAAAGCGCTGTCTGGCAAAACGATGGGCGACCGGCTGGAAGTAGCCGTTCCTCCGCAGGAAGCGTACGGACTGCGGGACGATGGCCTGTCCCAGGTCATTTCACGCTCACGCTTTGAGTCCTCTCAGGATATCGAGATTGGCATGCAGTTCCAGACCCCGACCGAGGACGGGGTTACCGTTGTGACCGTCACAGCCGTGGATGCGGAAAACATCACCGTCGATGCAAACCATCCGCTTGCCGGGATAACCCTTCACTTCAGCGTTGAAGTCGTCGCGGTGCGGGCCGCCACAGCCGAAGAGATGGACCATGGACACGCGCACGGTCCGGGCGGCCACCATCACTGATCCGGGGATCCGGCCATCCGCTCAGGCGGACTTGGTCTCCGCACTCTCGGCTCCCGGCACATCACCTTCGTAAGGTTCCGAGTAACCGCATTCCTTGCGCGAACATACCTTCTCGGTGCCGCGGCGTTTGGTCGTCTTGATGGTGAGTATCGGAAATCCGCATTTCGGGCATGGCTCGGCGATCGGCAGGTTCCACACCGCGAATTTGCACTCGGGATAACGCGAGCAGGAGTAGAAAATCTTGCCATAGCGTGACTTGCGCTTGAGCATGGTCCCCTGCCTGCATTCCGGACACTGGACGCCCGTATCGGCCGGCTTCTCGAGCGGCTCCATGTGCTTGCAGTTCGGATAATTGCTGCAGCCGATGAACTTGCCGTAGCGGCCCCGCTTGATGATCAGCGGTGACTGGCACTTCGGGCAGGTGCGGCCTTCGACGATCTGTGGCTCGCCTGCCGCTCCCGCCTCGTCATCCACGTTGCGCGTATAGTCGCATTCCGGGTAACCGGTACACCCGATGAAATAGCCATTGCGCCCCAGCCGCTTGGCAAGCTGCTTGCCGCACTTGGGGCATTGCTCTTCCAGCAGCTCTACGCCCGGCCGTTCGGCGTTTTCCTTGGCTGCCACCTGGTCCTTGAACTCGTCCCAGAAATGCTGCAGCAGCGGCTTCCATGCGCGCTCTCCGCGGGAAACCGCGTCGAGATCATCTTCGAGGCGGGCGGTGAAATCGTAGTCGACATATTTGCGGAAGTGCTCGGAAAGGAACTTGTTCACGACACGCCCGACGTCGGTCGGCTGGAACCGGCGCTTGTCGAGCGTCACGTACTCGCGCTGCTCGAGCGTGGAAATGATCGTGGCGTAGGTTGACGGCCGGCCTATGCCATAGGCCTCGAGCGCCTTCACCAGACTCGCTTCAGTGTACCGGGGCGGCGGTTCGGTGAAGTGCTGCTCCTTGCGGATGCCGCGAAGATCGACCTGTTCCCCCTTGAGCATTACCGGCAGCAGGGTCTCGCTCTCTTCGTCCGGCTTTTTCTCGTCGGTTCCCTCCTGGTACACGGCCATGAAACCGGGCCTGACAACGGTCGAGCCGGTCGCACGCGAAATATTGCCGCTTCCGGCCTCGAGATCGACCGCCACAGTGTCGAGAACGGCCGGTATCATCTGGCAGGCAATGGTGCGCTTCCAGATCAGCTCGTAGAGCTTGTGCTGGTCCGGGGTGAGGTGCTTCTTGACCGCCTCGGGTATGCGCTCAGCCGATGTCGGACGGATCGCCTCGTGCGCTTCCTGCGCATTCTTCGATTTCGTCTTGTATATCAGCGGTTCCTCCGGCAGGTTGTCGTCGCCGTAGCGCTTGGCGATGAGCGAGCGAATCTCGGTGAGCGCTTCGGTCGCGAGGCTCACCGAGTCCGTGCGCATGTACGTGATCAGACCCACGGTTTCGCCACCGATGTCGGTACCCTCGTACAGCTGCTGGGCGGTGCGCATCGTGCGTTGCGCCGTGAATCCGAGCTTGCGTGACGCCTCCTGCTGCAGAGTCGATGTGGTAAAGGGCGGAGATGGATTGCGGCGCTTCTGCTTTTTGTCGACCGCGATGACGAGATAGCGACCCTGCGCCTGGCGGAGCAGCTCGGTCTCGACTTCACCGGCGCGCGCTTCGTTATCGATCGAAAACTGCTCGAGCCGGGCACCCTGGAACTGGGTCAGCTTGGCGAAAAAATTCTGTCCCCTGCTGGTCAGGTCGGATTCGATGGTCCAGTACTCGCGCGACTCGAAGCGCTCGATCTCCTCTTCGCGTTCGACGATCATACGCAGCGCCGGACTCTGCACCCTGCCTGCCGATAGCCCGCGGCGCACCTTCTTCCAGAGCAGTGGCGAAAGATTGAACCCGACCAGGTAGTCAAGCGCACGGCGCGCCTGCTGTGCGTTGATAAGGTTGATGGAGAGTTCGCGTGGCTCCTGGATGGCGCGCTGGATAGCCTGCTTCGTGATCTCATAGAATTCCACGCGATGGACCGGCTTCGAATCGAGCGTACCGTGGTCTTTCAGAATCTCGTAGAGGTGCCAGGAGATCGCCTCGCCTTCGCGGTCCGGGTCTGTTGCAAGATAGAGTGCATCGGCAGCAGCCATCGCCTTGATGATTGCGTCGAGGTGCTTCCGGTTCTTTTCGATCAGCTGGTATTTCAGCTCGAAGTCATGCTCGGTGTCGACCGCACCTTTCTTCGGCACCAGATCACGTACGTGGCCATAGGACGCGAGCGCAGTGAACTCCTTGCCCAGGTACTTGGACATCGTCTTGGCTTTCGCCGGCGACTCGACAATGATGAGATTCTTAGGCATCGATTTGGTGTCCTCTCGGACCGGTTCACCACAGACAGCAGCGCCCTGCGGGCGTTTCCAGCGCGCATTGTGGACGACAGACTGTGCGGCCTGTCAAGTAGCGCGACAGGGCAGCCGCGACAGGGCAGCGAAATCCAGGGACCTTATTGATCAGTGTAGATGTTCTTGCGTGCCATCGAAGATGAGATCTTCCATCCAGGCATAGGCCTGCTCGTGGCCAGGCTGATTGAACAGGACCATGAGTATTACCCATTTGACCTGCTCGAGCCCGATTTCCTCGGTCTCCAGCGCCATGACGCGGTCGATTACCAGCTCGCGGGTCAGGGGGTCCAGCACCTCGCTCTGCTCCAGGAAGTGGATGAACCCGCGTGCCGCAAGACTGATCTTCTTCTGCTCGGCAATGGGGTAGCAGCGCAGGGAGGTCGTCCTGGCCGCCAGCGGCGCGCCGACGCTCTGTTCGCGCAGGCTAGACAATCCCTCGAGCCAGGAAAAGGCTTTCTTGACCTCACCGCGCGGAAAACCCGCCTGATAGAGCTCGGCGAGCAGTGTTTCCTGGTCCGGACTGAACTCCGGACCTTCGTCCATGTAGTTCTCGAACAGGTACATGAGCACATCCAGCATGTTTTCTTTCATCGCCTGACCTTGGTTCAAATTCCCGGGAATCGCTGCCTGTCGAGCCGGTCATCGACCGAACCGGCGGAGTCCGGAACTGCAAACAGCATGGAGGAATTGCCAATTGCCGTCAATCTGGCAGGTTCCGCCCCGGCGGCCGATAATAATTATCTCTCTTGCTTTAAGACATCCCGGGCAACGCTTTGTTCAGGCCACCGGAGCTCCTGAGCTTCCCGGCACAGGCGGTTCCGGGGTCGCCGGGATCGACAGGCGCAGTTCCTCCAGAATATCCGCTGTCCCCTCCACGAGCTTTGCGCCCTGGCGAATCAACGCGTGGCATCCCCGTGACAGCGGAGAGTGTATCGAGCCAGGAATCGCAAACACCTCCCGACCCTGCTCAGCCGCGAATCTCGCGGTGATGAGCGCCCCGCTGCGGATCCCGGCTTCAACCACAAGCACGCCCGCGGCCATGCCGCTGATGATGCGATTGCGACGGGGAAAGTTTTCGGCGCTGGGGCCGCTGCCAAGGGGCATCTCCGTGACCAGGGCGCCACTGCGGATGATGTCGTGGGCAAGCTGCCTGTGCTGGGACGGGTAGATTCGGTCCACCCCGGTGCCCATTATGGCGATCGTCAGCCCACCGGCCTGCAGCGCCGCCAGATGGGCGGAAGCATCGATACCCAGCGCCAGCCCGGCTGTCACGGCCAGTCCGCAACGACTGAGCGCGGTGGCAAATTCCCGCGCATTGCGCCGTCCTCCGGCGGTCGGGTTGCGGCTGCCGGCAAGGGCGATCTGCGGCCGGGCAAGGGCCGCGACATCACCACGGACGTACAGCAGAGGAGGCGGGTCCGCGATCTGCCGCAGCAGTGCCGGATAGCGGACATCGTCGATCGTGACCAGATGCGCGTGCTCCTGTGAAAGCCACGCGATCTCGGCTGACACACGCTGCGGGTCCGGACCGCCGGCAAGGACCGCTGCCACGCTGGCAGAACTGCCGCCGCCCAGACAGCGCTCGAGGTCCACCCGCGATGCCGAAAACACCGCCTGCGGCGATCCGAACTGCCGCAGCAGGCCGATCATGAGTCCGGCGTACCCGGCCGTGATGCGGTGAAGATCCAGCCAGCAGACACGCGGATCTTCCGCGGTATCCATGCCAATGCGCATCGTCCCTGATGCGGATCCGCCCTTCAGGGGGTAACTACCCGGTCACCAATGCTGACGGGGCCGGATGCCGACATGATCAAGCCATAACTTACCCGGTTGAAGATGCGAAACACCATCAGCAGCCCCCGGGTTTCATCGGGCGTACGGTACCGGC
>JAJYCY010000062.1 GCA_021778035.1 Pseudomonadota bacterium
GCCGCTGCGGCCGCAGATCAGCCGAACGGATGACGCAGGATGATGGTGTCTTCGCGCTCGGCACCCGTCGAAATGATGTCGACCGGCGCACCTACGAGCTCCTCGATGCGTCTGAGGTATTGCCGGGCATTGGGCGGCAGACGGTTGAACTCGCGGACTCCCAGGGTCGATTCCTGCCAGCCCGGCACATCCTCATAGAGCGGCTCGCAGCGCCCGAGCGCCTCGGCACCACCCGGTGAGGTGTCGCGCACTTCACCGTCGCAGCGGTACCCGGTGCAGATCCGGACCGTATCAAAACCGTCAAGCACGTCGAGCTTGGTGATGCACAGTCCGCTGAATCCGTTGATCTGCTGCGCACGGCGCATCACCGCCGCATCGAACCAGCCGCACCGCCGCTTGCGGCCGGTTGTCGCCCCGAACTCCTTGCCCCGCTCGCCGATGCGGTCTCCGGCATCGTCGAACAGCTCGGTCGGAAACGGCCCCGCCCCGACCCGCGTCGTGTACGCCTTGGTGATACCGAGCACATAGTCGAGCTTCAGCGGGCCGATGCCGGTTCCGCAGCTCGCCGCCCCGGCGCTGGTATTGGAAGAGGTCACGAACGGATAGGTCCCGTGGTCGATGTCGAGCAGCGTGCCCTGGGCACCTTCGAACAGGATGGACTTCCCCTCCCTGCCGAGGCGCTCGAGGATGCCGGGAATATCGGCCACCAGCGGCCGCAGCCGTTCCGCTAGCGCAAGATTCTCGTCGAGCGTCTGCCGGTAATCGACGGCGTCACACTTGAAATAGTGCGTAAGCGCGAAATTGTGGTATTCCATCACTTCCTGCAGTTTGGCGGAAAACCGTGCAGTGTCCATCAGGTCTGCGACGCGCAGGCCGCGCCGCGCGACCTTGTCCTCGTACGCAGGACCGATCCCGCGTCCGGTCGTGCCGATCGCGGCCTTGCCGCGCGCCTTCTCGCGTGCCGCATCGAGCGCGATGTGATGGCGCAGAATGAGCGGACAGGCATCGCTCACGCGCAGGCGGTCGCGCACCGGCACGCCGTTGGCTTCGAGCCCGTCCACTTCCTCGAAAAGCGCCTGGGGCGACAGCACCACCCCGTTGCCGATGAGGCAGCTCACACCGCCGCGCAGTATGCCTGACGGAATGAGATGCAGGACGGTCTTGCTTCCGTCGATGACCAGCGTGTGGCCAGCATTGTGTCCGCCCTGGAAACGTGCCACCGCGTGTGCCCGGTCGGTAAGCAGGTCGACGATCTTGCCCTTGCCCTCGTCGCCCCACTGGGCACCGATAATTACGACGTTCTTGCCCATAGCACCTGGCTTCAATGATTGATGGTTAGGAATGCTGAACTTGCACGATGGTCCACTGGCCATCGCGCGTGACAAGTTGCCGGTCACAGCCAAGCGCCGCGGCATCCGCGGCCGAACCCGGCAGGTGCACGACAACCCGCTCCCCGGCCGCACGCAGGCCGGCAATGCGCTGACGCAGCTCGGCCGAATCGGGAAACGGCGCCAGGATTCCGTGCGCACGGAACACCGCCGATACCAGCTTCGACAGCAGTCGCAGATCGGTACTGAAGCCGGTGGCCGCACGCGCACGCCCGAAAGCACGTCCGATGCCGTCGTAGCGCCCGCCCTGGGCTACGGCACGCCCGATACCGGGCACAAACGCCGAAAACACCACGCCGGTGTAATAACGGTAACCGCGCAGCTCGGCCAGATCGAAGTACACAGGAACCTGCGGATGATCCCGGCGCACCGAAGAGGCCACCGCCTGCAGCGCATCGAGCGCCTGTCCGGCCGCAGCCGGGCCACCGGCAAGCAGTGCACGCCCCTGCTCCAGCACTTCTTCGCCACCGCTGAGATCCACCAGCCCGGCAAGCCGGCGTCTGGCGTCAGCGGCAATGTCACAGCCGCCAAGCAGCGCGTCGACTTCGGGGCGCGATTTGCGCTGCAGCGCATCAAACAGGTCGTCTTCGACCCCGGCCTCGAGCCGAGCGGCGGCGGCAAGCTGGCGGAACACGTCCACGTGACCCAGGTCCAGATGCACTTCCGCCAGTCCTGCCTCACGCAGCGCCGAAAGCATCAGCCCGGCAATCTCCATGTCGCTCTCCGGCCCGCTGTGACCGAACAGCTCGGCACCTACCTGCAGCAGCTCGCGCGATCCGGCAAATTCGTCGGGCCGCGTATGCAGCACGGTTCCCACATAGCACAGCCGCACCGGCACTTCGCGCCGGAGGTAATGGGCATCGATGCGCGCTGCCTGCGGGGTCATGTCGGCGCGCACGCCCATCATCCGGCCGCTCAGCTGGTCGGTGAGCTTGAAAGTCTGCAGGTCGAGGTCGTGTCCGGTCCCCGTCAGCAGCGAATCCAGGAATTCGATCATCGGCGGCATGACCAGCTCGTACCCGCAGCGCTGGAACAGGTCAAGCAGTCCACGCCGCACGGTTTCGAGGTGCGAAGCCTCGGCGGGCAGTATCTCTTCGATGCCTTCCGGCAGCAGCCAGCGGTCTCTGTCCGACATGATCGGGTTATCCGGGATAAGATTGGGGTTCAGCGGTTTACGATATACAGCAGCACCAGACCAAGCAACATGCTGGTGATGCCCACGAATCTCAGCTGCTGATCCCCCATGTTATCGGCTGCACGCATCACCCGGCGCAGGTGCTCAGGACTGAGGAATGGCAGGATCCCCTCCAGCACCAACAGCAGGGCCAGAGCAGCGCCCAGATCATGCCATTTTATCATCATACCCGCCGCAGAATGCGGCCACAGCCGTCACCGCGCAGGAAATGCCTCACTGCCGCGGATTCTTCAGATACTTGAAGAAAGTCGCGCTCGGATCGACGACCATCACGTCGTGCTTGCTGTTGAAGGTCTTGCGGTAGGCATTCATGCTTCCGTAGAAAGCGTAGAATCCCGGGTTCACCCGGTAGGCCCGCGCATAGATCTCCGCCGCCTGGGCATCCCCCTGGCCGCGGATGCGCTGGGCATCACGGTAGGCGTCCGCCAGGATGATCTCGCGCTGGCGGTCGGCCGTGGCGCGGATCTTCTCCGCCGCCTCAGCACCCTTCGCCCGCAGCTGCTTGGCTACGCGCGTACGCTCGGCACGCATTCTCCGGTAAACGGACTGGCTGGCCTGCTTGGGCAGATCGACCCGGTCGATGCGCACATCGATCACCTGGATGCCGTACGCGCGGGCCTCGCGGTCGGCGTCGGCGGTGATGGCGTGCATGATCTTGCTGCGGTCCCCGGAGATGACCTCCTGCACCGTACGTTTGCCGAACTGGTTGCGCAGGCCGGCATTGACGACCTGCGACAGGCGTTCACGCGCTTCCAGCGCATTGCCGCCGACCGCGACATAGAACTTGAGCAGGTCGGAAATACGCCACTTGACGTAGGAATCCACCACGACGCTCTTTTTCTCCACCGTGAGAAAGGTCTCCGGTTCGGTGTCGAGCGTCTGAACCCTGCCATCATACAAGTGCACCGTTTCCACGAACGGCGTCTTGAAATGCAGACCCGGAGCGATGTCCGGCTGGACCACCTGCCCGAAACGGGTGACGATCGCCTTCTGGCCCTCGCTCACCGTATAGACCGCGCCATTGGCAACGATGAACAACAGCACCGCCATGACGACCAGCATCATCGCCCTGTTGTGGGTCATCCTACCTCCCCCGGCCGCGCAGGGCGCCGCTGATGCTGTTCACCACGTCGCTGTCCGGCTGCACGGCACCGCCAGCCGGGGCAGCCGGAGGTACCGTGGCGGTGGCGCCACCCGCACCTTTTCCATGTACCATCCGGTCGAGCGGCAGATAGATCACATTGTCTCCGTGCGGCAGATCGACAAACACCTTGCTCGTGCTGCCCAGAACTTTCTGCATCGTCTGCAGGTACAGTCTCTCGCGCGTGACTTCGGGCGCCCGGTCATACTGCGTCACGACCTGCCCGAAACGGCTGGCATCGCCCTGTGCATGGGCGATGACGCTTGCGCGGTATCCCTGCGCTTCGAGCACCGTGCGCGCTGCCGCACCCTCGGCACGCGGAATGATGTCGTTGGCATAGGCCTGGGCCTCGTTCTCGACGCGCTTCTCGTCCTCGCGTGCTTTCACGGCATCCTCGAATGCCGCGACCACCTGCTGCGGCGGACGGGCGTCCTGCATCTGCACCGTGACAATGTGGATTCCGCAACCGTACCGATCCAGGATCTTCTGCAGCATCGTCTGGGTATCCTGGGCAACGACATTGCGTCCGTCCGTCAGCACGAAATTCATCTTGTCCTGCCCGACCACCTCACGCACCGCCGACTGTGCCGCCTGGATGATGGTCTCGGTCGGGTCACGGACATTGAACAGATAGGCGACGGGATCCTTGATCTTGTACTGGATGGCCAATTCAATATCGACGATGTTCTCATCGCCGGTAAGCATCTGCGACTCATCCTGGACCTTGCTCGATGTGCCGGCGCTGCTGCTGCTGCGGTAGCCGATCTGGACAGTTTGCACCTTCTGCACATTCACCTTGTCCACCCGGGCGACTGGAAACGGGATATGCCAGTGCAGACCGGCTTGGGTCACTGCCACGTTGCGGCCGAACTGCAGCACCACGCCGCGCTGGCCCTGCCGGATGACGTAGAAGCCGCTCACCATCCACAGCGCGACCGCCGCGATCGCGATGGCGCTGAAACTGATCCCGCCCATGTGTCTGCTGGTGCCACTGCGTCCGCCGCCGCCACCACCACCGAAAAGCCCTCCGAACCTGCGCCGCAGGTTGCGGATGATCTGGTCCAGGTCAGGCGGTCCCTGATCCCTCTTGCGCTGGCCCCAGGGGTCCTTGCCCCCCGAACCGCCGGGTTCGTTCCAAGCCACGATCTGCCCTCGCTGTTCTGCACCGTGCGCCGGATAAGCGCTGCGGCATTTTAGCAGGACCGCCAAAAACTGCACCTTAGAACTGCAGCGATTGCGCGCCTGCTGCGCCCGGCACGGGCGTGATGCACCAATCAGGGTGCCGGTGCCGCCTGTTCCGCGGCCGGCTCCGGGACCAGGTATTCGGCCCGGAAATCCTCCAGCTGCGTGAGCCAGTCGAGACTCGACTGTCCGAGTTCCACGTCCAGCTGCCACTGGCCATCCGGGAGCACCGACTCGCCGGCAACATGCAGCCGGGAGTGGATCAGGGCGCGCAGCCGCCCCGCCGGAGCGGGCAGCAGCAGCCGACGGGTGATGCGGTGGCGGCGGTAGTGCGTGGCGAGCGCATCGAGCAGCAGTGGCAGCCCGGCTCCGGTGGCGGCCGACACCCACACCTTGTGTACCCTGCCGGATGCGTCCCGCTCGACACGCGGCACCTCACCCGCCAGATCGATCTTGTTGAAGACCGTGATCCGCTCGACATGGCTGGCATGGATCTCGGCAAGAACCTGATCCACCTGCGCCGCCTGGTCCCGGCGCTCCGGGCTTGCCACATCGACCACGTGCAGCAGCAGGTCGGCCTCGGCTACCTCCTCGAGCGTGGACTTGAAGGCCTCCACCAGCTTGTGCGGCAGATGGCGGATGAAACCGACCGTATCAGCGAGGATGATGCCCGAGCGTCCGGCGAGATCCACCCGGCGCATGGTCGGATCGAGCGTGGCGAAGAGCTGGTCGGCCGCGTAGACGCCGGCACCGGTCATGCGGTTGAACAGGGAAGACTTGCCGGCATTCGTGTAACCCACGAGCGACACGGTCGGAATGGGAATCTTGCCGCGCGCGCGCCTGCGTCCTTCACGCTGGCTGCGGACTTTCTGCAGCCGCCGGTTGAGATGCTTGACGCGGTCGCGGATCAGCCGCCGGTCGGTCTCGAGCTGGGTCTCGCCCGGACCACGCAGGCCGATCCCCCCCTTCTGGCGCTCGAGGTGCGTCCAGCCGCGCACCAGGCGGCTGGCAAGATGGTCAAGCTGCGCCAGCTCGACCTGCAGCTTGCCCTCATGGCTGCGGGCGCGCTGCGCGAAGATGTCGAGGATCAGGCCGGTACGGTCGAGCACGCGGCATTCCGTGATTTTCTCGAGGTTGCGCTCCTGGGCCGGCGACAGGTCATGATTCACCAGGACCAGCTGGGCCTGGTGCCGCACCACCGCAGCCCGCACTTCCTCGGCCTTGCCGCGGCCAAGGTAGGTCGATGCATCGGGCCGCTGGCGGCTGCCGAACAGTGTTTCGCAGACCTCGGCGCCGGCGGACCGGGCGAGCAGCGCCAGCTCCGCGACTTCGGTCACCGCATCGCTGCCGGGCAGGCACAGCTGCACCAGCACCGCGCGCTCCGCGGTGCCGCCGCCCGGATATCCGGGCACCGGGCTATTCGTTTCCGGGGGCCTTCTCGTTGTCGTCGGAATGCTCAATCGCAAACTTCACTGGCCTGCTGGGCACGACCGTCGAAATCGCGTGCTTGTAGATCATCTGGCTGACCGAATTCTTCAGCAGGACCACAAACTGGTCAAAGGATTCGATCTGTCCCTGGAGCTTGATACCGTTAACCAGGAATATCGATACCGGTACTCGTTCCTTTCTCAGGACATTCAAGTAAGGGTCTTGTAGCGCCTGCCCTCTTTGCTGACTCATGACAGTTCTCCTGTTCTTATCGTGCATGCCTTGCCGGCATGCTTCCAGTTTAGACGCGGGAGTCCATCCCGTCGCCCACGGCAGGATTATATCCCCTGCCGCGACAGACTTCTGGCCAGATGTCCGGCCACCGCACGCTCACATCCGCTGCCGCTGCAGTCGAACCAGGTGACTTCCCGGGCGGACCGCAGCCACGTCAGCTGGCGCTTGGCGAGCTGGCGTGTGGCAATAATACCTCTTTCTGCCATGTCTTGGTAGTTGACGTTTCCACTCAGGTATTCCCATGCCTGACGATAGCCAACCGTACGCATCGATGGCAATACCGGCGAGAGGTCCGGACGGCGATGGAGCGCCTCGACTTCGGCAATGAAACCCCGTCGCAACATATTATAGAAACGCTCGCCGATGCGCCGGTGCAGTTCGGAACGCTCCGCCGGACAGATGGCCAGCCTGACCGGGCGGTACGGAAACGTCGGACGTGGACCCGTGAGGAGCTCGGCGAGCGGCCTGCCGGTCAGCTCCAACACCTCCAGCGCCCGCTGGATACGCTGGGCATCATGCGGGTTGATCCTTCCGGCACTGGCCGGGTCGTGCTGCCTGAGCTGCTCATGCAGCGCGGGCCAGCCGACAAGCGCGGCCTGCGCGGCAAGCCGCTCCCGGACTTCAGGGTCAGCCGAGGGCAGCTGCGACAGCCCGTCCTCGAGCGCACGAAAATAGAACATCGTCCCTCCGACCAGCATCGGAATGCGTCCGGCGGCGCTGATATCAGCCATTTCGCGCAATGCATCCGTACAGAATTCCGCCGCTGAATAGGCCTGCGTCGGATCGCGGATGTCGATCAGCCGGTGCACCGCGCGCGCCTGCTCCTGCAGGCTGGGCTTGGCCGTGCCGATATCCATCCCCCGATACACCTGGGAAGCGTCGACGCTCACGATTTCGACCGGCAGCTGCTCGTGCAGCGCCAGAGCAAGCGCGGTCTTGCCGGCCGCCGTCGGTCCCATGAGAAAGATCGCCGGCGGCCGGGTCTGCTGGCCCATCCAGGACATCATTCAGTCCTAAAGCCCATTGGACAGTCTGCCGGTGCCCGCGGTTCAGTTTCCGGCGGACTCCGGACGCATGTGCGGAAACAGGATAACATCACGGATGCTGGGCGAATCGGTGAACAGCATCACCAGCCGGTCGATGCCGATGCCCTCGCCGGCCGTCGGAGGCATCCCGTGCTCCAGCGCACGCACATAGTCCGCGTCGAAGTGCATGGCTTCCTCGTCTCCGGCTTCCTTCTCCTGCACCTGCCGGCGGAAACGTTCCGCCTGATCCTCGGCATCATTCAGCTCCGAAAAGCCGTTCGCGATTTCGCGCCCGCCCACGAAAAACTCGAACCGGTCGGTCACCGATGGATCGCGGTCGTTGCGCCGCGCAAGCGGCGAGACCTCGGTCGGATAGGCGGTGATGAACGTCGGGTTCCTGAGCTTCGGTTCGACCGTCTTCTCGAATATCTCGATCTCGACCTTGCCCGGGCCGTAACTGTCCTTGAGCGGGACGTTCAGGCTGGCGGCAATGCGGCGCATGCCTTCGGGCGTGCCGAGATCGGCCGCGGAAATGCCGGGATTGAAGCACGGGATCGACTCCCGGACGGTCATGCGCGCGAATGGCCGCGTGAAGTCGTACTCCTCTCCCTGGTAGGACACGACACCCGTGCCAAGGACCTCGTGCGCAAGGGCGCGCAGCATGTCCTCGGTCATGTTCATCAGGTCATGGTAGTCAGCGTAGGCCTGGTAGAACTCGAGCATCGTGAATTCCGGATTGTGCCGCGTCGAGAGGCCTTCATTGCGGAAATTCCGGTTGATCTCGTATACCTTCTCGAACCCGCCCACAACCAAGCGCTTCAGATAGAGTTCCGGCGCGATACGCAGGAACAGCTGCATATCGAGCGCGTGATGATGGGTAATGAACGGCCGCGCCGTCGCGCCGCCGGGAATCGCCTGCATCATGGGCGTCTCGACTTCGAGGAATCCGCGTCCCGCCAGATAGCGGCGCAGGAAATCCACGATGCCTGAGCGGATCCGGAAGGTCTTGCGGGTCACCTCGTTCATGAGCAGATCGAGATAGCGCTGCCGGTAGCGGGTCTCCTGGTCGGCCAGGCCATGGAACTTCTCCGGCAGCGGCCGCAGCGCCTTGGTGAGCAGCCGCATTGCGTCGACCCGTATGGACAGCTCTCCGGACCGGGTCTTGAACAACACGCCCTCGGCACCGAGAATGTCGCCGATATCCCATTGCTTGAATTCGTCATAGGGCGCCTGACCCAGCACATCGCGCTGCGCGTAGATCTGGATGCGCCCCGACATGTCCTGCAGGTGCGCGAAGCTCGCCTTGCCCATGATGCGGCGGGTCATGAGACGCCCCGCTACCTGCACCCGCACCGGATTCGCCTCCAGCGCCGCCGCATCCTGGCCGCCGTAGCTGGCATGCAGCTCGCCGGCGACAACATTGCGGCGGAAATCATTGGGAAAGGCGATCCCGCGCTCGCGCAGCTCGGCGAGCTTGGCGCGCCGCTGCGCAATCTGGGCATTCTCGTCGGGCGGGGTTGCGGGAGTATCTTCGTCGGTCATGTACGGGAGATTGCTGTCGATGTGTTAGGGCATGCCGGCAGCCCCTGCTCGCGGCCTGCGCCGCACAGGGACTGCCGGTCCAGGGTCACAGTCCGCTCTTCAGGCTGGCCTCGATGAACCGGTCGAGATCTCCGTCGAGCACCGCCTGAGTATTCGCGATCTCGACACCCGTGCGCAAGTCCTTAATGCGCGACTGGTCAAGCACGTAGGAGCGGATCTGGTTGCCCCAGCTGATGTCGGATTTTGATTCCTCGAGCTTCTGCTGCGTCTCGCGTTTGCGCCGCAGTTCCGCCTCGTAGAGCCGTGCCTTGAGCATCGCCATCGCCGCCGAGCGGTTCTTGTGCTGGGAACGGTCGCTCTGGCACTGCACCACGATGCCGGTCGGCACGTGCGTAATGCGGATGGCGGATTCGGTGCGGTTCACGTGCTGGCCGCCAGCACCGCTCGCGCGGTAGGTATCGACACGCAGATCCGCGGGATTGATGTCGACATCAATGTCCTCATCCACTTCGGGATACGCGAACACCGAGGCGAAGGACGTGTGCCGCCGGTTTCCGGAATCGAACGGAGACTTGCGCACCAGGCGGTGAACACCGGTCTCGGTGCGCAGCCATCCGTAGGCGTGATCGCCGGTGAACTTCACCGTAGCACTCTTGATGCCAGCCACCTCACCGTCGGACTGCTCGATGAGTTCCGTCCGGAATCCCCGGCGTTCTCCCCAGCGCAGGTACATGCGCAGCAACATGGCCGCCCAGTCCTGGGCTTCGGTACCGCCGGAACCGGACTGGATGTCGAGGTAGGCATTGGCATGATCCATCTCGCCGGAAAACATGCGCCCGAACTCAAGCGCGGCCAGGCGCTGCTCCAGGTGGGTGATGTCGCCCCCGACCGACGCGAGTACGGTTTCGTCACCCTCTTCCCGCGCCAGCCCGAGCAGCTCCGCGGCATCGTTCAGGCCGGCATCGAGCCGCTGCAGGGTCATGACCACGTCTTCCAGGCGGGCGCGCTCGCGCCCGAGCTCCTGGGCACGCTCGGGCGCTGACCAGACGTTCGGCTGTTCCAGTTCGCGGACGACTTCCGCCAGCCGTTCCTGCTTGCCGGCGTAGTCAAAGATACCCCCTGAGCGCTTCGGCGCGCGTCCGGAGGTCATCCAGTTTGTACAGCAGCGGATTGATATCTTCCATAGAGGTCGGGGTCTGTCACCCGGACCATCCGGAGCGACGAAACACCTTGTATTTTACCGTTTAAACAAAAAGTTATAACATATTTCTCACATCTTTGCTGAAATCTCCGGCACGGGCACGCCCATAACCTCCCCGATGACCCTGACTACCGTCCGCAGCGCCTGGGGTGCCTCGATCTCCATCACGTGCTCGATGACCCACCGGCTGTCCGTGACCGCCATGACTTCAGCGGCCTTTTCGCCCAGGTAGCGGACGAATCCGTAGCCCGGACCGGTGTCGCCGAAGTCGAATTCCGCGTAATCGCCCGCGCGCGCATTGAGCGTGCCAATGAACACCGGCATATGATCGCCCGCTTCCAGGAAGTCGGCGAGATTTGACTGCATCGTCCTGGCAAGGTGCTGGCCGAGCGCATTCATGAAGGTCGCGCGGTCCTCTTCGCTCAGGCGTCCATACAGGATACGGTCCGTGACCTGGACCAGGAAGGCGATGATCTCGGTGAGCAGCGCCGTATACTGGGCATCGGAGGTAATGCGGAATTCCTCCTTTTCCATGTGCTTGCCCGTATCATGCGCCACCCGCCAGATGGTCACGCCCACGACACTGGCGCGGTCCGCCAGGGTCTTCGGACCCTTGGAACGCCACCGCGTATTGACCCGTATCGCCATAAATGGTCCGCTGCAACCCGGTTTGCCCGGCATCCATTATAAAGGGATCACCGCCCCCGCCGAAACCTCGGCGTCGCCGCCCCGCCGGTCTGCCTGCCGATTCGCGGCAGGCTGCCGGCTCTGCTACAGTAGCAGCCGGTCAGCTCAACGGGTGCGGATGGACAGACCCATGTCGGGACTCGATATCGAACTTGCAAGCGGTATGGCGGCTTTCGAGGCCAAGGAATTCCCGCGCGCGTGGCAGCTGCTGCTGCCACTTGCCGAACAGGGCAACGCCCAGGCCCAGCACCGTCTGGCCATCATGGCACAGAACGGACTCGGCATGGTCAAGAGCGACCGGCAGGCATTCGGATGGATGCAGGCCGCTGCCGACCAGGGCTATGCCCTGGCACAGCATGGCCTTGGCTTCATGTATCTCTATGGTGAATGTGTCGAGAAAAGTCCGGCGAAGGCGATCGAGTGGCTGCGCCGGGCCGCCGAACAGGGAATGACCGGCTCGCAGATGACGCTCGGAATGATCTATGAGCAGGGACTGGGCGTCGACAAGGATGAGGCGCAGGCCCGCAAGTGGTACCAGATGGCGGAAGCCGCCGCACGCTGACCGGCCCGCTGCGATGCGGTTCCCGGTCTGCCCGTCCCTGGGCACCAGGCGCTACAACTGCTACTTCTTTACCCAGGCCTTGAAGCCGTCGGTTTTCTGGGCAACGCCGTCATTGTAACCGGCATCGTAGGCCTCATTGGCGCGCTGTTCTTCGCGCTTGGGATTGTGCAGATAGCCACATGCCCAGCCGTTGACGTATTCCTTGTCCACACCGGTCTTCTCCATCTTGGTGAGGGTATCGTAGTAGACGTTAGCCATGAATCTCTGATCCTCTTGCAAAAAGTGTGGTTAATCGCCGCCACGAGGGCGAGTCTGGGCCGATATATTACTCAGGCGGGCCGGGTTTTCAACCACGAAGCTCTGACGTCCCGGGTCGACTCCCTATCCTGATCCCATGCGCTTTGCTCATGCGAAAACAATCTTCGTGCCCCGACAGGACCCGCTGCAAATTCCGTCCTGCCACGGAAGCCTGCAACCGAGGAAGCCTGATGGACCGGGCGCACAATGCCATCGCCCCAGGCCGCAGTGCCGACATCGGCAATCCGGCTGCGATTCGACTGCGGCAATTCCGAGCCTCACCGGCGAGCTCGTGCCGAAGTTCCTGCTGAAATGGCGCAAG
Source organism: Pseudomonadota bacterium (assembly GCA_021778035.1). GTDB lineage: Bacteria > Pseudomonadota > Gammaproteobacteria > Acidiferrobacterales > UBA6901 > JAJYCY01. Next base: position 12,265 of record JAJYCY010000062.1, read on the forward strand.
CCATGGGCGCTACACGGCAAACCGCATGCATCCCGCCCGGTAGCGGTAGAAAGCGTGATAGGCGCCTGCCTGGTGATACGTCGCTCCGGTCTCGCGGATCTCGGAAAACTGGACGAGGACTATTTCTTTT
>JAJYCY010000099.1 GCA_021778035.1 Pseudomonadota bacterium
TTCAAATCTCTGGTTCTGCCGGTTCGAACACGCAAGAACCTGAGCATTCTGCGCGCGGCATTGCAGCGTCTGAGCCGGTTGCTGCCAGCCGCTCTGCACTGCCGGATCCGGATCATAGACAGGATCGGCTGCTGTGACGCCCGATCCGCTGCCGATATCTACTACGTCGAAGAGATAGCTGACCGTGAAATCGCCCTGATGGTTGAATCCTGACAGCTTCGACTTGATGGTGTAGGTCAGCGTGGAGCCTCCCACCTCGCGGTGCAGACGTTCCGAGAAGCAGACGATTTCACCGCTTCCCGCCTGGATGCAGGTCGCTTCGGGCGAAGGCAGATAGGGTATGGCAGCGGTACCATAATACCAGCTGCCGCCGAGCACCACTGGCAGTGCGTCGATGGGTGCGCGCGCCTGGACTGCTGCCTGCCTCTGTGCTGCGGCGCGCGCTGCGAGCGCATGTTGCCGCGCAGCTTCTGCTGCGCGTGTATTGGCAGCACGTTCCGCGCGCTGGGCCGCCTCTTCGCGCGCCCGTGCGCGGGCATAGGCTTCCGCCTGTATCCGTGCGTGCGCGGCCTGCTCGCGTTCTTTCATCGCTCTGGCCGCGGCAAGCTGTTTTGCCTTTGCCGCCTTCTCCACTGCAAGCTTTTTGCGGTCGAGCCTGTTACGGGCCGACTGGTTGCCCTGTGCTGCCGCTTTCTCGTACCATTTCCTGGCCTTTTGCTTGTCCTGGGGGACGCCTTTGCCATTCTCGTAGAGGTTTCCCACGATGAATTCGGCGTTGGGATCACCGGCTCTGGCCTTGGTCAGGAAGTACCGGAAAATCCGTGTCTGGACATCCTGGCTGGGCGCGGCCTGGACATTCTGGCTGGGTGCGGCGTAGGCCGGCAATGCCACCAGGGCACACAGCGACAGCGCAATTGCAATTCTTGACATCTGAACAGCCCCCGAAGACCACAAATATCTGAAGTTATTGAAATAAAAATGAAATAAATCTAATCTGGCAGTGCCTGTCGGATCTATCAGTTAGAGTTATAGTTCAAAATTCCGTTTTTGAAAGAGACCACACCGCACCGCTGGATTTCCGGGCGATGTCATGGTGTGCCGGAACGCATCCGCGATGGGATTGGATGAGCAGCCGCACACCGGGAGGTTGCAGGATGACGATCGGGAATGCATGTCGGGAGCGGGAATTCGCGTCCTCAGCGCCGTGGCCGGTGCAGCGCATCCGTGCCGTGTTCAATCGTGCGGCGGCCGGATACGACCGGGAGCCCCTGCGGGTCTACGGATTTTCCGCTGACCGGCTGATCCGGCATGCCGGCATCCGGCCGGGGCAGAAGGTGCTCGATGCCGGGGCCGGTACCGGCGCCGTGACGTTCGCCGCTGCGCAGTGCGTCGGGCCCACTGGGCGCGTCATCGCGATTGATACGGCCGAGCAGATGCTTGATCGTGCGCAGGACCGGATCGGGCAGTTCGGCATCACCAATGTCGATCTTCATCTCATGGATGCGGCACAGCCTGAATTCCGTTCGGGATACTTCGATGCAGTACTCTGTGGCCATGCCCTTGACCTGATGCCGGACATGGAAGCAGCAGTCCGCAGCTGGATGAGGGTCGTCAGGCCCGGTGGCACGATTGCGTTTTCCGGATTCGGTCCCGGAACATTCGAACCTCTGGCCGGACTGCTGCGCGCGGCTGTAGCGAGAACCTGGCCGCCCGATGCAGTGCCGCCGGTGCAGGGGTGTCACGGCGTCGCCACTATCGACTGTTTCCGGGAGCTTGCTGGTACCCTGGGGCTCGCCGGCGGACAGGTCGCAGAAGAACCGCTCGGTTACCACCTGCGTGATGCGGGTGAGTGGTGGGACGTCGTTATGGGCAGCGGGCTGCGTGAGCCGGTGGACCGTCTGGATGCGGTGCCGGCTGATGCGGTGCGCAGCGCGCATCTTGCCGAAGTGGCTCGGCTGGCGGGCGCGGACGGCCTGTGGCTCGACGTACGCGTCCTGTTTGCGACCGCGACCCGCTCCTGAGCGGCCGGATGTCGCGGCCTGTCCCGGTGACGCGCCTCGGGTGGGCCGGGACAGCCTGTATCACCTCACGACAACGTTTTCTCCGCCGGCACGGGCGGCCAGTGCCGGACCGGCTGTTCGGGCCCCTTAATAAAAACCAGTACCGGGTGTGTGCGTTCGACGCTGATCCATAGTCTGCCCCCGCACGATGCCCGCATCCTCCATCCCGCCCGCCCCGATCCGGTGCGGTCCGGGTCCCGGCCGGCGAAGTCCCGCCGGATTGCCGGCGGCATGCTGCCGGATGTCGGGCGCCGGTTCCAATTCATCGGCTCAAAATTGGGGTACCCGGTATCGTGGTATATGTTCGGACAGGTGCTGCGCAATGTGCCTGGTACCGCGACAAGAGGAAGGATGCCTTGATTCCTGCCAGATGGAAACCTGGTGATGTGATAGGAGGCCGATGGCGTGTCTTCGACACGGCTGCGGGTCCCTATGGCACGGTCTATACCGTCTTCGATGCTGAAACCGGCGAGGTGCTGGCGGCGAAGACATTCTCGGATGCGCTGCTCCGAT
>JAJYCY010000063.1:0-4756 GCA_021778035.1 Pseudomonadota bacterium
GGATTGATCATTCTGCCCTGGTGGGGCTACGGGATCGTCGCACTGGTACTGACGCACATCACCATCGCCAGCGTCACCATCTTCCTGCACCGTCACCAGGCACATCGGGCCCTCGATCTGCACCCGGTAATGAGCCATTTTTTCCGCTTCTGGCTGTGGATAACGACCAGCATGGTAACCCGGGAGTGGGCGGCGGTGCACCGCAAACACCACGCCAAGGTCGAGACTGCCGACGATCCGCACAGTCCGCAGCAGCACGGCATACATCGTGTCCTGTGGCTTGGCAGCACGCTCTACCACCATGAAGCACACAATGCCGAAACCCTGGCCCGCTACGGACACGGCACGCCGGACGACTGGCTGGAACGCCATCTCTACACCCCGCACCACAACCTGGGACCGTTCATGATGCTCGCGATCGACGGACTGCTGTTCGGACCGCTCGCCGGGGTGCTGATCTGGGTCGTCCAGATGGCCTGGATCCCCTTCTGGGCCGCCGGTGTCATCAATGGCATCGGACACTACTGGGGATACCGGAACTTCGAGGTGACGGATGCCAGCACCAACATCTTTCCCTGGGGAATTCTCATCGGCGGGGAGGAACTGCACAACAATCACCACACGTTTGCCAGCTCGGCCAAGCTGTCATCGAAATGGTGGGAATTCGACATCGGCTGGATGTACATCCGCCTGCTGGAGATGGCGGGCCTCGCGCGGGTCCGCAAAATTCCTCCGGCGCTCTCTTTCGATGCCCGCAAGGAGCATATCGACCTTGATACCGTGCGCGCGGTCATCGCCAACAGATTCAGCCTGATGGCACAGTTCGCACGCGAGGTGATGCGGACCGTACATCGCGATGAACTGAGGAAAGCGCTGCATGCCGACCGCGAGTCACGCACGCTGCTCAGACGGGTACGCCGCCTCATGGTTCGCGAGACACAACTGCTCGACACGCACAGCAGGGAGTGGCTGCAGCGGGCGCTCGCACGCTACCAGAACCTCTATACCGTGTACACGATGAAGCAGAAGCTGCAGGACATATGGCGCCGTTCGGCCACGACCCAGGAACATCTGCTGCGAGCACTCCAGGACTGGTGCCGTGAGGCCGAGGAAACCGGGATCCAGGCGCTGGGCTTGTTCGCGCGCAAGCTGCGCGGCTGCACGCTGGCACATGCCGCAACCTAGCCGGCGGCTCGCAACGATGGGCGGCACGACCATGCTGCGCTGCGGCAACCCCGGCCGCCGGACATGCCGCCTTTTCGGGCCTGGAGGCCAGGAATAACGGCACCGGCCGGCCCCATTTTTGCCAGACCGGCAATTTTCCCCGGAATCTCCTTCTGGGGGGACGGGAGATGCATGATGTCGTGGGACCGGCCCTGGGCTGCGTGGCACACGAGGAGCGGAGTGGCTTGCCTGGCGCGCGGGCAGTCCACGGTCTTTTCTCCCCGTTCCGGCACATTTATTGCTTGCTGTTTGGGTATTATTTTAATTATTCGAGGTACCGACCCGATGGAGGAAGCGGAAACGGCTCCGGCACCGCGCTTGCGTCACGGACCCGGTTCCGCCCCGGCCGCATCCGTTCCCGATCCGCGGAACAGCACGGCGGCCGGAGAGGCCGGGCAGGAAGACCGCACCTTCCGGCATCCGGCAGTACGGCGGTGGCTTTCATGAGCCGCGACCCCGGCCCCGCCAGCACGGGGAACAGCACCGATGCCAAGTTCTATCTCGGCCTCATGCGCGCCTATTTCGACAGCGCCAACGACGGCATCTTCGTCCTGTGCGACGAACAGAAATTCCTCGTCGCCAACCGCACCATGGCCGAGTGGATCGGCGAGTCTGAGGAACGCCTGACCGAACACAACCGGCGGGTCCCGATCACGGAGTTTCTTGGTTCCGAATCCTGCAGCAGGATCTTCGTTGACCGCTTCATGGAAGCCATCGCGGGGAGCCCGGTACGTTTCGAATGCCACATTCACCCTCCGCGGGGCCAGCCGCGCTGGGTGGAGATCTGCATGAACCGGGTCAACATCGACTCCGGCAACATGGTCATCGCCGTGGTACGCGATGTAACCCAGCAGAAACTGGTGAAGCGGCGTTTCGAGCACCAGGTGCTGCATGATGAGCTGACCGGTCTCCTCAACCGCCGGGGATTCATGAACCATCTTGAACGGCTGGTGCAGTCGGCTGCCCGCCGTGACAGCAGACACGCATTGCTTTGTCTGGACCTCGATCAGTTCAAGCTCATCAATGACACCTGCGGCCATTCGGCCGGCGACGATCTGCTGCAGCAGGCAGCAATGCTGCTGCGCTGCGCCGTACCCACCAGCGCCACCGTATGCCGGCTCGGCGGAGACGAATTCGCGATTCTGCTCGCCAACTGCAGCGCCGCGGAACCGGCACGGGTCGCACAGGATATCCTGCGGTCATTTTCCGTTTTCCGCTTCTCGTGGCAGCAACGCGTGTTTGACCTGGCCGCCAGCATCGGCGTGGCCGAAATCAGTGAAAACTCCCGCGACAGCCTGTCGGTACTGATGCAGGCCGATGCCGCCTGCTACGCGGCGAAGGAAAGCGGACGCAATCGCGTGATGCACTACACTCGCGGCGCGAAATTCACGCACCTGCACTCGGAAATGGACTGGGCCTCGACCATCACCGAATCGCTGCACCGGGACCGCTTCCGCCTCTATTTCCAGAGGATCGTTCCGGCCGCCGGCGCCAATCCCGGCCCGGAACACCACGAAATCCTGCTCCGCATGATCGACGCAAGGGGACAGATCGTGGCACCGGGAAAATTCCTGGGGGCTGCCGTCAAGTACAACCTGATGGCCGATATCGACCGATGGGTCATCCGTCACGTATTCGAGACCCAGTCACGCCACTGGCAGGCATCGGCGAAACGGGCCGGAATTACTGCCATCAATCTGTCTGGCGCGAGCCTCAACGACGAATCCTTTTATGATTTCCTGAAAGAACAGATCCGCCTGAACGACGTCCCCCCGCACGCGGTGTGTTTCGAGATCACCGAGAGTGTTGCGGTCCACGACCTGCAGCACGTCGCCGCGTTTATGGCTGATTTCCGGAAGATGGGATTCCACTTCGCGCTCGATGACTTCGGCAGCGGCGTGTCATCATTTTCCTATCTGAAAGCGCTGCCTGTCGATTTCATCAAGATCGATGGCAATCTGGTGCGCGACGTTGCACATTCTCCCGTGGACCGCCGCATCATCGAAGCCATCGTGTACGTGGCACGCGAAATGAACATCGCCACCGTCGCCGAATACGTGGAAGACTGGGAAACACACGAATGCCTGGCCGCCATCGGCGTCGATTTTTCCCAGGGCTACGCAAGCCATCACCCGGAACCGCTCGACAATCTCCTGATTCCTGGGATTGCCGGCAAACAGGCTTTGTGAGGTAGCGGACCTAGGGCCGGCCCGACAGGCGTTTGTGCAACGGGCTGCTGCGCGGAAAGTGGGCCAGCAGGAATTCCATCTGGTCGACCAGCACGCGCCTGCCCTGCAGATACACGTATTCAGCGTGCGTCGGCGTGAACGGCACTGCGATCAGCGTCATTCCTGCTTCTTCCGGCGTGGCGCCAGCCTTGTGGTTGTTGCAGCGCTTGCAGGCCGTCACCACGTTCATCCAGGTGTCGGTGCCGCCGCGACTGAGCGGCGTGATGTGGTCGCGCGACAGGTCGTGCGCGTGGAACTGCGCTCCGCAGTACATGCACAGGTGCGCATCGCGGGCAAACAGCGCCGGATTGCTGAGCGGCGGCACGTAGTGTTCCCGCGTCTTGATGAATGCATGGTCGCCGACGGTCGCGATGATCGAACTGACCTCGACGACGCTCCGCGCACCGCTGATGGCATTATATCCGCCGCGCACCCGGTACAGCGGCACTCCACAGCTGTAGGCCACCTGTCCAAGGTGGTACACGCGAACCGCATCCTGGAAATCTATCCACTCAAGTGGCATGCCTGCCACGTCGGTACGCAAGACTTGCTGGCTCAGTGGGTACACTGCCTACCCTTTCCGTATGTCCTGGTGTCTGCCCGGCGGTTACAGCCGGAACAACGTGTCCAGGGAAGATTCCGCTGTCATCGTGCGACGCCTTTTATACGACAACCGGGCGGCGTTGTCCATTTTCCGGGTATACTGGCCGGCGACTGCATCATCGGGATCAGGGCATGCAATCGAAACAGGAGCTGGTCCAGTATTACCACTGGATGCGTCAGTACGGACTCAACGATTCCCACAGCGGCAACGCATCGGTGCGCACCGGCGAGCGCATCTGGGTGACACCGACCGGCGCGTGCGCTGATACGCTTGCTGCCGGAAATCTCATTGAGTGCCATTCCGACGGCCACATCCCGGACGGCGCCTCGCTCGATGCACCGCTGCATCTGGCCGTGTACCGCGCCAATCCCCGGGCGGCGGCCGTGCTGCACAGCCACGGACCGCACACGGTAGCGCTTACCCTCGATGGAAACGACTTCGAGCCGGTCGACTTCGAGGGACAGTTCTATTTTCCACGCGTACCGGTAATCCGGATTCCCTACGACCGCTACGTGGCCGAGGCCCCGGCAATGGTTGCCGCGGCGCTGGCCGAATACCCGGTGGCGGTGGTGCGCGGGCATGGCGTGTACGCCTGCGCCGCGAACCTCAACCTCGCCTACAAGTGGACATGCTCCCTCGAGATGTCGGCGAAGACCGCTTTCATTGCGCGCATGGCTGCCAGCCGGTGACGGTCAGCGGA
>JAJYCY010000063.1:4856-10110 GCA_021778035.1 Pseudomonadota bacterium
TGCTTGCGGACCACCGGGTCGTACTTCTTCATTTCCATCTTGTCCGGGGTCGTGCGCTTGTTCTTGGTGGTCGTGTAGTAATGCCCGGTGTCGGCGCTCGACACCAGCTTGATCTTCTCACGTACTGCCTTGGCCATTGTTCAGTCTCCTAGACCTTGACGCCGCGGGCACGGATGTCGGCGAGCACACTGTCAATGCCGTTCTTGTCCAGGGTACGCAGTCCCTTGGTTGACAGACGCAGACCCACCCACCGATTCTCGCTCTCTACCCACAGGCGGCGGTAATGCAGGTTCGGCAGAAAACGGCGCTTGGTCTTGTTGTTGGCATGGGAAACGTTATTGCCCCGCATCGGGCGTTTCCCGGTGACCTGGCAGACTTTCGGCATGACTTGGAATCTCCAAACATTCCCGCTTCGGGAAAAGCCACGCTTTATACCAGATTCAGGCCTGTGCGCATAGCCCCCTGCGGGCACCCCCGGGAACCGGGGCGCCCCAGGCCCGCCCGGGCTTACAGCATGCCCCGGTCGCAGAATGACACGACCTCCCGGTCGCCGACCACCAGATGGTCCAGCACCCGGATATCCACCAGCAACAGCGCTTCCTTCAGCCGCTGGGTCAGGGTCTCGTCCGCGCGGCTCGGCTCCGCCACTCCGGAAGGGTGGTTATGAACCAGGATCACCGCCGCCGCGTTGCGCGCCAGAGCACTCCTGACAACCTCGCGCGGGTAGACAGCGGTTCCGTTGAGCGTGCCCTTGAACAGCTCCTCGAAAGCCAGCACCCGGTGCCGGTTGTCCAGATACAGGCACCCGAACACCTCATAGGGGCGGTCGCGCAGACAGGCACGCAGATAGTGCTGGGTGTCCTGCGGTGAGGTAAGCGTGGCACCGCGGCACAGTTCCTGCTCGAGATGACGCCGCCCCATTTCGACCGCAGCCTGGATTTGCGCGTACTTCGCATCACCCAGGCCGGGTGCCGCGCAGAATTCCCCGCGCCGTGCGGCAAGCAGTTCTCTCAGTCCGCCGAAGCGCGCCAGCAGGTCGCGCGCCAGATCGACGGCGGTCTTTCCGGGAATGCCGGTGCGCAGAAAGATCGCCAGCAGTTCGGCATCCGACAGGATCCGGGCGCCGTCCTTGAGCAGTTTCTCGCGCGGGCGCTCGCCCAACGGCCATTCGCTGATCGTCATACCTCACCTCCGCTGTGGGGTAACGCGTTGCCGCCCCGGTCCGGACATCCACGTCCTCGGGTCCCGCGCAGGGGGCCAGGGCCGGCCCGGACCGATGCTATGTATTTGCCGGGCCTCGCACAGTACACTTTATACCATATGGTATCCCTGACAAATAAGCGCATCGTGGTGGGCGTCACCGGCAGCATCGCCGCCTATAAGAGCGCCGAGACGGTGCGGCGGCTGCGCGACGCCGGCGCGGAGGTGCGGGTCGCGATGACCCGGGCAGCAACGGAATTCATCACACCGCTCACCATGCAGGCGCTGAGCGGCCACCCCGTACACCTGAACCTGCTGGATGCGCAGACTGAATCCGCCATGGGCCACATCGAGCTCGCCCGCTGGGCTGACGCCGTGCTGGTGGCGCCGGCCAGCGCCGATTTCATTGCCAGGATTGCCCACGGTCTGGCTGACGATCTGCTCAGCACGCTGTGTCTTGCCGCCCGTTCTCCGCTGGCGGTGGCGCCGGCCATGAACTGGCAGATGTGGGACAATCCGGCGACGCAGTCCAACGTGGCGAGGCTCAGGGAGCGCGGGGCGCGGATCTTCGGCCCGGGGAGCGGATCCCAGGCCTGTGGCGAAACGGGTCCCGGACGGATGCTTGACCCGCAAGATCTGGTCGCGCTGCTTGCCGGCATGTTCGAAACCGGGGAACTTGCCGGCCTCAACGTGCTGGTGACCGCCGGACCGACCTGGGAGTCGATCGACCCGGTGCGCGTGATCACGAACCGCAGCAGCGGCAAGATGGGCTATGCGGTCGCAGCCGCGGCCATGGAGGCGGGAGCCCGGGTCGTGCTCGTCTCGGGCCCTACCGCACTCGCTGCCCCGGAGCAGGTCGAGTGCATCCGCGTAATGACCGCGCAGGAGATGTTCGACGCGGTCATGGCACGCGTCGATACTGCCCAGGTGTTCATCGGCACTGCCGCGGTCGCCGACTACCGACCGGCACAGGCGGCTACCACCAAGATCAAGAAAACCTCCGCCACGCTGCAGCTCGACCTGGTCCGTAATCCCGATATTCTGGCAAGCGTCGCGGCCCGCACACCGGCACCGTTCACCGTCGGCTTCGCGGCTGAGACCGTGGATGTCGAACGCAATGCCGCGGCCAAGCTGCGGGCGAAACGCGTCGACCTGATCGCCGCCAATCTCGTCGGCCAGGCGGGGAGCGGCTTCGAGGCCGACGAAAACCGCCTCGTGCTCATCGACGCGTCCGGCACAACCGAACTGCCGCTGCTCTCCAAGCTGAGGGCCGCACGTGAGCTGATCCACCATATTGCGGTGCGCTACCATGCAAAAAATCCAGCTGAAAATCCTCGACTCGCGCATCGGCAGTAGATTTCCTATGCCACGCTACGCGACTGCCGGATCGGCTGGCATCGATTTGTGCGCCTGCACCGACCACCCCCTGCACATCGCGCCCGGAGAGACCCACCTGATCCCGACCGGGATTGCCATTCATATCGCCGCGCAGCATCTGGCAGCGGTGCTGCTGCCGCGTTCGGGGCTCGGACACAAGCACGGGATCGTACTGGGCAACCTGGTCGGACTCATCGATTCCGACTATCAGGGACAGGTGATGGTCTCATGCTGGAACCGCAGCCAGCAGCAGTTCGTGATCGAACCCGGCGACCGCATCGCGCAGATGGTATTCGTGCCGGTGGTGCAGGTGGATTTCGAGGTTGTGGAGGAATTCGAGGAAAGCCAGCGCGGCGCCGGGGGCTTCGGTCACTCCGGCCGAAAGTAGCCCACCAGGCACGCCGCGCCGCGCGCGGCGTGCCGCCGGGAAATCCCTCACGCCTCGCCTGCGGGCTGCGCCTGACGGGCTGCGCGTCAGAACTGATAAATACCGTTCACGGTAAGCGCATCGAAATTGCCGGCGGTGTATTCCATGCCGTTCCCGATGCTCGGGAACACATCGTACTCGACGCGCATCGCCAAGTGCTGGCGCCAGCGTACCGGAGTGAACGGAAACTCCACACCTACCCCGATCACCGGTTCGGTCTGGGAACTGCTCACCGACGGACAGGCGGCGCCAGTGACATAACAGGTCTCCCGGTCACGGGAACTCGCCAGTCCGAGCTTGCCAAAGAGCGAGACCGACGAAGTGAGCGGGATTGAGCCGACAGCGGCGATATACAGCGCGTCGACCCGGTCAGTCTCACTGATAGCAACGTACCCGTTACCGACAGAAGCCAGGCCGTTGAGGGTGTAGCTTCCGAAATCCGTGTAACCGGCCTCGGCAGCAACATACTGGTTGAACTGGTACCCGCCGAACACCTGCACGAGCGGGTTGCTGGAATCATAGGAACCGATGACCGGGATCCCGCCCCCTGACAGGATCGCCACCGAGCCGAACACATTAGAATCCGCATCCGCGGCGTGTCCCACGCCCAGTCCGGCACCGACATACCAGCCCGCCGCCTGCACCGGCACCGAAACAACTAGCGGCACCAGCACCAGCACCGCCCCCAGCAGCTTTTTCAATGTCATTGAGCAATCTCCTCTGAGCAACCGCGCACACCGGAAAACCGGCCGCGCAGTGTGCAATTCACCCTAACACAGCCACTGGCCACCAGCAAGGCAACTGCCGGCCACCGAATGCCATCCGCAGCATTGCAACAGAGTGGCCCACTGTTGCTGGCATGCTTTACACTTCACTGCTGAACAAACGTCCCTTCCCGATCGAATTGAGGCCGCAAGCCATGTCCGAATCTTCTCAGTCCACTGCGCCGCTTCCCGGCATGCCCCCGGCGGAAATCTTCAAGGCCTATGACATCCGTGGAGTCGTCGGCAAGACACTTACTCCCGAGATCACCGAGCAGATCGGACACGCCATCGGCAGCGAGGGCATCGCCCGCGGGGCGAAACGCATTGCCATCGGACGCGATGGGCGCCTGTCAGGCCCTGCGCTCTCCGAGGCGCTGGCACGCGGGCTGACCCGTGCCGGCTGCGATGTCGTCGACATCGGCATGGTGCCAACACCGGTACTGTATTTCGCCACCCACCACCTGCAGACGCAGTCAGGCGTGATGGTAACCGGCAGCCACAACCCCCCCGAGTACAACGGCCTCAAGGTCGTACTCGCAGGACAGACTCTTGCCGGTGACGAAATCCGGGATCTGCGGCGACGGATCGTGCAGGGCGATCTGACGGCCGGCCACGGCGAGGTGATCCAGTCGGATGTGCGCGAGGCTTATCTCGGGCGCATCACCTCCGACATACGCCTCGCGCGCCACATGAGGGTCATCGTGGACTGCGGCAACGGGGTCGCCGGACAGCTGGTGCCCGAACTCATGCGCCGGCTGGGATGCGAGGTGCGCGAGCTGTTCTGCGAAGTCGACGGGCATTTTCCGAATCATCATCCCGACCCGAGCCAGCCGGAGAACCTCGCCGATCTGGTCAGCGCCGTGTGCAGCGGCAGCGCGGACGTGGGGCTGGCGTTTGACGGCGATGGCGACCGGCTCGGCGTCGTGGCGCCCGACGGGTCGATCATCTGGCCGGACCGCCAGATGATCCTGTTTGCGCGCGACGTGCTGTCGCGGCACCGCGGTGGCATGATCATCTACGACGTCAAATCCTCACGCACGCTCGAGACCGCCATCCGCGAAGCCGGAGGCCAGCCACTGCTGTGGAAAACGGGGCATTCCTTCATCAAGGCCAAACTGAAGGAAACCGGCGCACTGCTGGCCGGCGAGATGAGCGGCCACATCTTTTTCAAGGAACGCTGGTACGGGTTCGATGACGGCCTGTATGCCGCTGCCAGGCTGCTCGAGCTGCTGTCGCGCGACCCCAGGCCGAGTATCGAGGTCTTTGCGTCGCTGCCCAACACCGTCAATACGCCGGAGCTGCATATCAAGATGGCCGAGGGCGAGCACTTCACCGTCATCCGGGAACTGGTGGAGCGTGCGCAGTTTCCAGCCGCACGCGTGACCACGATCGACGGCCTGCGCGTGGATTATGCTGACGGCTTCGGTCTCGTACGCGCGTCCAACACGACCCCGGTCCTCGTGCTGCGGTTCGAGGCCGACAACGC
>JAJYCY010000063.1:10210-12114 GCA_021778035.1 Pseudomonadota bacterium
CGCAGTTTCCAGCCGCACGCGTGACCACGATCGACGGCCTGCGCGTGGATTATGCTGACGGCTTCGGTCTCGTACGCGCGTCCAACACGACCCCGGTCCTCGTGCTGCGGTTCGAGGCCGACAACGCCGCCGCGCTGACGCGCATCGAAGAGGATTTCCGCAACCTGATCCTCAAGGTGCGGCCGGGGCTTGTCCTGCCGTTTTGAACCGTTCCAGACCACATCCTGAAGAGGATTTCCGCAACCTGATCTTCGAGGTGCGGCCGCGGCTTGTCGTGCCGTTTTGAACTGTTCCAGACCGCGCCCTTCGGTGCGCCACCGGCTATCGTCTGCGGTCCGCCGCCGGTCACGTTACCGTGAATTCGTCGCGGGCGACGGCCGGGGCGATCTTGCCAATGAATGCACTTAATCTAGTGTTAAGTCTATGTCCGGATCAATAGATGTCTTGATCCGGATCATCGACCCGATGGCAACCCTTCTCTGACAGGAGCTTTCCCGATGACGAACCAGGATCCTGCTGCGGCCACCGAATCCCTCCACTGTGCTGTGTCCGCGCAGCCCGATACGGGCCTGCAATCCGTGTCACCGTCACTATGCTGTAGTACCGACGCCGGATGCTGCGGTACCGACCCATCCGACAGCTACTTCCGCAATCATCCGGAAGCCCTGCTCGAAGGACTGCTGGCCGCGACTGCCGGCGTATTCGGCAAACCCGACATCCGCTGAACTGACTTCGTCTTCCGCCGCCGGCCCGCTGCTGCCCGGGGCCGGCGTCCGGATGGCGCCCCACTTCCTGCCGCCGCTGGCGATCCTTCCGGCGCAAACTATAATTATTTGTTGGAACCGGCATCGCCCGGAAAGACTGGTGAATTCCGGCCTGGAATGACCGGCTGCAGTCCGGAAACACGGGTTTCCGGACCGGTGTGCTGGCCAGGGACGGTAGCGAACCGTTGCGGCTGGGTTCCGCCCGGATTCCGGGCCTCTGGATCCAATCTCGGTACACTGGCATATTTTATGCTTGCTTCTTCGGTCAAGACGCAAGCATAGAACGCCAGCCCGATGTCCAGGCGGCCACGACAATTCGGAAAAGGGGGTTGGTATGGCATGCAGTCACACCAAAAACTGTGATCTGTTCCCGCAGTTCACATTGAACCCGGCGCTGAAAGTCTGGCAGGTTCACTACTGCGAAGGCGAATTCACCGGCTGCGCGCGCTACCGTCTGGCTCTCGAAGGCAAGGCGGTTCCGCTCAATCTGCTGCCCAACGGCAAACGCGTTGAGACACCACGCACCTCCACGGCCTACGGCGCTGCGGCGCTTTTCAACGCGATCCTGAAGGAACGGGTGCATATGGTGGAATCGCTTCTGCGCACAGGCGTCGACATCAGCACCCGCAGCCCCGAGGGCATGACACCCCTGATGGCAGCTGCCAGCCGGGGAAACGTTCCCATCATCCGCCTGTTTCTTTCCAAGGGCGCGGACGTCTCTGCGACCAATCTTCACGGGGCAACCGCGCACGACATGGCGGTCCAGGGCGGATTCATGCAGGCCGCCGGCATCATCGCTACCGCCGGTGGACGTCCAAGCGGATTGCCGCTCTCGTCCCCGGCAGCCTCCGCTGCCCCACCGGCCGAAGCTCTGTCCGACCCCGTTGCCGCCGAGCCGGAACCAGCGCCCGTAAGCACGATCACTGCTGCACCGCAGTCCGGACAGGTGGTACCGCTTGCCAGCGAGCGCATGCGTCCTGCGGTCTTCGGCGACCATTACTGCCTGCGCATGCCGGCGCGTGATGCGCGCCAGCTCGCGCAGGAAATCGCGCACGCCTGTGCGGATGCCGCCGTTTCTGTCGAGGCCATGGTCCGCAAAACCGCTGCTGCCGATGCGGATCTGTCCCTCGTAATCGTACT
>JAJYCY010000064.1 GCA_021778035.1 Pseudomonadota bacterium
GTCCTGATAATGTGATCGCCAGCCGGCGCCCGGAGGGCGTGTGTACGCGCCGGCATCAACGCGAGGCAGGCATGAAGCTCAAGATCATCATCGACGACAGTGTGCGGGAAATCGACGTGCCGCAGGACCTGCTGACGAGCGCGGAAGACTTTTTCCGGAAGATGGACAGCGACATGGACCGCGGCTGGCGCATGGGTCCCGAATTCATCGATCACCCCGACCAGACCAACCGCTGCCAGATCGCCGCCGACAAGCTGCTCGCGTCTATCAGCACCGGCAACTCCAGCCTGGCCATGCTGATGGCCGGATACATCCTCAAACGCCGGCCAGGCGTTACCGGCGTGCGCATCGACACCGGCGGGGAGCCGCTCGGTACCGAACTCATCTTTGGATCCGGCGGCTCCGGCGAACCGCCGCATGCCGGTGCAGCTTCGGACGGAAAAACCGGCTCCACCAGCATGGCGCGCACGGACGCCATCGCCCGCGCCGAAAAGGAAGTGACCCAGGTATACCGTGTCGGACAGGCATACCGCTTTGCCGCGCGCGATCCCGGGACGGGCCGGTGGATCGAGTCGCCCCTCATGTCGAGCCTCGAAGAAGCGCAGCAACAGCGGATGGAAGCCTTCGATGAGCGATTCGAACAACTGACGGGCTGCACCCGCTGAAAACCGTGCAGCGGCAGCGATAATCCACCACGGGCGGACTGGTGCCCGCCTCCGACAGAAATGATCGAAGTCAAACCCCACAGCTTCATCTACGAGATTCACGGCGCCCTTCCCGGTGACGTGTGCCGGGAGATGGTCCGGCGTTTCGAAGCCAATCCCGAACAGCAGTACGCCGGACGCATCGGCCAGGTTGCCGGTCTGGAACAGTCGATAAAGAAATCCACCGACCTGCGCATCAGCGGCCGCGCGGACTGGAAGGACATCGACGGCATACTGGTGCGCTCATTGATGCAGAACTTCCGGGTTCTGGCGGCCCAATTTCCGTTTTTTGCCGCCAATTCCTTCAAGGATATGGGTTACAACCTGCAGCGCACGCTGCCCGGGGAGTATTACCACTGGCACGTGGACGGAGGACCGGGCGAGTTCAGCCAGCGCCAGCTGGTTGCGATCTGGTACCTCAATGATGTTCCCGGTCCCGGGGGTGAAACCGAGTTTCTGTCCCAGGACGTCAGAATTCGGCCCGAGGAAGGCAAGCTGCTGCTGTTTCCGCCGTTCTGGACCCACGGTCACCGCGGCGCAACGCTCGAACGGGGCGTGAAATACATCGCCACGACCTGGGTCTGCTTCGCCGGCGCCGGACCGGCTGCTCCGGCACCGTGACTGCAGCGGCTCCGGCCCCGTTGGTCGTAACGGTGGTCTGCGTGCTGACCTACTCCTTCGAGATCGTCTTCGGGCTCGCCGGGACGATCCTGATGCTCGCCGCATTGACCCTGCTCTACAGCGCCAAGACGCTCGTCGTCTATTCAGTCCTGCCACAGATCCTGGTCGGCACCATCGGACTGCTGCGCTCCCCGCGCACGGTCCGCGTCGGATTTCTCGCCAGCATGCTCGGGTTCGCGGCGGCGGGCGGTGCCATCGGCATGTTTCTTTTCTACCATGTCCCGGACGACGTCTTTCACTACCTGCTGGCCTCGATCATCACGCTCGCCGGCCTGTATCTGGTGGCCGGACCACAGCGCCTGCAGCTGCACCCGGCCGGCAGCCGGACGCTCGATGTGCTGGCCGGCATGTCGCAGGCACTTTTCGGCATCAGCGGACCCATCGCCATGACACGGCTGCTGGCCACCTTCAGTGACAAGACCACCGTGCGCAACTACGCGCTCGCGTTCTTCCTGGCACTCAACGTGCTGCGCGCCGGCAGCTACCTGTTCACGCACGCCTACACCGACGGGATCGCGCGCCTCATGCTCTACTCCGCACCGTTCCTGGCAACGGCCCTCTGGTTCAGCAATCACCTCCACTTCCGGGTGAACGAGACGCTGTTCCGCCGCGTCGTGGCCTGGATCATCTTCGCGAGCGGGGTGTCGCTGTTCCTCCGCTGAATCAGCGGCAGGGCACCGCCCCCGTGATTCCACGGGGCCGCACGGTCGCGGGAAACACGGACGGCGATCCCCGGTTGCAGTATATAATCCGCCTGATCAATTCCCGGAAACCCATATGAAAAACAAGTTCATCAAGGCCGCCGCCGCGCAGGCGATCCGACCGGGATCGATGCAGCGGGTCAGCCTCGACGGCCACCGCATTCTCATCGCCAATGTCGACGGAAACTATTACGCCGTCGACGACACCTGTTCGCACGAGGATGCCTCGCTTTCTACCGGATCGCTGCGCGGAGAGCTCGTGAAATGCCCCCTGCATGGAAGCCGCTTCAGCGTACGCACCGGCAAGGCGATGGAAGAGCCGGCGTGCGATGACCTGCGCACCTATGCGGTACGTGTGGAGGGTGACGACATCCTGGTCGCGCTCGGCTGAGTACTCCCCACCGCACCGCCAGACTGTATGGGCCGCTCGCGGCAGCGGTATAATCCGCACCAATTCGACTGCGCCACCGTCAAGGAGCATCTGCAATGACCCGTTCCGTCAACACCGCCGCGCCGGCCCGCGAGGTATCACTCAGTTCCGTCATCCAGCGCATCGCCACCGGCCCGGAACTCAGCAAGGACATCACCCGGGAAGAGGCGCAGAGCGCCATGCGCCAGATTCTCGAAAACCGTGTGGATCCGGTGCAGGCGGGTGTTTTTCTCATCGCGCTGCGGATGAAACGCGAAACCGACGAGGAGAACCTGGGCATTCTCGATGCCCTGCGCGCACAGACCATCACGGTCACCGCCGGCGTTGACGAGGTCGTTGACATAGCCGATCCGTATGACGGGTATGCCCGCACCCTGCCGGTATCGCCCTTCCTGCCGGCGCTGCTCGCCGCCGTCGGCGTGCCGGCCGTCACGCACGGTGTCGAGAGCATGGGTCCCAAATTCGGCGTCACCCATCGCCAGGTGCTGCAGGCCGCCGGAGCGCCTGTCGATCTGACGCCTGCCGAGGCGGCCGCCCGCCTCGCCGACCCGGCCAAGGGCTGGTCGTATCTCGATCAGAGCGCCTTCTGTCCGTCACTCTACGCCCTGGCCGGGCTGCGCCGGCTCATCGTCAAGCGCCCGGTGCTGACCACCGTCGAGACGCTGCTCGGGCCTGTCCGGGGCCGCCGGCATACACACCTCATGACCGGCTATGTGCATAAGCCCTATGCCCGTGTCTATGCCATGCTGGCACGCCACGCGGGCTTCGACACCGCCCTGTTCGTGCGCGGTACCGAGGGCGGCATCATTCCGTCGCTGCGCCAGGCAGGGAAGCTCTTCTATTACCACGACCGCGGCGAGGAACAGTCGCTCGATCTCGATCCGGTCTCGCTTGGCATCAGCCAGGAACAGCGTGCCGCATCCCTGCCGGGCGCGCTGGTCCCGCCGGAGGGTGATGAAGGCGCGCGGCTCGATACCGCCGCGGTGGCCGCGGCTGCGGCTGAAGCCGGCATGGCGGCACTCGATGGTGCGCCCGGGCCGGTGCGCGACAGCCTGGTCTATGCGGCCGCCATCTGCCTCTGGCATCTCGGCCGCCACGGTTCGCTCGGCGACGCCGCGGGCCACGTGCGCGGGGTGCTCGATTCCGGCGCCGCACGTGCACGTCTGGGGTCCTGAGGTACACCGGCCATGATGCTGCGCATCCCTTCAGTGCTGGCTCCGCCGGAGCTTGCCATGGTCACCTCGGTGCTCGCCGCAGCACGCTTCGTCGATGGGCGTCTTTCGGCGGGATCGGCCGCGCGACGGGTGAAGAACAACGAGGAGGCCGACCGCAGTGCACGCGAGATCAGCCAGCTCGACAACCTGGTGATGGGAAAGCTCGTGCAGCACCCGGTGTACCGCAATGGCGCGCTGCCGCTCAAGGTGGCGGCGCCATTCTATGCCCGCTATCTTCCCGGCCGCACCTACGGCGACCATGTGGATGATCCAGTGATGGGTGGCGATGGCGCGCTCTACCGCTCCGACATCGCCATCACCCTGTTCCTGAATGACCCGCAGCAGTATGACGGCGGGGAGCTCGAGATCCGCACCGCCTTCGGCAGCCAGAGCGTCAAGCTGCCGGCCGGCGATGGTGTCATGTATCCGGCCTCGAGCCTGCACCGGGTCACGCCGGTCACGCGTGGCGAACGCCTGGTGGCGGTGACCTGGGCCCAGAGTCTGGTACGCGACCCGGCAAAGCGTGAACTGCTTTACGAACTGAATCAGGCGCGCGAGGCACTGCTTGCAGCCGCCCCGGATGCACCCGAAACCACCCGGGTCAACACCGCCTACGTCAACCTGGTACGGATGTGGGGGGAAATCTGACGGACCCAGTCCGTCATTGCGCCCCCATTCCGCGGAGACCCCTCATGGACACGAAATACCGCAGGACCGATGCCGACTGGCGTGCACAGCTTACTTCCGAGCAGTTCCGGATCACCCGCGAACACGGCACGGAGCGGGCTTTCACCGGCCAGTATCATGACTGCAAGGACGACGGCCTCTACTGCTGCGTGTGCTGCGGCGCGGAGCTGTTCGATTCGCACGCCAAGTTTGACTCCGGCACCGGCTGGCCGAGCTTCTGGCAACCGGCCGACGCCCAGAATGTTGCGACCGGTGAAGACCACAGCCACGGCATGCAGCGGACCGAGGTCCACTGCAGCCGCTGCCAGGCGCACCTCGGCCACCTGTTCGAAGACGGCCCGGCACCGACGGGGGCGCGCTACTGCATCAATTCCGCCTCGCTGCGTTTCGATCGCCGGCGCTAGCGGCGGACAGGCATGGACAACCCCTTCCACTATGCCTTCGCCGTGCACGACCTCGATGCCGCCCGCTCCTTCTACGGCGGTCTTCTCGGCTGTCCGGAGGGCCGCAGCGACGCCACCTGGGTAGACTTCAACCTCTGCGGACACCAGATCGTCGCCCATCTTGATCCCCGCCGCATGCCGGCCGTGATCCGCAACGCCGTCGACGGCGAGGACGTGCCCGTACCGCACTTCGGTGTGGTTCTGTCCATGCCCGCATGGCAGGAACTCGCTGCGCGCCTGCGCGCCGCCGGGTGCAGATTCGTGATCGAGCCCTGCATCCGCTTCCGTGGCCAGACCGGCGAGCAGGCCACGATGTTTCTGCTCGATCCAAGCGGCAATGCCCTGGAGTTCAAGGCCTTCGCCGACCCGCGGAACCTGTTTGCCAGATAGGCACGCCCGGATTCCTGGCTACACACCCCATGAACACTTCATCGATGCGCCTTGCCGCCAGATGACGGGCTGTCCGACTTTACGCGCGACATGCGCATGCTGCGGCACGCAGTCGGGAGGCTGCCGGTGGTCAGCCGGGCCTCACCGCGGGAACTGCACGGCTATCTGGGACGGCGCGAGATTCTGGCTGCCCGGCTCGGTGAACTTGACGAGGAGCATCTGCGGGAAGCCAGCTGGTTCTTCGGCTCACGCCGGCACTGACGCACGACCCGCATCAGTGCAGCCGTACTCACCGGGCCACGCCGGGGCCGGTAGTCACCGGCCGCAGCGGATCGGTGATCCATTCGCTCCAGGAGCCGGCGTACAGCCTGGCGCCGGGCAGACCGGCATGCTCCATCGCGAGTAGATTGTGGCAGGCGGTAACACCCGAGCCGCACATCTGGATCACGCGCGCGGGCGGCACGTTGCCGAGATGGCCGAGATAAAAGGCGCGCAGCGCCGCAGGTTCCTGGAACACGCCACCCGGCTCGAGATTGTCCTCGAAGGGCACATTCACCGCACCCGGAACATGTCCGGCTACCGGATCAAGGGGCTCGATGTCTCCGCAGAACCGCTCCTCGGACCGGGCATCGATCACCAGGCAATCGCGCTGCTGGACGGCATCGAGCACGGCAGCGCTGTCCACCCAGAGGCGGTCGTCACGATGCGGCTCGAACCTCGTCGCGTGTGGCGCCGGCATCGCGGCATCCAGCGGACGGCCCTCGCGCTTCCATTTCGGCAGGCCGCCGTCGAGCAGCGCCACGGCCTCGTGCCCGAGCCAGCGCAGCAGCCACCAGAGACGGCTCGCCATGGCGCCGAAACTGTCATCGTAGACCACAACCTGGGTGCCGGCGCCGATACCCCAGCTACCCAGCGTGTGCGCGAGCACCGCCGGGTCGGGAAGCGGATGGCGACCGCTGCCGGCACTGCGCGCGGCCGACAGATCGCGGTCAAGATGGGCATAGCACGCACCTGCAATATGCCCGGCGGCGTATGCCCTCCCGCCTGCCTGCGGATCGGTCAGGGTGAAGCGACAATCGACGACGACCCACGCTGGATCATCCAGCGATCCGGCGAGGGTCGCCGTGTCAACCAGGGTGCGGTACATATCTGCCGCTCCCCGGCAGCGCGAACCTGTCCGTTCCGGTCTGCTGCCGACCGGAACCACAGGACAGCCGCGGGGTTTTCAATAGCCGCCCTTGCGCATGCTCTCTGGCAGTCCGGCAATCTTTCCGGCCTGCTTGGAGGGGTTGCCAGGGAACAGGTCAAAAAGAGTCTTGGAGTCGACCTTGCGGTCCGACCAGATATCCTGCATGCCCTTGACCATGTGGCGGTTGTTCGGCAATTCGCCGTTATAATTGAAATACTGGTCACGGAGATACTCGATCACGTCCCAGTGGTCCTGGGTCAGGGTCAGCCCTTCGGACTGGGCAATAACCTCGCCGACGCTCCGGTCCCATTCATCCTGGTTGACGAGATATCCCGTCGCGGTGGCTTCCAGCGTTTTTCCGTTTACCTCATAGCTCATGGTTTTCCTCTCTCTATCTCTTGGAGTTTCACAGCAAATCCGGTCACCGGCACTTCCGCCGCAGTGCGCGCGGAACCGTCCCGGTTCAGCGTTCCGTCCCCCTCACCTCGTCGACATCCTTGTGGGGGATAAACAGCCCGCAACCAAGCTGACGTTCCGGTCCGAGGCCACGCTGCTGCAGCCGCACCGACTCATCGACCGAAAGATCAGCCAGCATCAGGCTGCGGGCACGCAGCCCTCCCTGCGGCGTGGCGATCGCCTTCTCCATGCCACAGAGCATTTTTTTCGGGCGGATGCCCATCTCCCCCAGTTGGCGCACGATATCCGCCACGAACACCTGCTCGTCGCCCGGGCCGCCCATCACGACATAGCGGGAAAAGATGGTCGTTATCGGACTCAGCGGGCGTATCGAGCTTGCACCCACCGCCAGCCGGTTTCCCATGATCTCGATCTCCCTGCCGCTCAGGACGCCAGCATCGGCAACACGCTGCTTCGGCAGACGCAGGACAAGCTTCGTGCGGCGCGAAAGATACAGCAGGTCATCCGGATTGTCCGGGCGCATCCAGCCGTTACCGGACTCTGCGCCATGCAGCGGATGAATGCCCGCACCCTCCTCTGCGGCAAGCCAAGGCAGGGCCCGCTGGAGTCCCTCGCGCAGGGCTTGAGCGTGATCGACAGGCAGACAGCGGCAGGAAATGGCAAACACCACATCGACGACATCGTCGGTGATACGGTAGGTCTCGGACGTGGTCTGTTCGGTCCAGTACATGGCTCAGTGCACAGGAAGCCTGCTCTGCAGCGTCTCGCGGTCAATCCACCATTCGTCCTGGACGAGGACGTCGACGACATTGCGCATCCGCGGCAGGAATTTTGCCGGATCATTGAGTTCCAGCCGCTGGACCCAGGCATCGAAGGCCTTCTGGCCATCGACCCCGCCGTGGCGGCGCGCGACCGCGGCAAGCATCTGGTTTGTATAAAATTCGAGATCCTCGCGCTGCCGGTCCTGGGCGCGCATGTCAACCAGGTAGCGGGCAACGACGGCCGCGACGGCGGCTCCGTCCGAATCCGGTGGCGTCTCGTCGATCACGTGCTGAAGCATTGCGACCGACAGCTCCGGATCCATGGGAAAGGTGATGGTGAGCCACAGCCCCTGACCGAGCGCTGCCAGGGATTGCGGCCGGTCAGCCTGGAACAGGACGTCACAGGCCTGGACTGCCCCTTCCCAGGATTCGCGGGAAGCAAACAGATCAAAGGCTTCGCGCGCACGCTCCCAGGCCTCCTCCTTCCGGTCGAGCTCGATCAGGAGCCGCCCCGCATCGAGCAGCAGGTCCGCACGGCTGAGGGAGTCTGCGCCGGTTCCGGCATCGCGCAACCGCGCGAGCACCTCGCTCAGACGCTGTTCGACGAGCAGCATCGAGCCGATCGTGTCCTCGCTGCCCTCGGCATCCATGACCCCTGTCTGATCCTTGAGATATTTCATGCGAATCTGTCCCCCGGCAAATAATGGCGCAGAACCGGCCCGCTGCGCTCGACTCAGCGCGTTACCGAATTGACGCCCACGAATGCCCCTTCCAGACGATCCTCCCAGTTGGGCGGGGTATCGGCAAACTGGGGTTTCACATCGATCCGGAAGAAGATTTCCCCTCCCTGGGCTCGCCGGGACACCACTTCCAGCAGCTCTTCGAAGGTCTCGATGTCATGGTTTTGAATCAGTATCTCGCTGAGATAAAGCATGGCAGCCTCGGTATCAGCCGTAGATCATATCTAAACCGGTCCTGGCAACCCGGTCGAAGGACCGCGCCCGGTACAACAACCTGCATTCACCCTGTTTTTCACTGTCCGCGAAACCGCTCCGGTTGTGAAGCACATTGTTGCAGAGCAACCCCTGCCCAGCCTCAAGCCGATGACGGAACAGGTACGGTGTCTGCTCGTCCAGCAGCCGGGACAGGTACTGTACGGCCTCCCGGGTGTCGGCGTTCTCTTTCCACAGGATGCTGCGTGTGCGGGCGGTATAGCGCATGAGCAGGCTGCCGTTCTGCCTGCTCACCATGAACACCGGGCCACTCTGGGCGGGACGCTGCTGGCCGCCCGCTTCGCTGTTGGCGGGTATGGTCATCACATCGTCCGCCATCAGTGCCTGTACACAGTGCGGTACCGCATCGCGCATCAGGATATAGGCGATCTCGTGATCCAGCAGGGCATTCTCGCCACCCGACTCGGCCGGATACACGCAGTGCAGGACCATGCCTTCGATCGCCTGCGCCGGCGGATTGTAATAGCCGTCGGTATGCCACAGCAACCGCTGGTTGGAATAAGGTATGTAACCGCGGCCGGACTTCCCGGCCGTCACCCGCAGGGAGGAAATGCTGTCTTCATCAGCCAGGAGATTGGCATCCAGGCGACGCAGCCCGAACCGTTCGCCAATCAGCCGCGGGATCGACTTGTCCTCAAGACCGCCAGTGCGGCTCGCATAGATCGCCATGTTCGCCTTGGCGCAGACACGCGTCAGCTCCTGCTCTTCGGCTTTCGTCAGGGCACGCGGATCCCCGACTTCCACGATCAGATCCTCGGCGCGGACAGGGTATCCTTCGAGTTTCCATGCGCGCCAGCGCTGATAGGCGGCCTCGTCGTCCAGGGAAAAAGGTCCAGACTCGATCCGTTCCTGCCGCGGAAAGTTGCCCGCCGGGTATTCAATTCTGCTCAAAACCACCCCCGTTTGACGGAATCCTGAACCGGACCAGGGACCCCATCTCAATGCCGATGCCGGGAAAATGGTGACATTTTACGGAAAACCACGCGCCAAAGCAGATCCTCGAATAATTCCAGCTGCCGTCGGCGGGAGGTTCTATCTCTTTTGGGTAGCCGTCCGGCCAAATGGTAATTTCGATAGGTGTATGATTTCTATTTATAATTGTCGATCCGGATCTAATAAATCCAGATACCGGTCCGCCGGATCTATCTCTATTGGAAGGTAACGCCCCCCCGCCTATCCCCCCTTATGAAGGATATATCCGGCACAGGCATGCCCACTAGACTCGCCTCCCGGATCAAGTTGGCGCTTTTCGACCACGGAGTGGTCAGTGCCTGCTTCAGATTCCGGATCGCGAAGCCCAGGACACCGGCAACGGTAGCTTGGGCACGGCACAACTGATGTTGTGAAGCGAATGTGAGATGACGCTGAATCTGCACCGGCAGTCTCGAAAGAAGCAGATCAGCCCCGAGTGAAAGTCCTTCCGTACGCACAGGAGGCGGTCAACGATGCAAAGCAAAGTGAAAAATCCTGAAAAACACGCGACTTTTGTTCCAAAGGAAAAAAAGTCGACGAAGCCGTTCCACGACACGCCGATGCTCGATCAGCTCGAGAGCGGCCCGTGGCCCAGCTTTGTCACCGGCCTGAAGCGGCTGGCCCACGAAAACAACATGATGGTGGACCTGCTGGGGCAGCTGGAGCACTCTTATAAGACCCGTACCGGATACTGGAAGGGTGGCACGGTGAGCGTGTTCGGATATGGCGGCGGCATCATTCCGCGCTTTTCCGAAGTCGCCAAGATGTTCCCCGAGTCGAAGGAGTTCCATACCCTCCGGGTCCAGCCGCCTGCCGGCAACCATTACACCACCAAGATCCTGCGCCAGCTCTCAAATTCGTGGAACAAGTGGGGTTCTGGCCTGATCGCCTTCCATGGACAGACCGGCAACATCATGTTCATCGGAACCACCAGTGAAAACACGCAGCACTTCTTCGACGAGGTCAACGAATACGGCTTCGATCTCGGAGGTGCCGGCCCGTGCGTACGCACCGCCATGTCTTGCGTCGGCGCCGCCCGCTGCGAACAGTCGAACTGCAACGAGCAGAAGATCCATCGCCTGCTGGTGAACAATTTCATCGATGACATGCACCGTCCGGCGTTGCCGTACAAGTTCAAGTTCAAGGTCTCCGGCTGTCCGAATGACTGCATGAACTCCATCCAGCGCGCGGACATGGCCGTCATCGGCACCTGGCGCGATGACATGCAGGTGGACCAGAAGGAAGTCAGGGCATTCGTGGCTTCCAGGGGCAGGAAGTATGTCATCGACAATGTTGTCAGCCGCTGCCCGACCCAGGCGCTGTCGCTCAATGACGACGACACGCTCGCTGTCGACAACCGCAACTGCGTGCGCTGCATGCACTGCATCAACGTCATGACCAAGGCGCTTTCGCCCGGCAAGGAGAAAGGCGTCACCGTCCTGATCGGCGGCAAGCGCACCCTGAAGATCGGCGATACGATGGGAACCGTCATCGTTCCGTTCATGAAACTCGACAGCGATGATGACTATGAGCAGCTCAAGGGGATCGCCGTCAACACGATCGACTTCTGGGCTGAAAACGGCCTCGAGCACGAACGCTGCGGCGAGATGATCGAGCGCATCGGACTCGTCAACTTCCTCGAAGGCATCGGGCTGGATGTCGATCCCAACATGATCAATCACCCGCGCACCATCTCCTACATCCGCACTGACGAGTGGGACAAGGAAGCGGAGAAGTGGTTTGATCGCAAGAAACAGGCTGCCGGCTGAGCCACGCGGCGCGAAATAGCACCGGCCCCCTGAACGGGTGGCCTGACCGAAAGACATGCTGAAAGATTGGAGGTTCCATGGCTGAACAGGCCGCAATGCGTCAACCGATCGAAAGTGGATGCCCGGACGGGTTCCAGTACATGCATCCGCTCATGATCAAGAACTATGGCAACTGGAAATACCACGACCGCCCGCGTCCCGGGGTACTGCATCACGTGGCACACAGCGGTGACGAGATCTGGACGGTACGCGCCGGCACACAGCGCCAGCTCGGGCCGTACGAGATCAATCTGCTGTGCGACATCATCGACAAATTCGCCGATGGCTACGTGCGCTTCACCATCCGCAGCAACATCGAGGTGATGGTCGACAAGCACGAAAAGGTCGCGCCGCTCATCGAAGCACTCACCGATGCCGGATATCCGGTCGGCGGTACGGGCAACTCGGTCACCATGATTTCCCACACCCAGGGCTGGCTGCACTGCGACATCCCGGGCACCGACGCCTCGGGCGTGGTGAAGTCGCTGATGGACGAGCTCTACGAGGAATTCATCCACGAAGAGATGCCGAACCGCGTGCACATCACCACTTCCTGCTGCCAGATCAACTGTGGCGGCCAGGGTGACATCGCCATCAACATCCAGCACACCAAGCCGCCGAAGATCAACCATGATCTGGTGGCGAACGTCTGCGAGCGTCCGTCGGTGGTGGCAC
>JAJYCY010000065.1 GCA_021778035.1 Pseudomonadota bacterium
TCGGCGTGTTTCCGGCTGAGCGTCAGCATCTGCTGGTACATGTCGTTGATGCACCGCGAAAGCATGCGATGGATCCGCTGCTGCACGGCGGGAACCCTGCGGTACAGATCCCTGATATCCGGCACATGAAGTGCCCGCACTGCGGCGGCCTCGAGCGCTGCCGCGGAGGAAGCATGGGCCGGAGCACCCAGGACGTCCAGTCCGAAAAACTCGCCCGGCAGACAGAAAGAGAAGATCTGTTCGGCCCCGTCATCGGTCGATCCGTAGAGCTTCACCGATCCGGATTCGACCAGGTATACGTTCGGCGTCTGGTCGCCGGCGTGGAATATGTGCTCCCCGCGGGCATAGCGACGCGCCGGCCTGGCGACCGAAACCAGCGAATCATCCGCCCCATGCGCGAGGCTGACCGATGCGGAGGTCAGGCGCGCAGGAGCCGTCGCCATGTTTGCGGATCCTGCATTCCCTGTAACGGTATTCATGTGTCTGTCTCCTTGTGGGTAGCGGTCTGACCGTGCGTCATGCAGAAGGGTGTGAAGGGTCTGCCGGCGGTTCCGGCGTACCCCGCGGGAAACTGGAGTGTTTGGCCGCATAACAGGCGTCATCCGCAGCTGCCAGAACCGATGCTGATGTCTGGCCGGGGGATATCGGTACGGTGCCGATGCTTACGCTGAGGCGGAAGCGTGTCCCCCCCAGAAAAAATTCCTGGGCCGAGAGTGCGTCTGCCAGTATCCGGGCGTGGGTGCCGGCCAGTGTGATCGGACAGTGTTCCAGCAGCAGTGCGAATTCATCGCCACCCATGCGCGCGAGCGTGTCACGCTCCCGGATCAGCGGCCGGAACGTTTCGGCGACACGGCGCAGCACCGCATCTCCGGCCGCATGTCCGTGGGTGTCGTTGACCTGCTTGAAATGGTCGAGGTCCATGTACAGCAGCGCATGGGCATCACCGGGCCGCAGCGTTTCGAGCACGCGTTTCAGACGGCGCTCGAGCTCATCCCGGTTGGCAAGCCGCGTCAGCGGATCCTGGCTCGCATCCAGCGCCAGCTTGCGCAGCGCTGTTGCGTCGCGCAGCACCAGAACGAAACCCTCCGTTCCGTGGCGTGCTTTGTGCAGCACGGAACAGCTGTCGTCCACCGGAATTTCAGTGCCGTCGCGCAGCAGCAGGTCGAATTCGACGGAACGTGTCCGGGCGCTGCGGGCAAGAAAACGGGCAAGCGGGTCCATGACCGGACGGCGCGTGTCGGCATCGAGGATTGTCATCACTTCGGGCAGCATCCTTTCCTGCAGGCGGCCGCGGCTCTTGCCAAGCAGGCGTATGGCGGCGGCATTCAGGTGCAGTATCTTTCCGGCCTGATCGGTGACCAGAACTGCATCGGGCAGTAAATCCAGTACTGCTCCGTAGAGCGTTGCGAGGTGATAGGCGGGCATACCAGCCAGGCCCGATGGAATCATGATCATCACCCCGCAAAACCAGTACGCGTCGAGAGGGTATTTTTCCTCCGTCAGGGTGTTTTTGGCATTGGTGTAATTGCGTACGTGGATCTACGTAGCATACCGGGTGTACGGCAGGCGCCTGTGACAGCAGGCATCAGGCGGGCGGCTCGGTGGTCAGTAACGTGCAGAGCTGGGCAATCCGGATCAGATCGGCCAGACTCTGTGCCCCGAGCTTGTCCATGACGTGGCTGCGATGGACTTCGACGGTGCGCGGACTGATGTCGAGCGCCCGGGCAATTTCCTTGCTGGTCTTGCCCTGTGCGACCATGCCCAGAATCTCGCGCTCGCGCCCGGTGAGCTGGCCATACAGGAACTGGAGTTCGGCCTGCTGGGCCGCGGCACTGCGACGGCGCACATCCATTGCCATCGCTTCCCGCACCCGGGCAAGCAAAATATCCGGATCAGCGGGCTTCTCCAGGAAATCGACCGCCCCCGACTTCAGGGCACGTACAGACATCGGAACGTCGCCATGGCCGGTGAGAAAGATGACGGGCAACGCGATGTTGCGGTCAATCAGGACTTTCTGCAGTTCGATGCCGCTCAGTCCGGGCATGCGCAGATCGAGCAGGATGCAGCCCTGCGTTATCGGCAGGCACGCCGCGAGAAAGTCCTCGGCGCTTGCATGCGCCGACACCGCAAGACCCTCCGCCAGAAACAGCGCGCCCAGCGCATCGCGCACTGCGGCATCATCATCGACGATGAATACGGTTGGTGTCATGGTTCAGCCGGTACCGTGAAATGGAATCTGGCGCCTTCCTGCCCGATATCGGCCCACAGGCGCCCGCCACGGGCTTCGACGATGGTCCGGCTGATCGCAAGCCCCATGCCCAGGCCGTCAGCCTTGGTGGTGAAAAAAGGCTGGAACAGCCGGCTGACGTCCGCCGCTTCAATGCCCGGTCCGGTGTCCTCAACCGAAATGCGCACGAATCCCGGCTCATCGCTGCTGGTGCAGACGATGACCCTGCCGCCATGCGCGGGGCTGTCGAGCAGCGCCTCCAGCGCGTTCTGCATGAGATTGAGCAGCACCTTTTCCACCACGATGCGACCGACGCGCGCCGCCGGCAAGGTGGCGCATGCGGTCTCGAACTGCACTGTGTGTGCCGTTTCTTCGGCGGCGAACTGGCTGACAACCCTGGTGACCAGGGCATTGATATCCTCGGTGGAATCCTCGACCGTGCCCGCGCGCAGGAAGCGGCGTATATCGCGGATGATATGCGCCGCACGCTGCGCCTGCAGCGCGGTCTGCTCGATATTGTGTGCAATCTGCGTACAGTCCTGTCCGCTGCGCAGCAGGCGAAGATTCGCATCGCTGTAACTGACGATCGCGGCCAGCGGCTGGTTGAGTTCATGGGCAAACACCGATGCGAACGCACCGAGAGAGTACTGGCGGTAGATGCGTTCGATTTCCGCCTGGTAGCGGCGCGCCTGTTCTTCGGCGGCGCGCCGGTCGGTGATGTCAAGGCCGGTGGCAATGACGTATTCGATGGCACCATCCGGTCCGGGCAGCGCGGTGTTGGACCAGGCAAGCAGGCGCCGCGAGCCGTCACGGTGACGCCAGTAATTCTCGAACCGGCTGGGGAAAACACCCGCGCGCAGATCGTAGAACACATTCTTGACCGCGTCGACCTCCTCGGGCGGAATCACGACATCCCAGACCTGGCGACCGCACACCTCGTCGGAGCGGTACCCGCAGAGGATCTCCGCGGCGCCGTTCATGCGCACAATCCGTCCCGTGCTGTCGAGCACCACGACCGCCGTGCCCACGGTTGCCAGAACTGCCGAGATGAAATCCCGCTCCAGGCGCAGGTTTTCCTCGGCCAAGCGTTTCTCGCGCAGGATCTGCTGCTCGTGCAGGACCCGGTCGATCACGGCCGGCAGCAGGGCAAGATATTCACCGGCGGTATCCTTCACGATGTAGTCGCGCGCGCCGGAGCGCATGGCTTCGACTGCCACTGCAATGTCGCCGGCACCCGTGAGCATGATTACCGGCGGCGCGCTCTGCGCCGCGCGCAGCTCGCGCAGCACCTCGATGCCGTTGCGGTCTGGCAGCCGGTAATCGAGAAGGACCAGGTCGGGCGATTCGGTGCGTACGCTTGCCAGCCCGTCGTGCGCCGAGTCCGTTTCGTGGATGTCGAAGATCCGTTCCTGCTGGCGGGCGAGCGCCCGCCGGCACGCCAGACGGTCTATCTGGTCGTCCTCGATGAGCAGCAGACGCACGGGGCTGGTGGTCATGGCTGCTGCGCTACTCCGGCATTTCGCTTACGGTCCAGTACCGGTCTATCGTGCGCACGGTTTCGACAAACTGCTGGTAATCCACGGGCTTTTTCATGTAACCGGCTACGCCGAGATCAAAACTGCGCATCTTGTCCTCCTGCTCATTTGAGGTAGTCAGCACCACTACGGGAATGCAGCGCAGGTCGCGGTTATCGTCCTTGATGGCGTGAAGAAACTCGATTCCTCCCATCACAGGCATGTTGATGTCCAGCAGAACGAGGCATGGACGCTCGTGCCGCGGGTCCCGGAGAGCGGCCAGCGCCGCCTCGCCGTTCTCTGCGCGCTCAAGCCGGTTGGTGATGTGCAGCGACTTGAAGGCGCGGATCACCGCCATGGCGTCCACATCATCGTCTTCGACCAGCAATATGGGCCTGCTCGTTATTTTCATCGATCCTCCGCAGGAGCAGAAGCGGCCACGGCCGCATGGGTTTATGGTACCTGTGCCGTCCTTGGCATTTCCGCCGGTACGTCATGCGGAAAGGTAAAATGAAATTTGCTTCCCTGGCCCGGTATGGATTCAACCCAGATGTGTCCTCCATGCAGTTCGACAATTTTCCTGGCAAGCGCCAGTCCCACGCCAGTGCCCTCGATGCGGTCCCGGGGCGCGAGCGTCTGAAACAGCTGAAAGATCTTCTCGTGATGCCTGGGGTCAATGCCGGGTCCATTGTCTGCGACCGTGAAGTGCCAGACACCGTCCGCGGCATGCGCGGTAACACGGATCAGGCCGTGCGGCTTGTCCATGAACTTGATGGCATTGGAGAGCAGGTTCTGGAAAAGCTGGCGCATGCGGGTCGGCTCCCCCGCCACTGACGGAAGCGCACCATCGATCACAATGCGGATATGCTCCGGCGGCACCAGCAGGTCCACACTTTCGCGGACCACCTGATCCAGGTCGATGTATGTGCGTGCCTCCGTGACACGGCCCACGCGCGAATATTCGAGAATCCCGTCAATGAGCTGATCCATGCGACGCACGCGTCCCATAAGCAGCTGCAGGTATTTCCTGCCTTCCGAACCGAGTTGCTCTGCGTAATCGGCCTGCAGCCAGTCGGCAAGCGAGCCGATGCCGCGCAGCGGAGCCTTCAGGTCATGCGAGACGACATAGGCGAAGTTTCGAAGTTCCTCGTTGGAGTTCCGCAGCTCCTGCATGGCGGCGGCAAGCGCGGTTTCGCTGCGCCGCCGCTCGCTGATGTCGCGCAGCACGCTGGTGAAAACGGGCTTGCCGGCAATGCGGATCTTGCTCACCGATATTTCCAACGGAAAGGTTTCTCCACCGCGGCGCCTGCCTTCGGTCTCGCATCCGGAGCCGACAACCAGCGCCGGACTGGTCGGGATCTGGCGGACGCCGGATTCACGCGGCACCGGAAGCAGCTGACACACGTTCTGGCCGACGATCTCGCCTGAGCTCCACCCGAACATGCGTTCGGCCGAGGCATTGAATCGTTCCACGGTTCCGTCTCCGTCGATGACGATGATGGCTTCGGCGGCGGTATCGAGCACGGCACGCATGCGCTCCTTGCTCTGACTGAGGAGTTCAGTCTCATGGAGCAAAGCATCTTCCGCGCTGCGGCGGTCGCGAATCTCGTGGCGTATGCCGATGTACAGGAAGGAAAGCGATGCGGCCGAGGCGAGCAGCAGCAGAACGAGGGTGATGATCGTTTCGTGCAGCCGCATGGCGGTGTGGGCGCGCCGCAGGTGCAGACGCGTGGCTTCCGTCTGCCGCATGAGTTCGACCAGGTGGCGGATGCGGTACGGCACGGGCAATGTGGCGGCACGCTGTCTGCGCACGGGCTGGCCGCGCGCGCGGACGGGCGTGGACTGCCGGAGCAGGCGAAGGTAGCTGGCGATTTCGCCCGTGAGCCGCTGCAGACGGGAACGTTGTCGCGGGTCCGCACCGATCAGCCGGTGCAGCTCGGCAAGATGGACATCGAGCCGGCCGATCGCGGCCTGACGCTGTGCGAGGTCACTGGAATCGCCAAGAACAAGAAAGCTGCGCTCGTGTGCTTCCGCCTGGGTCAGGGATGAATAGGTACCATCAAGCTCGGCAAGGACCTCGCGCGAGGTGACGGCAGCCTTGCTGGTTGCATTGAATTCGCCGATCGCGTGGTAAACGAGAGCGCCGCCAGCCGCGATTACCGCAAGGGCAAGGGTGAAACCGGCCAGAACGCGCGTTTCAATGCGCAATTTCTTCATGATCGCAGACCCTGTCTGCAGGCGCTGTCTTCGCCGGAACAGCGGCAAGCGGGGAATCGGACCGGTTCCGTGTGACCCGCCGCCTGCTGCTGCCTCACGTGACTTCACCGGAGTGCCAACGCCCGACTCCACGGCGCGGGCACTCCGGACAGGCTGAATGTTGCCAGCTTAGCACGAGCCCCCGGCCGCATGGAAAATCCCCTTTTTCAGCGGACGGCGGGTTTGCTGCCGCCCCGTCGCAGACCGGCCCGTCCGTGGCACTGGCCGGCGCGGACACGGAAAATTATCCGGACCCCCGGTCCGGCTGCACTCCGATTATCAGTGAAAAAGGAGGAGGTAAAGCAACCCGCCGGTCAGAAGATACTTCAGGCCGTAATAGGCGGGCCGGTTCCATTGTTCGATGCGCTTGCCGGCCAGCCGTATCCGGTAAACCGGACCGAACAGCCTGTTCAGGAAACCTGTCGAGAAAGGGCTGGTTCGGTACCGCCGAAAAGAGATACATCAGCACATTGTACGGAGCCATGAGGGTCGAATGGTCGGTGATCTGCCGCAGCAGACGGTGCCGCACGCGTCCGTGGAAATGGACATACGCGGCCGCCAGCACGAACACATACAGGACGTCGAATTTCAGAGCCAGAAATTCCATTGTGCCTGTTCTCCGGTCCGATGCGCGGAGAAGCCCGGTTCTCCGGCGATTCAGCAGGATTGCGGCGTAGCCCGCAGGTCGCATCATGGCAGACGGACATCCGGGTAAATCACCGATTTACTTACCGGATCCGGCCCTGGGCTGTCAAATACCGGGGGGCACAGGCGGAGACCCCTGGTCTTTGGGGATACGTAATTACACCGATTCCGTGGAGGGCAGGGCGGTGTTTTAATAGTTCGAATCTGCGGCCAGAGAGCGGCAGGGTAGCGACATCGCCCGGCAAGCTCGATCGGAGGGGCACTGCATGAGACTGAGTCACCGCTGGGGCATCAGGGAACCGCTGATGCGGGAAGTGCTGCTCTATGGCCGGCAGGGAAAGGCGGTGCGTGGGCTGAGCCGCGATCTCGGAATCGATGGAATGTTCATCAGCGTGCCGCCGGCTACGCTGTTTCCCGGCACGCGTCTCGGGGTGGCGGCGACCTGCTGTGTGCACGACGTGACGTGGATGCAGCGGGTATCAGCATTTGTGGCGCGACAGAATGAGCAGGGTGCCTGGCTCAGATTTGCAGTCCAGGATGCACACAGCATTGCCCGGTTTGTGGCGCTGCTGCGCGACAACCGGTCACAGTTGTGGATCCGGCAGACTCCGTGGCTGGGATACCCTGTGGTCCGGTAAGGAATGAACATCGGCCTGCCGGAAAAAATGAGGGCTTATGTGTTGCCGGTCGGCGGCAGTGAGGGCGGTAACGACGCCCGGGACGCACGAGGAGGCGGTGATGGCCAGAGGCAGACGGATTGAACAGCGATGGAACGAACGTCGGCGAGTACATTTCGACGTCGACATTGTGTCCAGCGGGCAGCCGGCGCAACAGGCGACCTGCCGGGATCTGGGGTTCGGAGGCCTGTTCGTCGAAACCGACCCGCAGGCGCTGTCGCTCAACGAGGGGCTCGACATCGATTTGAATCTGCGTCCGGGCGCGGTTGCGGGGACGGAACACTTCAGGCTTCCTGCCCGTGTCGTGCGCCTCAATGCCTATGGCGCCGGCCTCATGTTCAGCGGACTGCGGATCGAGAATATCCGGGCACTGCGCGATGTTCTCGGTGCGAACGGAAAATCCGGATTCTGACCGCTCCGGGCTGAAATTCCGGGCGGTTGGCAGTTGCGACGGAAGGGATATCCGGGAAAAACCGGCCCAGCCGTCAGGCGGGCCGGCAGCGTGGAGCGGGTCAACCGATTGGCGGATCGCACGTTAGGACAGGTGACAGGCGGTGATGCGGCTGGACGTTGCACCCCGTCCGGCAGTTTTCCGGATCGGTTCTTCGGAAAACGGGCGGGTACAGCCGGGATCGGAAGACAGGCAGGAGGGCATGACGCATGAGGACACGCAAGATCGCATGCTGGATGTTGGCAGGCATCCTGCTGACAGTATCGCTGTCCGCGTTTGCGGACCGGGACGACTGGCGATGGCGGGGGCGGGGGGACTGGCACGATCGGGGGTGGGGGTGGAGAGCGGAGCCGTTTTACCGCGGTCCCGACCTGGACCGCTGGCGGGGTGGTTACTGGACTCACGGCGACTACGACGGCCGCTGGGGCTGGTGGTGGGTAGTCAATGGCCTGTGGTATTTCTATCCGCGGCCGGTCTATCCCTATCCCGCGCCGTATTATGACGCTCCGCCGTACGCTCCGACTGAACCGGCGCTGCCGACTCCGGCTGCGCCGCCGGTGCAACAGTACTGGTATTACTGTGACGGTGCCAAGGCCTATTATCCGTATGTGAAGACCTGTCCGGGCGGCTGGAAGGAAGTACCGGCTACGCCAGCACCCAGTCCGTAGGATGGCAGAAGGAGCAGGCCAATGAGAATGAAGCACTTGATTTCTGGAGCAGCCGTCGGAATGCTGCTTGCCGGATGTGTGAGCCTTCCGACCGGACCCACAGTGGCGGTCATGCCCGGACCTGGCAAACCGTTCGGGCAATTCGAGCAGGATGACTACATCTGTCGCAACTTTGCGCGCCAGCAACTCGGTGTGGAGCCAGGCCAGGTGGCCCATCAACAGGTGCTGTCGGGTGCAGCCACGGGGGCCGTACTCGGTGCCGCCTCGGGCGCGCTGCTCGGACATGGCCAGGAGGCGGTCGGGACTGGCGCCGGGATCGGTCTGCTGTTCGGGTCGGCTGCCGGCGAGAACGCGGCGGCCGAGAGCGGGATGTCGCTTCAGTACCGTTACAACATTGCCTACATGCAGTGCATGTATGCGAAAGGAAACCAGATCCCCGGTTATCCGGCCCCACGCTACTACGCGCCGCCCCCGCCTTCTTCGCAGCCTCCACCGCCTCCCCGCTGACGGGTCGCATTCTCCGGTGGGCCCCGGTCCGGATGGTACATCGGACCGGCTGCGGGGATGGCACCCGCAAGACAGATACCCGGACGCGGCAGCGTCATCACCCTCCGTGGCGGAAGGACGGATAGAGCACCATACCGCCGTCGACCAGGACGCTTGGGCCCGTGACATAGGACGCCATGTCACTTGCCAGTAGCGCGACCATGCGGCCGATCTCTTCGGGTTTGCCCATCCGGTTTGCGGGGATCTTGCGCAGCAGATCGCGGAGCATGTCCGGATCGTTCCAGACAGCCTCGTTGATTTCCGTCTTGATCGCTCCTGGTGCCACGCCGACCACGCGCACGCCGAGGTCCGCGGTCTCCTGCGCGAGGGTCTGTGTCAGCATGGTCAGCGCGGCCTTCGAGCAGGTATAGGCACTGTAGCCGCTCCAGGGGATGCTTTCATGCACCGAACTGATGTTGACGATGACGCCGTGGCGGGCGGTGGTCATGCGTTTGAGTGCTTCGCGCGCACAGTGGTAGGCACCGAAGAGATTGATCTGGATCACCCGGTACCAGTCATCCGGATTTGATTCCCAGCAGCGTGCCGCGACTCCATCGATTCCGGCGTTATTGACGAGGATGTCGATGCCGCCGAACGTGCTGTCAATCTGCGTAAACATCTTTTCCACTTCACCTGCATCTGCTATGTCTGCCGCAAGCGTTGCTGCGCGTACACCGACCTGCCGCAGCGATGCCGCCACCTGTTCGGCATTAGCGGCATTCCTGCCAGCGGGATCGGCGAGGTAGTTGACAGCCACATCAGCTCCGGCCTGCGCCAAAGCGTGTGCAATCGCTTCGCCGATGCCGGAGCTGGCACCGGTAACGAGCGCGCGTTTGCCTTTGAGATCAATGTTAATCATCGTATCGTTCCTCTCTTTAAAGTCAGTGGCTGGTGCCGGTTCGCTGTGGCGGGCCGTTCTGTCTGGTGCCGGGGCGGCTCAGCCAGAAGGCCAGACCCAGGAGGGGCAGAGCCCAGAACGCGGACAGCCCGTAGATATGGGCCAGGCTGATTCGTCCCTGAAGCGGGCCGGGCGCATAGGAACCGATGCCTTCGCCTGCCATCAGGGCCGCAACCAGCAGGCCAGCGACCCGGGTCTGATGCCGGGGATGCGCTTCAAGCGCAAATGACATGCTGTAGGGGTAATAGATACTGCACGCCACGCCGGCGGCACCGTAGGTCGCGACCAGCGCCCAGGGCGTAGACGCGAACGGCAGGATCAGGAAACAGGCAGCAATCGCGATCGGAGACAGGCGGTATAGTTGCCTCGGCGACACCAGGCGGGCAGGCACCAGACCCAGGCCAAGACGGAATGCAGTCATCGTGCCCCAGAAAGCGGACAGCGCCCAGGCGCCGAACCGGGCGGGCAGGTGATGGCTGTCACTGACGTACAGCGTGGCCCAGCTGCCAAACGTTCCTTCGACCACGGCGTAGACCAGAACAGCGGCTGCGAACAGCCATGCGGCCGCTGCGCCGCGGCTGCGCTGCTCCCCGGCGGGGGGCGACACGGCGCGCGGGCCGTGCTGCAGGGCGAGGGACATGCCGATCGCAGCGACAAACCCTGCGGCCACCACAACCGGCCAGAGCCACCAGCGGTATACGGCCTGGAAAAGCGACAGCAGCAGCGGAGAAAGCGCGGTGGCGGCGCCGATCGTGGCATTGAGCAGAGTCACCGCGGCGGTTTCGTTGCGCGGAAACAGTGCCGCGGCCAGATGATTCACGGCGGCAAGATTCAGTCCGAAGCCGAGTCCGAGCAGGGCGGTCTCCGCAAGCAGCATCGCGTAGGCTGTTTCCCGACCGGCGAATCCGTTGCTGCCGACGAGCAGCAGCAGCGCAAGGATGTTGGCGATGAGCCCGAGCCGCAGCACGCCGCCGGTCCCGATGCGCTGGTCCAGCGTTCCGGCGGTCAGCGCGCTGGCAATCGCGCCTGCGGTCATCGGCAGAAACAAGCTGCCGTACTGGCTGGCGGACAGATGGTAGGTGGCGCCCTTGAGGAGGGTTGCCAGGGCGGGAATGAGCACGAAAGCAAACCCCTGCAGCAAACCTGCGCCGTAGATTGTCGACACCGCGATCGCCGATCTAGACACGCCAGTCACCTTGGGCAAATCGTGCTTTGAGATATTCGCCAACACGTTGTGCCTGGGCCATGATGGTGAGCGACGGATTGACTGCCGCGATCGAGGGCATGAAGCTGCCGTCCACAACGAACAGGTTATCTAGCTCATGGGCACGGCAGTAGGGATCGAGCACGCTTTGCGCGGGATCCTCACCGAAGCGAGCCGTGCCTACCTGGTGGGCAACACCCTCGATACCGATTCTCTGCGAGAAGATGAAAGGAAAACCGATCCGGCGCAGTACGTGGCGCCATGTCGAAAGCAGCCGCGCATGCGCCTCGAGATTGTTGGGTGTGTAACTGAGCCGGATCTGTCCGTTGTCCGCCAGGGTAACGCGGTTCTCCGGGCGGGCCAGGTCCTCGGTCGTCAGCCACCAGTCGACCGAATGCCGGCCGAACCACCGGGCAATGGCCGCGGGCAGCAGCGGCCGTTCGGCCTTCAGAACCGCGCCGGTCACCTTGCCGAGCAGTTGCACATGGCCGAGTGGATAGGGAAATCCCGCATCCCCGGAATCGTGATAATAATCGTTGATGCCCAGGGTCTTCTGGAAAACGGAGGCACGGCTGTTCCACGGCGACAGCGCCAGCATGACCGAATTCAGGTGACACATGTAGTTGCGTCCGACCTGTCCGGATCCGTTGGCCAGGCCATGCGGATGGGTGTTCGCGGCGGACGCGAGCAGCAGCGCTGCGGAGTTGACTGCGCCTGCCGCCAGCACGACGACGCGCGCGCTGAATGTCCGTGGCCCGTGCGGTCCAGTGGCCTCGACAGTCGCGACCCGGCGGCCATCGTCCGATGAGAGCAGACGGAGCACGCGCACCCCGGTCTCCAGCCGGATTGCCGGATCGTCGAG
>JAJYCY010000010.1 GCA_021778035.1 Pseudomonadota bacterium
GGGGTAACTACCCGGTCACCAATGCTGACGGGGCCGGATGCCGACATGATCAAGCCATAACTTACCCGGTTGAAGATGCGAAACACCATCAGCAGCCCCCGGGTTTCATCGGGCGTACGGTACCGGCCGCCGCTCAGCGGATCGGTGCGCCGGTGTCCGGACCGCAGGATGCGCAGCACATCCCCATCCGTCATCCCGTCACGCCGGCCGAGGTCGATGGCCACGATGCTCATCGCGCCGAATTCTGCGCCTTTATCCGGTGCGGTGATAATGCTTCCGCGCACCATGCGCCGCGGAGGATGCGGAAAATAGTAGGGCAATGGCGGCCGCTGCCTCGGTACGGCCACGAGCCGGTCCATCGGCAGGACCTCCTCGTTCGCGCTGGTCACGACGAGCTTCGCAGGATCGCCGGCGCGCAACAGTTTTGCCCGGCCTATATAGCGCGCCTCGTAACCCAGCGTCTCGCCGCTGTCGGGGTTTTTCAGGGCCTGCCCACGGCGGAAAATCTCGTAGTGATGGGCCGGATGTGGCCCGAAACCACGCGCATAGAACAAGCTGGCGCTGCCAAAAGCAAGGTGGCCACCGAGGCCCTTGGTAATGTACGGATCGCGGTTCAGCCCATCCCGGCTCACCACCAGCGGGCGGCTGAGAAAAGGTGCAATGGCCTCAGGGTTGATCGTCGGGATTGCGTTCTTGATCGGCTCCGAGCGGATCTGTGGCCGCAGCGTCACAACGGTGAGCGAAGTGGGCCCCCCGGGCGGAGGCGGGGAAGAGGCATTGGCAGATGACGGTGCCCCGGCGGCCGCAGAGCGCCCGCTCTGCTCGGGCGCGAGCGTGGTTTTCCGAAGCAGCTGCAGCCTCGGCTTTCCATGGACATAGGACAGGACGATGACGTCTCCGGGGTAGATGAGATCCGGGTTGCGGACCTGCGGGTTGATCGTCCATACCCTGGCCCATTGCCAGGGGTCCCTCAGGAATTTCGCGGAAATTCCCCAGAGTGTGTCACCGCGGACCACTGTGTAGTGCTGCGGGTGGCTCGGGTTGAGCGCGATCGACTCTGCATGCGCCGATACGGCCAGGCACAGCTGCAGACCGAACATTGCCGCGAATGATGCTATTCTTCGGGCCATGGAACATTCCTTGTGTTGTTTTGATCGAGTGTAGTCCATCGGACCGGACTCGCCAACTTGTCCCGGTCAAAATCCGCTTGTTATTCAGCATCATTCATTTCGATGATAGACTCAGGGGAGTCACTTGTCTGGCTTTTGGGGCCAGTGCCATGAGCCATGCCGATACTTAATATCCTGCGCTATCCGGATCCGAAGCTGCGCCGCATCGCCGAACCGGTCACCCAGGTCGACGCGGCCGTGCGTACGCTTGTGGACGACATGGCCGAAACCATGTACCACGCGCCTGGAATCGGTCTTGCTGCGATCCAGGTGGACGTACCCTGGCGGATCATCGTCGTAGACGTCTCGGAACAGCGCAACGAGCTGCTCACCCTCATCAACCCCAGGATCGTGGAACAGGAGGGAGCCCAGGTAATGGAGGAAGGCTGCCTGTCGGTGCCGGGGATTTTCGAGCCCGTGGAGCGCGCCCGCCGCATCCTGTTGCGTGCCATCGACCGCGAGGGGCGCGAGCTGGAGCGCGAAGCAGAGGGTCTGCTGGCGGTGTGTATCGCCCATGAAATCGATCATCTGGATGGCAAGGTATTCGTCGATTACCTTTCGCGTCTGAAACAGAATCGCATCCGCAAGAAACTCGACAAGCAGGAAAAAATTGCAATGTAGCCCGACCGGCTGCCGGCAGGCGCTGCCGGCCGGCCCGGTGTCTGAATGGGAAACCAGCCCGTGGATCTTGTCTTTGCCGGAACGCCGGAATTTTCCGTTCCATCGCTGCGCGCCCTGCACAGCGCCGGGCACCGCATTCTGACGGTCTATACGCAGCCGGACCGTCCCGCCGGACGTGGACGCCGCGTCGAGGAAAGCCCGGTCAAGCGTGCCGCGCTGGAAGCCGGCCTTGCGGTCGCACAGCCGCAGAATTTCAGATCAGAAGCGGCGCTCGCCACACTGCGGTCACTTGAGCCGGAAGTCATGATCGTGGTCGCCTATGGCCTGATTCTGCCCGCCGAGGTGCTGCGCATTCCGCGCCACGGCTGCATCAACGTCCACGCGTCGCTGTTGCCGCGGTGGCGGGGCGCGGCTCCGATACAGCGCGCAATAGAGGCCGGCGATGCACAGACCGGCATCACCCTCATGCAGATGGATGCCGGACTGGACACCGGCGACATTCTCGGCAGTGCAGTCGCGGCCATTTCCGGCACAGACACTGCCGCCACCCTGCATGATCGCCTGGCGGAGCTTGGTGCCCGGACGCTTGTCGCGACCCTGGCGGAGCTCGCCCGGGGCGGTACCGTGGCCCGGCCGCAGGATGGCAGCAGGTCTACCTACGCCAGGAAGCTCAGCAAGGCGGAGGCGCTGATTGACTGGCGGCTGCCGCGCGAGACGCTGCATCGTCGGATCCGCGCATTCAACCCGTGGCCGGTGGCCCATACCCTCTGGGGCGGCCGCGTGCTGCGTCTCTGGGAAGTCGCCACCCTGGATGGCATCGCAAATGCGGCGGCCAGTCCGGGAACCGTGACTGCCGCCGACGCCTCGGGCGTATGGGTGCAAACCGCGGACGCGCCACTCTGCATCACGCGGCTGCAGATCGAAGGCAGCCGGCCCCTCGATGCGGCAGCTTTTCTGCACGGACACCCGCTCGCGGCTGGCACAGTCTTGGGCACGTGACGGCGGCGATGACCGTTTCCGCCTCTGCCGGGCTGGCGCGGGCAACCGCCGCGATGGTGGTCCATGAAGTCCTCGACCGCGGACGTTCGCTGGATGCCGTGCTCGACAGGGCATTTGCGCGGCTGCCGCCCGACCGGCGCGAACGCAACGCGCTGATCCAGGAGCTTGCTTTCGGTACCGTGCGCTGGGCATCCCAGCTTGCCGCGGTCATGGGCAAGCTGCTGGACCGGCCGCTGAAGCGCAAGGACAAGGATGTGGAAGCGCTGCTGCTGGTAGGACTGTACCAGCTCATGCATCTGCGCACCCCCCCGCACGCGGCTGTGGCCGAAACCGTCGCTGCCGCCGCGCAGCTGCAAAAACCCTGGGCAAACGGACTGGTCAATGCCGTATTGAGGCAATACCTGCGCAGCGAGACCACCTTGAGGCAGGTAATCCAAAGCGACCCGGCTCTTGCCTACGCCCACCCGCCACAGCTTCTGCGGTGGCTGCAGACGGCCTGGCCGGAGCAGTGGCGGGAAATCTGTGCGCACAACAATATGCGTCCACCCATGACCCTGCGGGTCAACTGTCTGCGTACCACCCGTGACGCGTATCTGGCCGAACTGGAACGGCACCAGATCGCGGCACGCACGACGTCAGGTGAATGCGGCATCGTACTCGGGCGGTCACTTCCAGTTGCGATGCTTCCCGGCTTTGCCGCTGGGCTGGTGTCCGTGCAGGATGGCGCAGCGCAGCTCGCCGCGGTCCTGCTTGGCGCGCGTGACGGTGAACGGGTACTCGATGCCTGCGCGGCTCCTGGCGGCAAGGCCACTCATATTGTGGAGCGGGCACCGGCCGTGGATCTGCTGGCGATCGACATTGAGGATAGCCGGCTCGGACGTCTGCACGACAATCTCCGCAGACTGGGCCTCGAAGCCCGGGTTGTGGCCGGGGATGCGGCAGAACCCGCCGGATGGTGGGACGGGCGGGCATTTGACCGGATCCTGCTCGATGCGCCCTGCTCCGGCACCGGGGTCATCCGCAGGCATCCGGACATCAAGCGTCACCGCACCGAGGCGGACATAGTCCATCTGTGCGAACTCCAGCGCCGTCTGCTCGATGGATTATGGCCCTTGCTGCGGCCCGGGGGTAAGCTGTTGTATGTCACCTGTTCGGTGCTGCCGGATGAAAATGACAATCAGATTACGGCCTTCCTGGCGCGCACGGGCGGCGCGTCTGTGGTGCCGCTGTCGCTCACCTGTGGCCGCCCGGCGGCGGCCGGATGGCAGATCCTGCCCGGGGAACAGGATATGGACGGATTCTTTTTTGCCTGCCTGCGGAAACTGCCGGGGTAACGGGCCATGAAGCGGTGGATGACGGCGGTGGGGGTGGTTCTGGCGCTGCAGACGGCCGGGACAGCCAGTGTCCGGGCGGCGGATTTCAACGTGCGCGGGGTCCAGACACAGATCAGCCGGCATGCGCTGGGGCTGAGCGCGAGACTCAGGCTGAGGCTGAGCAGCAAGGCCAGGGAGGCGCTGCGGAAGGGGATTCCGCTGCATGTAGTCATCGATGTCGATCTGCTTCGCCACCGGCATATTCTCTGGGACCAGTCGATAGCGAGCTGGAGCCTTCACAGAAGCCTCCGGTTTCATGCTCTTTCGCGCGAGTACCTGGTTGCCGGGGCCGGCGACACCGGCTACGGCAGCTTCTCGACGCTCGAGGGTGCACTCGGATACCTGGGCCATATCAGCATGCTGCGCCTGCCGCTCGGCCGGCACGGGCCACTGCCGGCAGGGGGTGAG
This sequence comes from Pseudomonadota bacterium, assembly GCA_021778035.1. Lineage (GTDB taxonomy): Bacteria > Pseudomonadota > Gammaproteobacteria > Acidiferrobacterales > UBA6901 > JAJYCY01. The sequence goes on from JAJYCY010000010.1 coordinate 4,571, forward strand.
TACCGCCTGCGGCTGCGCGTATACCTGGACATCGGTGCGCTGCCGTCGCCTCTGCAACCCCTGGCCTATGCCTCGCCGGCATGGCACCTCAGCAGCGGTTGGACAACATGGTCAGTAGGACCCTAGGGCGCTACGCCACGGAGGCGGCACCGCTCGCGGTGCTCTCGGTTTTGCTGGTCGTGGCGCTCGCAATGCTCGGTGCCGCCACCCAGAATTCGGCGTTTTTCGGGCATCTTTACTGGCTGCTGCTGGTCATCAATGTCGCGGGCGTCGTCGTGCTGCTCGCGGTCATACTCTTCAATCTGCGGCGCCTCGTGTCGCAGATGCGCGCCGGGGTTATGGGTACGCGCCTGACCCTGCGGCTGCTCGGATTCTTTGTCGCACTTGCAGTGGTTCCCGTGTCGGTGGTGTATTTCTTTTCGGTGGAGGCTTTCAGCCGAGGCATCGACAACTGGTTTCACGTGAAGATCGAGCGCGCGCTCGATGATGCGCTTGCGCTCGGGCGCGCTTCGCTCAACCTGCAGGAACACGACCTGCAGCGCAAAGCGCGGTACATCGCCGTCAGGCTGGCGCACGCATCGCGGCCTGCCATCGCACCGCTGCTCGCGGAACTGCATGCGCGCGACCCGGCCACCAGCATAATCCTGTACGGAAGGCGCGGTGGAATCATTGCATCCAGCGGCATTCCGCCGGCCGGCCGCGGCGATTCATCGGCTACACCCATAGCGGGCCTGCTGACCCAGGCCCACGCGGGAGCAACGGTCGCGGACCTGGATCCGCTTCCGCGCGGACGGCTGCGATTGCGTGTCCTGGTGCCGGTTCCCGGATCCGGCGCAACCGGCAGCGCACGTGTACTCCAGTTGCTGCAGCCCGTTCCGCGGCGCTACAGCAGGCTCAGCACCGGAATCCAGGTGGCGTTCGAGCAGTACGAGAAACTGAACTATCTGCGCGGCCCGCTCAAGTTCGGCATGCTTCTTACGCTTACTCTGGTGACACTTGCGACCCTGCTTATTGCCACCTGGGCGGCGCTGTTTTCGGCGCGACGGCTGGCCACCCCGCTGCGCGAGCTGGCGGAGGGCACGCGTGCCGTCGCCCACGGCAACTACAGCAAGCGCCTGCCGGTAACGGCCAACGACGAGCTCGGCGTACTGGTCAGCTCATTCAACGAAATGACGCGGCGGATACGCCAGGCGCGCAACCAGATCAAGCGCAGCCAGCGCGAGACCGAAACAGAACGCACCTATCTCGAGACGGTACTGACGCATCTTTCCTCGGGGGTGCTGTCGTTTGACACCCACCAGCGGCTGCGCACCCACAACCCCAGCGCCGCCCAGATTCTCGGCATCAACCTTGGAAAGGACGCCGGGAAATCGCTGCAGCAGCTGGCGGCAGGCGAGCCGCGGCTGGCGCCGTTCTTCCAGACTGTCATGCGCGCAGCGCACAACGACCGGTCCGAGTGGCACGATCAGGTCGGCCTTTCGGGGTTTTCGGGGCGCCGGATACTGATTGTGCGCGGCACCATGCTTCCCGGCATCGATACCCGCCGCGGCGGGCACGTGGTGGTGTTCGATGATGTTACCGCGCTCATTCAGGCACAGCGCGATGCTGCCTGGGCAGAGGTGGCCCGCAGACTGGCCCATGAAATCCGCAACCCGCTTACCCCCATCCAGCTGGGTGCTGAACGCATACGCCACAAATGCATGGACGGACTTGCGCCGGCCGCACGCGAGACCCTTGACCGCGCTACCCGGATCATCGTGCAGCAGGTTGAAGCCATGAAAACCATGGTCAATGCCTTTGCCGATTATGCACGGCCGATACGCATTCTTCCGCAGTCGACAGACCTCAACGTCCTGGTGCGTGACGTGGCCGAGCTCTATCTCGGCCGTGCCGCGACGGTACGGATCGACCTTGATCTCGACGCGGACCTGCCCTGCGCCAGCGCTGATCCGGACGGCCTGCGCCAGGTGCTGCACAATCTGCTGCTGAACTCGCACGAGGCGCTGGTAAAGACGGCGCGTCCACGGATCAGCATCAGCACCCGCCGTGCATCAATCGATGGCAATGACTTCATCGAGATGCGGGTTGCGGACAACGGACCGGGAATTGCATCCTCCGTGCGGGACCGGCTTTTTGAGCCCTATGTGACCACCAAAGAAAAGGGCACCGGGCTCGGACTGGCCATCGTCAAGAAAATCGTCGAGGAACATGGCGGCATGATCGTACCTGAGGACTCCGGCGCATCCGGCGCCTGCCTGGTCATCCGGCTTCCGGCATTGGGCCAGCCAGCGACGCCCACCCGGGCACCGAGGGAGAAAACCGCATGAAACGCGGCTGCGTGCTGGTTGTCGATGACGAACCGGAAATCCGGCAATTGGTCCAGGAGATCCTGGAAGACGAGAACTACCATGCGGTTGGCGCGGCCAGCGCCGAAGCGGCGCGCGGCGCGCTGCAGCGGCACCGGCCGGATCTGGTGCTGCTGGACATCTGGATGCCGGACTGTGACGGCATTACCCTGCTCCAGGAATGGATGCAGAGCGGATCCGCGGTACCCCCCGTGGTCATGATTTCGGGTCACGGAACCATAGAGACGGCGGTAGAAGCCATCCGCATCGGCGCCAGCGACTTCATCGAGAAACCCCTGTCTACCGCGCGGCTCCTGGATGTTGTGGGTCAGGTTCTGCACCGGGCGCGTCCGGTTCACGAAGACGGCGCCACGGATGCTGATCCGCGTCCCGTAATCATCGGCAGAAGCCTGGAGATGGCGCGGCTGCGGACTGAAGCCGAACATGCGGCTGCGCTCGACGTGCCGGTTCTGATCACCGGCGAACGCGGCAGCGGCTGCAGCCTCATTGCACGCGCGATCCACGCCCATCGGGCGGGGCGGGGCGGGCCGGTGGTTTGGGTCAAACTGGGTGCTTCCGGAGGCGAGCGCCTGCTGGCACAGCTGTTTGGCACCGAACATGGCGGCCAGTCTCTGCCCGGCTGCATCGAGAAAGCACGTGATGGAAGCCTGGTGCTCGAGGAAATTGCAGCCATGGACGGTGTCGCGCAGGAGATGCTGAGGGGTGCGCTCGCACGCAACTGGTTCCGGCGCATAGGGGGCGGCAAACCGGTTTCTGTCGGCTGCCGTGTCATTGGCACCACGAGCCGGGATCTGGAAACGGAGGTGGCGACAGGTCGGTTCGACGAAGATCTTTTCAGCAGGCTCAGCCTGCTGCCTCTTTACGTGCCGGCGCTGCGGGAGCATCGCCAGGACATTCCCGATCTGATCGACCATTTCGAGCGGCAGGCTCTGGACACGGGTCATGCAAACTACCGCCGGTTTTCCACGGCGGCGCTTAACGTGCTGCGCAATTATGCCTGGCCCGGCAATGTCACCGAACTTAAGGCACTGGTGCAGCGCCTGCTGTTCATGAAGAAGCGCGGCGACATCGGTGAAGCGGAAATCCGGGATGTGCTGCAGCGGCAGCGGCGGGTTGTGCCGGACTCCCTGCCGGAATCGTTTTACGCCATGCCGCTGCGGGAAGCACGCGACCGCTTCGAGCGCGCCTATCTTCTGTACCATTTCGAGCGGACCGAAGGAAATATCGGCGAGCTTGCGCAAATCGCCGAGCTTGAGCGCACCCACCTTTACCGCAAACTGAAGGGGCTGGGAATCGGGCTGCGCCGCGACCGCAGCAAGTGAACGCATCCGGCGTGGGGCATTGACATGCCCTTGATCGAGAACCTGCAGGCCATGCTTGCCCGCGGCCAGGACGGCGCCCTTCTTCGCTTCGGACTCGGCAGTGAGCTCCTGAAGCTCGGGCAGGGCGGGCAGGCGGTGGAGCATCTGCGCAAGGCGCTGGAATTTGATCCGCAGTATTCCGCCGCCTGGAAGCTGCTGGGCCGGGCGCTTGCCGAGTCCGGTCACCGGGATGAAGCGATACAGGCTTACCGGGACGGCATTGATCGCGCTGAACGGAAAGGCGATCTGCAGGCCGTCAGGGAAATGCGTGTGTTTCTCGGGCGGCTCACGAAGTGAGTGCTGGCACTCAGTACAGCGGCGGAAATCCTGGCGGCCGGGTCTTGAAGCGCCGGTGGACCCAGAAGTACTGCTCCGGCATTTCGCGCACCCCCGCCTCAATCTCCTGGTTCATGGACTGCGCGTCGGCCACATCGTCGCCGCTCGGATAATTTGTCATGGGGGGGCGCAGAATCAGCTCGTAGCCGCGGCCCCAGGGGAGCTGGCGCGTGAAGCAGGGTATGACCATGGCGCCGGTGATCTGCGCCAGCCTGCCAAGCGAGGTAAGTGTGGATGCCGGCACGCCAAAGAATGGGGCGAACACCGCGCCGCTGCCCCCCTGGTCCTGGTCAGGAAGGTAATAGAAAACCAGACCATTGCGGATAGCGCGGATAGCCGGCCGCAAACCTTCCATGCGCTCGATCAGCACGCCGCCGAAGCGGGTGCGCCGCTGCAAAATGAGATGATGGAGCAGCGCATTCTTGGGCCGCTTGTAGAGGTTGGCGAACCGCGAATACCCGGAACTCGCGAGATAGATGCCGCCGATTTCCATTCCGACAAAATGCGGGGCAAGGATGATGATGCGCCGGCCGGCATTGTATGCGACGTCGAGATAATGGCAGTTGCGACAGTGGACCAGCCGGGTCAGACGCCTGTGCGACCCCCACCAGGCAATGGGCACTGTCAGCGATGCGCGCACGAATTCCCGGAAATGGCGGCGGGCAATCAGGTTGCGTGCGCGCTTGTCGAGCCCGGGAAAACACAGGCGCAGATTGATCTGCGTGATGCGTCTTCGTTCGCCAAGGACCAGGTAGAAAAGTGTGCCAATCACGCCACCGAGAACCCATATGACCGGCAGGGGCAGCAGTGCGGTGACACGCAGAAAGCCGTAGCCAAGCCAGCTCGGCCAGTACCGGGGATGCACGAACTGGCGCCAACGGGTCTGTTCAGTCATAGCGGCTGGGCATATTCAAGGGGCGACTCTTGAATCGCTTGTAGGTCCACAGATACTGTTCCGGCATCTCCCGCACGGCCTGCTCGATCGCGGCATTGAGACATGTGGCGTCGGCAACCGGGTCGGCAGAAGGGAAGTTCGGCAGCGGCGGCTTCATGATCACTTCGTAGCCCCGGCCGAACGGGAGCAGGCGCGTGTAGCAGGGTATGACCGCAGCCCGCGCCAGCCGGGCAATCCGGCTCGGGGCGGTCAGGGTCGCTGTCGGCACGCCGAAAAAAGGCGCAAACACGGACGGCGCGCCTCCGGGGTCCTGGTCCGGCAGGTAGTAGAACGGCCGGCCCTCGCGCAACAGCCGCACGAGCGGAAGCAGATCGGAGCTGCGCTCTATCATGACGCCCCCGAAGCGGGACCGTCCGCGCCGCATCACGCGGTCGAACACCGGATTCTTGGGGCTTTTGTACATGCTGACCATCGGATGCTCCTGGGACAACCTGAGTCCGGCGATCTCCAGAACCACGAAATGCGGCGCCAGCAGGATTACGTGCTGGCCTGCGGCCAGTGCCGAGTCGTAGATGAAGCGGTCGCGGAACCGCACCAGGCGGCGGAGTCTGTCACGCGACGCCCATATGCCGACCCCGATGCTCACGATTGCCTGCATGAACGCCCGGAAAGTCGCCCGGCGCAGGCGCTGGCGCGCCGCATCATCGAGGTCCGGGAAGCAGAGCGCCAGGTTCACGTCTGCCGTGTGGCGTGCACGGCTCGGAACCCGGGATGCTATCTCTCCGAGCAGCGCACCCAGCACCCAGAGCAGCGGCAGCGGCAGCATGCTGAATGTGCGGAGCAGCGCCACCGCGGCCCAGGAAGGCCAGTAACGGGGATGGTACAGCGGTGTGCTGCGTGGGTCAGGTTTGTTCATAGGGAGACGGGGCACCACCCGGACGCGTCTTGAAATATTTGAAAGTCCACATGTACTGCTCCGGCGCACCCAGTATGTGCCGTTCGAGCTCGGCGTTCATGCGCCGGGTGTCTTCGGCGAGATCGCCGCTCGGAAACCCCGGCAGCGCCGCGCCCAGACGGACCTCGTAACCCTTCCCGTGCGGCAGGCGATAGGTAAAGCACGGGAGAACGGCCGCGTCGCAGATCTGCGCGAGCCGGCCCAGGGTGGTAAGACGCGCCGCTTCGGTGCCCAGAAAAGGCACAAAAATGGAGCCCTGGACACCGAAGTCCTCGTCCGGAAGGTAGTAAAAACCCAGACCCCGCTGGATTTCGCGGATGACCGGACGCAATCCCTGTTCGCGCTCGAGCATGCGGCCCCGTGGATCAAACCGCTTGCGCCCATTGGCCATGAACCAGTCGAGCAGCGGGTTGCGCATTGGCTTGATCATCCCAAGCAGGGGGAACCTCGCGGACATTGCCGCGGCCCCAAATTCCAGCGCGACGAAATGGGCTGTCAGGAGAATGATCCTGCGGCCCTGGCGGTGGAGGGTTTCATAGTGCTCCAGACCAGTGATGCGCACCCATCGCCCAAGCTTGGCCGGGTTTCCGAACCAGAGCATGGGGAAATCCAGCAGGCACTGCGCATAGACCCGGAAATGCCGGCGGACCAGCTGTCTGCGGGCAGCTTCCGCCATGGCGGGGAAACACAGCGCGATGTTGACGCGGGCGACGCGCCGGCGCTTCGCGCTGAGCAGCCGGTAAATGTCGCCAACAAACGAGCCAAACCCGCTTCGCACCGGGGCCGGCAGCATAGAAATGCCCCATAGCAGCGCCATGCCGATCCAGACACCCCAGTAGCTGGGAAGGAGGTAAGAGGCACGGAAACGTGGTGCGTGATAGGGATGACGGTCCTCAGGATCAGCTGCGGGCTGCGGCAAAGAATGCCGTACTGGCCTTATCATGGCTATCACTAAGCCACCGTAAGGCAATAAATCCTGATTAAATACCATTAATGATCCACTCTACGAGTAAATAAAGCTATTGTAGCAAAATAATTCCCACTGTAATTCATATATGCCGTATTATCTTAGGAAGACATCCGTATACCATGCATTGTGGGAATATAATTATGTAAAACCACTAAAAATCAGATAATTGATCTCTACTATCCGCATATTGGTGATACTCTGAGTCTTGAGTGGGTTTGTATGCAGTTCTCCCACCCTCCTGCATTAATGGCCGCATGGCATGCAGCAGGTTGGCAAACAGCTGCGGGTGCGTCGCCTCCTCACGGGCCAGCAGTAACTTCATGTGCTGACGCTGGCTTGGCATGCGAAAGCAGGCCGGGCAATTGTCGGCGATCACGGGCAGGCCGGCCGTAGCGGCGAAATCCCGGAGCTGGCGCTCACGGACATAGATGAACGGGCGGATCACCCTCAGGTCACCGGCATCATTGAGGTAGTTGGCCTTCATGGTACGCAGGCTGCCACCATGAAAGGCGCTCATGAGGAAGGATTCGGCCAGATCATCGAGGTGCTGGGCCAGCACCAGCACATTGCAGCCCTGCTCACGCGCCGTGGCATAGAGGATTCCCCGGCGCATGCGTGCGCAGTAGGCACAGAACGACGTTCCCCGCAGGGTTCTGAGCGCCCGCTCCACGATCGGCTGGCGGCGGTAGTGGTAGGCAATCCCGAGTGCCGGCACGTAATCGCGCAGGCCGCCCGGATCAAATCCTTCGATCACGGGATCCACGGTGGCCGCCATCAGGCTGAAAGGCACCGGCGCTTTGTCCCGGAGATGCAGCAGGGTATGCAGCATGCCGAGGCTGTCCTTGCCGCCGGACAGCCCGAGCAGCAGACGGTCACCGGGGCGGATCATTCCGTAATCGGCGATCGCGCGACCGGCAGCGCGCAGGATGCTGCGCGGAGGGCGCTGGACACGAACGGTGCTAGTTAGCGGACACATGACCGAATTATTATGCCTTAAAAACGTGCCGAAAAGCCGGGAACGGAGCACGCGGGGCGCACCGGGACCACGCGCGGTGCCGGCGCCGGTGGCCACTCCAGCCGTAACGCGGCGGGCGTGTCAATTTTGGCGCAGGTTCGCTACACTTGTTACCCGGTCAATGAATTATCGTCATTCAGGGAGCAGCGATGGCAGACAGCTTTCTCTTCACTTCGGAATCGGTGTCTGAAGGTCACCCGGACAAGGTGTGCGACCAGATTTCGGACAGCGTGCTGGATGCGATCCTCGCACAGCACAAAGGGGCGCGCGTCGCCTGCGAAACCCTGGTAAAGAACAATCTCATCGTACTGGCCGGGGAAATCACGACCAGCGCCAACATCGACGTCGAAAAGGTCGCCAGGGAAGCCGTCCGCTCGATCGGCTATACCGATGAAATGGGATTCGGTCCTGACAGCTGTACCGTGCTGACCGCCATCGGCCGGCAGTCGCCGCATATCGCCCAGGGGGTAGACGAAGGCCGGGGCCTCGATCTGGAGCAGGGTGCGGGCGATCAGGGTTTGATGTTCGGCTATGCCACCAGCGAAACCCCCGAACTGATGCCGATGCCCATCTCCCTGGCACACCGCCTCGTGAAGCGCCAGTCCGACGTGCGCAAGAGCGGGCGGCTCGGCTGGCTTCGGCCCGACGCCAAGTCCCAGGTCACGGTGCGGTATGTCAACGGCAAGCCCGCCGGCATAGACGCCGTGGTCCTGTCGACCCAGCACGCTCCCGGCGTCAGCTACGATACGATCAAAGAGGCCGTGATCGAGGAGATCGTCAAGCCGGTGCTGCCGAAGGAGTGGCTCGGCAGGGACACCAAGTACTTTATCAATCCTACCGGCGCATTCGAGATCGGCGGCCCGGTAGGCGACGCCGGCCTGACCGGCCGCAAGATCATCGTTGACACCTACGGCGGCATGGCCAGACACGGTGGCGGTGCGTTTTCCGGAAAGGATCCGTCAAAGGTTGACCGCTCGGCCGCTTATGCCGGGCGCTATGTTGCCAAGAATGTGGTTGCAGCCGGCCTCGCCGACCGGTGCGAGATCCAGATCGCCTACGCCATCGGAATTGCCCGTCCGGTATCGGTGCATGTCGATACATTTGGCACGGGCAGAATGCCTGATGGCCAGATCGCGGAACTGGTCTGCGCGCACTTCGATCTGCGTCCCAAAGGCATCATCCAGATGCTCGACCTGCTGCGCCCGATCTACGCGGCAACGGCGGCCTATGGACATTTCGGACGTTCGGAGCCAGCTTTCAGCTGGGAGCGGACGGACCGGGCAGAGCAGCTGCGCGAGGCAGCAGGCCTGAAGCCTGGTGCGCGCAACGCCGCTACCGCGTAACCGGCTTTCGCCGTTCCGGGCGATATCGACATGCTCTGGCCAGCGGCCAGGCACAGTAACTTCCAAGGAGCGTTGCGACCCCGCTGCCAGCTGGACGGGGCCAGGCTTGGCGGGGACTGCGACTGAGACAACGGCGCTCCTTACATACCGGAGTTATGTGATGAACGCAGTCGTCAATCCGAAGTTCAAGGATTACAAGGTTGCCGATATCGGGCTTGCCGCATGGGGGCGCAAGGAGATCGAGATCGCCCAGACCGAGATGCCCGGTCTTATGGCACTGCGCGAAGAATTCTCTGCGCAGCAGCCCCTCAAGGGCGCCCGGATTTCCGGGTCACTGCACATGACCATCCAGACGGCGGTGCTCATCGAGACGCTGACAGCGCTCGGGGCAAAAGTGCGCTGGGCATCCTGCAACATCTTTTCCACCCAGGATCATGCGGCGTCGGCCATGGCGGCGGCTGGAATTCCGGTGTTTGCCTGGAAAGGAGAGACCATCGAGGAGTACTGGTGGTGCACCCGGCAGGCGCTTACCTGGCCCGATGGCGAAGGGCCGAACATGATCCTGGATGATGGCGGTGACGCCACCCTGCTCGTGCACAAGGGTGCCGAGTTCGAGCGCGCCGGCAGCGTGCCATCCGCCGGGGAAAATTCGAGCGAGGAGTGGAGGGTATTTCTCGACCAGCTACGCGAGAGCCTGACCGCCAGTCCCGGAAAATGGGGCCGCATGGCACGCGGCATCCGGGGCGTGACCGAGGAAACAACCACCGGCGTTCACCGTCTGTACCAGATGCAGCAGCGCGGCGAACTGATGTTCCCCGCCATGAACGTCAATGATTCGGTGACAAAATCGAAATTTGACAATCTTTACGGCTGCCGGGAATCACTTATTGATGGCATCAAGCGTGCCACCGACGTGATGATTGCCGGAAAAATCTGTGTGGTGCTCGGCTACGGTGACGTCGGGAAAGGGTGTGCGCAGGCGTTTCGCGGAATGGGGGCTACGGTGTGGATCACCGAAATTGATCCCATCTGCGCGCTGCAGGCAGCGATGGAGGGCTACCGGGTTGTCACCATGGACGAAGCCGCGTCGTTGGGCGACATCTTCGTGACGGCCACCGGGAACGTCAGTGTCATCACACACGCACACATGCTGTTGATGAAAAACGAAGCTATCGTGTGCAACATCGGACACTTCGACGCGGAAATCGATATCGCCTCCCTTGAACAGTACCCGTGGGAAGAGATCAAGCCGCAGGTTGACCACGTCCTGCTGCCGGACGGCCGGAAACTGATCGTTCTTGCCAAGGGACGGCTGGTGAACCTCGGGTGTGCAACCGGACACCCCAGTTTCGTGATGTCGGCATCCTTTTCAAACCAGACGATCGCGCAGATCGAGCTGTTTACCCGCAGCAGCGAATACGGGAAACAGGTTTACACGCTGCCCAAGAGGCTGGATGAGAAGGTTGCCCGCCTGCACCTCAAGAAGATCGGCGCCCGCCTTACGCAGCTGTCCGGCGAACAGGCGGCATACATCGGCGTGCCGGTCGAAGGCCCTTACAAGCCGGATCACTACCGCTACTGATTTCCGGATTGGTCAGGACCTATCCGGGACGCCCGGTCAGCCCCTTCTGAAGGCACCCATGGAATCGCAGAGAAGGCACGGACGGACTTTCAGCTTCGAGTTTTTCCCCCCCAAGACCGGCGAGGGCAAGGAAAGCCTTCGCCGCACTGCGGCGCAGCTGGCGCAGCTTGGGCCACGCTTCATGTCCGTGACCTTCGGCGCCGGAGGAAGCACGCGTGAGGGAACGTTCGAGACGGTCAGGGATATCCAGGGCGCCGGGATGGATGCCGCGCCGCACCTCTCCTGCATCGGATCGTCGCGTGACCAGCTGCGCCAGATACTGCGCAGCTACATGGCGCTCGGGGTACATCATGTGGTTGCCCTGCGCGGTGACCTGCCTTCGGGCACGGTAGCGGCCGGCGAACTGCGCTACGCGAGCGAATTGGTCGAGTTCATCCGCGCGGAGACCGGACCCCATTTTCATATCGAGGTTGCCGCGTACCCGGAAACCCACCCGCAGGCGGTAAGTGCTGCCGCCGACCGGCTCAATTTCCAGCGCAAGGTGCTGGCCGGTGCCGACTCCGCCATCACGCAGTATTTCTACAATGCGGACGCCTATTTTCGTTTCGTCGACGACTGCGAGAGTCTGGGGCTGGATATCCCGATTGTTCCGGGAATCATGCCAATCACGAACTTCAAGCAGCTGGCGCGCTTTTCGGATGCCTGTGGCGCGGAAATACCCCGCTGGATCCGCCGCCGTCTCGAGGACTATGGTGATGACCTCGACGCCCTGCGCGCGTTCGGACTGGATGTCACCACCGATCTCTGCGACCGCCTGCTTGTCGCCGGTGCGCCCGGCCTGCATTTCTATACGCTGAACCGCGCAGGCCCGGCAAGCACCGTCTGGGAACGGCTCGGACTTTGAACCCCGTCGCGCGGGCCGGCGCCGGTGACCCCCCGGCTTCCGGCGCGGTCCCGGCGTTGCGACGACCACGGATGGCGGGAGCGTGCCGCAGCGATATACTCTTCGTCCGGGGCAGGCAGCTAGCTGTGTCTGGTGATAGCGGAGGCCGTCGGCGGAATACATGACTTCGGGACAGTACAGACTCGCGCTGGCAAGCATTCTCCTGGTGCAGATCTCCGGGTTCGTGCTGCTGTGGATGCGGATTCCCGCTGCGCCGCCCCGCAGCCTGCCGGCACCCGCGGTTCCCCAGATCATGCCCGGAAGCGCGCGCAGCGCCGTCCGGATCCCGCAGGATCAGATGCTGCGGCAGGCCATCCAGTCGGTGCTGAAACAGGAGCTTGCCCCCTACCTGCCTCAGCTTGCGGCCCGGGCCCGGATGCGGCGCGCCGCCGCGGGTGCGCCCGGCGTCGGAGTCGCGCCGGCGAATCCAGCCAGCCGCCGGGCCATGCAACAGTCCGACGCGATCGTGGACCGTGCCCTGGCGAGCGGCGTGTGGACCAACGCGGACAGCGCGGCGCTGCTGCAGGTGGCGCCGGATCTGTCAGAGAGCCAGCGGGAAAAACTGCTTGACCGGATTTTTGGCGCGATCAATACCCAGCAGATGAAACCGGCGGGATCACTGCCTTCGCTCTAGACGGAGTGAGTCGGCCAGCCGGTTTTCGGGAGAACGAAAAGATGAAACAGGTCATGCTGGCAATTGCCATAGCCTGCGCCATGCTGCCGGTTTCCGCGTCGGCGCAGGGCGACTACGTTCCGGGTTACGTTTACGTCGGACCGGACAGCGAGTACATGTATGGCACCTTCAATAACCGTTTCAACACGGCACCGACCGCCACGCGGACCTATATCGGGGCCGGCGGCTATGCGGGCGGACTGCTCTACTTCTATGGCGAAGACGCGGATGGACACTATTTCTATTGCTACATTCCGCCGACCAGCCCCATCTACCAGGCCGCGGTCGAAATCAAGAATACACTCGGCGATGGATCGCTGCTGTCGGTTGAGCGCACACCTCCATCCAGCGAGTGCACCTCGGTCTATTCGGCGAAGGCCTCGCATTATCTCAACTGATCCGTGTCGCGACGGGCATTCACCAGCACCGGACGGCGCTGAGGCTGGTGCCCGACTGCCGCATGCGGCGGGTCGAGGGGCAACTCGTGGTTCCGGTCGCTGTGGAAATCGCGCTTTACTCCTGCAAGATCCGGCTGGGACACTGACGCCGGGCCCGGTGCGGTTTCCGGCCTGTTGGCGCAGCGGGCGGCCCTGCCGGCGGTACATGCCTTCATTTGGTCCATATTCATGTATAATGCCCGCCCTTTTTGCACCTCCACCGGGGTAGCGGCTTGATCCAGAATCTACGCAATATTGCCATCATCGCGCATGTCGACCATGGCAAGACCACACTTGTGGATAAACTGCTCCAGCAGTCGGGAACCTTTGCGCCGCACCAGCAGGTCGGTACGCGGGTGATGGACTCTAATGACCTGGAGAAGGAACGCGGCATCACCATTCTGGCCAAGAATACCGCCATACGCTGGAACGGCTACCGCATCAACATCATCGATACGCCGGGGCATGCCGATTTCGGCGGGGAAGTCGAACGTGTGCTGTCGATGGTCGATTCAGTGCTGCTGCTCGTGGATGCGACAGACGGTCCGATGCCGCAGACGCGGTTTGTGACACGCAAGGCTTTCGGCCAGGGCCTGAAACCGATTGTTGTGATCAACAAGATCGACCGGCCAGGCGCGCGCCCAAACTGGGTGCTGGACCAGACGTTCGACCTGTTCGACAAGCTCGGCGCCACCGAGCAGCAGCTCGATTTTCCGGTGATCTACGCGTCCGCGCTGAACGGCTATGCCGGACTGCAGCCCGATGTGCGGGCAGGCGACATGACGCCGCTGTTCGAGACGATCGTTCAGCACGTTGCGGCGCCGGATGTCGACCTCACCGGGCCTTTTCAGATGCAGGTTTCGAGTCTCGACTATTCCAGTTACGTGGGTGCCATCGCGGTCGGGCGCATCAAGCGCGGAAAAATCAAGCCCAACCAGCCGGTTTCGGTTGTCGAGAAATCCGGGAAATCGCGGTCGGCACGGGTACTGCAGGTGCTTGGCTTCCTGGGCTTGGAGCGGACGGAGGTTGCGGAAGCGTCGGCTGGCGACATCGTTGCCCTGACCGGCATCGATTCCCCGCACATTTCCGACACGCTCTGCGATCCCGCGGCGCTGGAAGCCCTGCCACTGCTGTCCGTCGATGAACCCACGGTGACGATGTCGTTCGAGGTAAACAATTCGCCTTTTGCCGGCAGGGACGGCAAATACGTGACCAGCCGGCAGCTTCGCGAGCGCCTCGAGCGTGAGCTGATCACCAATGTGGCGCTACGCGTGGAAGATACCGGCAGCCCGGACAAGTTCCGCGTGTCCGGGCGCGGTGAACTGCATCTCGGGATTCTTATCGAGAACATGCGCCGTGAGGGCTATGAGCTGGGGGTGTCGCGCCCGCAAGTGATCATCAAGGAAGTCGATGGTGAGAAACAGGAGCCGTACGAGCTGGTCACCGTAGACGTCGAAAGCCAGCACCAGGGATCGGTGATGGAGAAACTCGGCGCACGCAAAGGCGATTTGCTCAACATGGAACCGGACGGAAAGGGCCGGGTTCGTCTGGAATACATGATTCCGGCACGTGGTCTGATCGGATTCCAGACCGAATTCCTGACGGCGACGGCCGGAAGCGGCCTCATCTATCACGTGTTTGACCACTACGGTCCGCTGAAGAAAGGCGAGACCGGCGGGCGCATAAACGGGGTGCTGATATCAAACGGGATGGGCACCAGTGTGGCCTATGCGCTGTGGAACCTGCAGGAACGGGGACGGATGTTCGTTTCGCCAGGGGAGGAGCTTTATGAGGGGATGATCGTGGGCATCCATTCCCGCGACAATGACCTGGTCGTCAACGCCATGAAGGGCAAACAGCTCACGAACGTGCGGGCATCGGGTTCGGACGACGCCATCATCCTTACGCCGCCGATCCAGCTCACGCTGGAGCGGGCGCTTGAATTCATCGAGGATGATGAGCTGGTTGAGGTGACGCCAGGCCACATCCGTCTGCGCAAGCGCCACCTCAAGGAGACAGACCGCAAGCGCGCTGAACGCAGTGCGGCAATCTGACGCCGGCTTCCGGCGTCAGGCCTGTTCGCGCGTGGCGCGGAAATCCACGTCCGGCCAGCGCTCCATGGTGAGCTGGAGATTTACCCGCGTCGGCGCCAGATAAGCCAGCTCACCCGCGCTATCGCGGGCAAGACTGTCATGAAGCTTGTGCTCGAACTCGGCGAGCATCTTCGCATCGTGACACGCAACCCAGCGTGCACTGTAAACCGGCACCGGCTCGAACCGGGCATCGACACCATATTCGTTCTGGAGCCGGTGCGCGACCACGTCAAACTGCAGCGGCCCTACCGCTCCCAGAATCAGTTCGTTCGAATTGAGCGGGCGGAACAGCTGAGTGGCGCCCTCCTCGGTCAGCTGCTCAAGCCCTTTCAGCAGTGCCTTGGTCCTGAGGGGGTTGAGTATCTGGGCGCGCCGGAAAATCTCCGGTGCGAAGTTCGGCACGCCGGTGAACTTGAGCGGCTCCTTCTGGGTGAAAGTATCGCCTATGCGCATGGTGCCATGATTGTGTAGGCCGATGATATCTCCGGCATAGGCTTCAACCACGGTTTCCCGCTCCTGGGCCATGAAGGTGATGGCGTTGGAGATAATCACTTCGCGCCCGATGCGGACGTGATACAGCTTCATTCCGGGCGTGTAGCGGCCGGAACACACTCTCAGGAATGCAACCCGGTCGCGGTGATTGGGATCCATGTTTGCCTGGATCTTGAACACAAAGCCCGTAAATGCCTCTTCCCCGGCTTGCACCACGCGTCCGCCTCCGCCGTCCCGGGGCTGGGGTCCGGGCGCCATATCGACAAAGGCGTCCAGCAGTTCGCGCACCCCGAAGTTGTTGATGGCGGAACCGAAGAAAACGGGTGTCTGGCGCCCCTCCAGATAGGCAGCGCGATCGAACTGCGGGCTTGCGCCCTGCACCAGCGCCACCTCGTTGCGCAGTTCCGCGGCCTGGCCACCCAGCAATTCGTCGAGACGCGGGTTATCGAGACCCTGGACGGTTTCCCCGGCGTTGATGCGGCCACCGTGGCTTGCTGAGTAGAGGTGCACGCGCTGATCGTACAGATGGTAGATGCCGCGGAAACGGTGGCCCATCCCGATCGGCCAGGTTACTGGCGCGCACTGGATGCGCAGCACGCGTTCCACCTCATCGAGCACCTCGAGCGGATCACGTCCCTCGCGGTCGAGCTTGTTCACGAACGTGGCGATCGGCGTGTTGCGCAGACGGCAGACGTCCATGAGCTTGACGGTCCGCTCCTCGACACCTTTTGCGATGTCGATGACCATGAGTGCCGAGTCCACCGCCGTGAGCGTGCGGTAGGTATCCTCCGAGAAATCCTCGTGCCCCGGGGTATCCAGCAGATTGACGACGCGCTCGCGGTACGGGAACTGCATGACCGATGAAGTCACCGATATGCCACGCTGCTTCTCGAGTTCCATCCAGTCGGATGTGGCATGCCGGGCGGCCTTGCGGCCTTTGACCGTGCCCGCGAGCTGGATGGCGCCCCCGAAGAGCAGCAGTTTTTCGGTCAAGGTGGTCTTGCCGGCGTCGGGGTGGGAAATGATGGCGAAGGTGCGCCGGCGCGCGGCCTCGCGGAGGATTTCTGCGGACATGCCTGGTAGCCCGGGAAAAAAGTGCCGAAGGATAGCGCGAATCGGTCTGTCTGACCAGCGCCGGGACCATGCCTTTTGGGACGGGGGGCCGGTATACTGTGCGGCGCACACCCCTGAGCACCGGTCGGGTCAAATTCATGCACGTCTTGTATCCGGAAATATCGCCCTACGCAGAGCACCGGCTCGAGGTTTCGGGCGGCCACACTCTCTACCTTGAGGAGTCCGGCAACCCGGACGGCATGCCTGTGCTGTTCGTGCATGGCGGTCCCGGGGCGGGCTGCGAAAGCTACCACCGCCGTTACTTCGATCCTCTGGTCTACCGGATCATCCTGTTTGACCAGCGCGGCGCCGGACGCTCGCTGCCCTATGCGAACCTTGAGCACAATACGACGGGTGACCTGGTCGCAGACATGGAGGCAATACGCCAGCATCTTGGCATCGGGCGCTGGATGCTGTTTGGGGGCTCCTGGGGCTCGACGCTCGCACTGGTCTATGCCGAGACCTATCCGCAGGCGGTGCTCGGGCTCGTGGTGCGCGGCATATTTCTCTGTCGCCCCCGGGAGATCCGCTGGTTCTACCAGGACGGCGCCAATCGGATATTTCCGGATTACTGGGAAGATTTCATCGCTCCAATTCCTGAATCCGAGCGCGGCGACCTGGTGCGGGCGCATTACCGGCTGCTCACCGGCGCCGACGAGGTGGCACGGATGGCGTCGGCCAAAGCGTGGTCGGTGTGGGAGGGACGCACGGCAAGCCTGGTGCCACGCCAGGCGGTGGTGGATTTTTTCAGCGACGCGCACCTGGCGCTGGCGCTGGCTCGGATCGAGGCACACTACTTCATCCATGACAGCTTTCTTGCGCCTAACCAGATCCTGCGCGATGCCCACAAACTGCACGGGATTCCCGGCATCATTGTGCAGGGCCGCTACGACATGCCTTGTCCGGTGGAAAGCGCCTGGCAGCTGCATCGCGCGTGGGAGGGGTCGGAACTGGAGATTGTGCCGGGTGCCGGTCATTCCGCACGCGAACCCGGGATCACGGATGCGCTGATGCGGGCTACCATGAAGCTGCACCGGCTGATACGGCCGGCGTAGCGTCGTGGCCGTCTATGCCATAGGCGATGTGCAGGGCTGTGCCGACGCTCTGCGTGCACTGCTGGACCGGATCGGATTTGTGGCGGACCGGGACGAGCTGTGGTTTACGGGGGACCTGGTCAACCGCGGACCGTCGTCGGCGGCGGTCCTGCGCTTTGTGATGAACCTGCCGGGGACGGTGCGGTGCGTGCTGGGGAACCATGATCTGCACCTGTTGGCGGTTGCGGCTGGCAAGGGGCGCGAGCATCCACAGGACACGCTGCGGAACGTGCTCGATGCACCGGACCGCGATCAGCTGCTGGCGTGGCTGCGTGCGCAGCCGCTGCTTCATCATGACGCGGATCTGGGTTTTACGCTGGTGCACGCGGGCCTGCTTCCCTCCTGGGATCTGGCACTGGCACAGCAGCTTGCGCAGGAAGCCCGGCGTGCCGTCGCGGAGTCTGCCGGCAACACCCTGTTCGATCACATGTACGGCAACCAGCCCGACCATTGGGACGAGGGTCTGCGCGGCTGGGAGCGGCTGCGGGTAGTCATCAATGCCATGACCCGGCTGCGCTACTGTGATGGCACGGGGCGGATGGATCTGCGGCATAAAGGGGCGCCCGGGACACAGCCCGGCGGGCTGGTTCCGTGGTTTGAAGTCGCGGGGCGTGCAAGCAGGAATCTGCGTATTGTGTTCGGCCACTGGTCCACGCTCGGGCTGTGGGAGGGACAGGGTGTGATCGGGCTTGATAGCGGCTGTCTCTGGGGTGGTCGTCTGTCTGCGGTACGGCTCGATGGTGGCGGGTTATTCAGTGTCTCCTGCCGGCAGTACCAGCCGGTACAGGAAGAATAAATGGGCGGCAGGTTGGGGTTCTGGCTGACGCGAACAGGCGCGGAAATTGCTATGATTGGAGACAGGCAGGGAATGGGTCGGGGATAGGGTATTGGCTAAACACCTGATTGATGTGGCGGTAAAATCCGCGTACGTGGAGGCGCAGTCCGCCCCAGAGTCCAATCGTTACGTTTTCGCCTACACGGTGCGAATCACGAACCAGGGGAGCGTGGCGGCGAGGCTGCTCACCCGTCACTGGGTGATTACGGACGGGAACAACAAGACCCAGGAGGTCCGTGGTCCGGGCGTCGTGGGCGAGCAGCCATACCTGGCGCCTGGCAAAAGTTTTGAGTACAGCAGCGGTGCGGTGCTGGAAACCCCATTCGGCAGCATGCGGGGCAGTTACCAGATGATCGCCGACGATGGGGTGGAATTTGACGCCGAGATCCCGGCCTTCGTGCTGACCACACCACGCACGCTGCATTGATCCGGATCCGGCCTGCCAGGCGGGTCATCGCCTTATCGCCCTGGCTGCCACGGTGACGACAGGGTGGCCAGGGATGAGCCGTTGCGGTGGACGTCACGGGCGCATCTGCGCGGCCCGGCTAGATGTCGAGATTGGAAACAGCGAGCGCGTTTTTCTCGATGAACTCGCGGCGCGGCTCGACCTGTTCTCCCATGAGCGTCGTGAAAATCTCGTCTGCGGCGACACCATCTTCGATGTTGACCTTGAGCAGGCGCCGCGTGGTCGGTTCCATGGTGGTTTCCCACAACTGTTCGGGATTCATTTCACCCAGACCTTTGTAGCGCTGTATGGTCTGTCCGCGCCGTGCTTCTTCCATGAGCCAGCCCACAGCCTCCTCGAACCGCGACACCGGCTGGGACCGGTCACCGCGGTGAACCGTGGCGTTTTCCCGCAACAGGCCGTCAAGTTGCGCGCCGAGCGCGCGCAGCGCGCGGTATTCTCCTGACCCAAGAAATTCCGCGTCGATGCG
Organism: Pseudomonadota bacterium; assembly: GCA_021778035.1. Lineage (GTDB taxonomy): Bacteria > Pseudomonadota > Gammaproteobacteria > Acidiferrobacterales > UBA6901 > JAJYCY01. The sequence goes on from JAJYCY010000010.1 coordinate 24,009, forward strand.
GCTGCGCTGCTGCGAGCCGTGCTCGCTGCGCGTCACGAGGAGTTCGTTCGCCCCCGTCAGCGCATTGGGCACAACCGTCACTTCATAACGGACCCCGTTGGGGTCGGAAGTCAGCCGCGCCCGGAGCAGGTCCGCAAGCTCCTGCACCGCCAGGGAATCCTTGAGCTGCTCGCCACGAAACGTCGGCAGATAGATGAACTGGCGCAGCAGCCGGGAATCGTAGCGGCGGGACAGGCGACGGATGGTGCTTTCGACAAAAAGATAGTCGTTACACAGACGCGCGAGACGCTCACCTTCGACGGGCGGTTCATCCGGGGCGCCCTGCAACGTGGCGCCCTCGAGCGCAAATTCCAGAAGATGATTCTGCAATTCGGCATCATCCTTGAGATAACGCTCCGTCTTGCCGCGTTTGACTTTGTACAACGGGGGTTGCGCGATAAAAATATGCCCTGCCGCCAGCAGTTCAGTCATCTGCCGGTAGAAAAACGTCAGAAGAAGCGTGCGGATGTGAGAGCCATCGACATCGGCATCCGTCATGATAATGATACGGTGATAACGCAACTTATTGATATCAAAGTCATCTTTTCCGATTCCAGTACCCAGGGCGGTGATAAGCGTTCCCACCTCCACAGAGGAAAGCATTTTGTCGAAACGGGCGCGCTCGACGTTGAGGATCTTTCCCTTGAGCGGAAGGATGGCCTGGAAGCGCCGGTCACGGGCCTGCTTGGCGGAACCGCCCGCAGAGTCACCCTCAACCAGGTAGAGTTCACACTGGGAGGGATCGCGCTCCTGGCAATCAGCCAGCTTACCGGGCAGTCCGGCGATATCAAGGGCGCCTTTGCGCCGCGTCATCTCGCGTGCTTTGCGTGCCGCTTCGCGGGCGCGGGCAGCGTCGATGATCTTGGACGCGATGACCCGCGCGTCGGCGGGATTTTCCTGGAGGAAGTCGGTCAGTTTTTCGTTGACCACGGACTCCACGATGCCTTTGACTTCCGAGGAAACGAGTTTGTCCTTCGTCTGGGACGAAAACTTCGGATCAGGCACTTTCACTGACAGGACTGCTGTGAGTCCCTCGCGGGCATCATCCCCGGTTGGGGTGATCTTGTCTTTCTTGGCCAGGCCCAGCGCATCGATGTGCTGATTCAGGGTACGCGTCATGGCCGCGCGCAAACCGGCCAGATGGGTGCCGCCATCACGCTGGGGAATATTGTTGGTATAGCAGAAAGTGTTTTCCTGATAGGAATCGTTCCATTGCATGGCCAGCTCGACAGACGCCCCGTCTTTTTCTGCCGAGATGTAAATGACTTTGTCGTGCAATGGGGTTTTGTTCCGGTTCAGGTGGCGTACGAACGCGGCAATTCCGCCCTGGTACTCGAACACATCCTCCTTAAGATCGCGATCATCCTTGAGTACGATCCGCACACCGGAATTCAGGAACGACAGTTCGCGCAGCCGTTTCGCCAGCAATTCGTAGTGAAACACGGTATTGGTGAAAATCTTGGTGCTGGGCAGGAAATGGACTGTCGTACCGGTATCGGTACTGGTGCCAATCACCTTCAGGGGTTCCTGGGGATCCCCGAGCGCGTATTTCTGGTAGTGGATTTTGCCTTCACGCCGGATGGTCAGTTCCAGCAAATCGGACAGGGCGTTGACCACAGAAACCCCCACGCCATGAAGACCACCCGAGACTTTGTAGGAGTTCTGGTCGAATTTACCGCCAGAATGGAGCACCGTCATGATGACTTCGGCCGCGGAACGCCCTTCTTCCGGGATGATGCCGGTCGGAATACCACGGCCGTTATCGGAGACAGTAACCGAGTTGTCGGTATGGACCGTAACCTGGATCTGAGTACAGTAACCGCCCAGGGCTTCATCGATGGAGTTGTCGACGACCTCGAAGACCATGTGATGGAGTCCGGTTCCATCGTCGGTGTCGCCGATATACATGCCAGGCCGCTTGCGGACAGCGTCGAGCCCCTTGAGGACTTGGATACTGGTGGAGTCGTACACGGATTTGTGGTCCATAGCCAAGCCCTGCGGCGAAAAAGACGCTATTCTAGCACTTCTGAAGTAATTTCGTTGGATTTCTTAGGGTTGGAGGCGAGAGGTACTGGGATTGGATAACGGGATTGGGGTTCCACGTGAAACATCTTGCCTCCCCGGAGCTGGAGGTGAGTTCCCGAAAGCGTCGTGACAAAAACCTGGCTCGCTAGCGACTCCAGATATTCCCATAACCGCTTCTGGTGGTGCTGATCCAGTTCCGCATTAATGTCGTCCGCGAGCAACACGCACTCCTGCGCCGTAATCCGCTCATAAAGCCGCAACTGCGCCAAACGCAGGGCCATCACCAGTATTTTCTGCTGGCCATGAGAACAGGCGTGCCGGCCCTCCTGGTCGAGCTCAAAATAAAGGTCCGCGTGATGGGGTCCAACGCGAGTGTAACCGCGACGCAGATCCTCGGACCGGTTTTCCTCTAGTGTCTGTAACAGGGCCCCGCCCTCCCGCCATCCCCGCGCATAGTTCAGCCGTGCGGTAGACTGGAGCAGCAACCGCCGCGAAATATCCTGAAATTCCTCATCCAGCATGGCGAAAAAGCGCTGCCGCGCTTCGGCCAGCAATTCCCCGGCAGCGGCAAGATCGGTATCCCAGATCCGAGGCGATGTTGGGGTGGATGGATTGCGTAACAGGGCGTTCCGTTGACTGAGCGCCCGGTGGTAGCGAAGCCAGTTGGGGTAAAAATCAGGTTCCACGTGAAACAACACCCAATCCAGAATACTCCGGCGGTATCGGCTACTGCGTAGAAAGTCGTACTGAAGCTCCGGCGTAATCGCCAGCAATGGCAACTGCTTGGCCAGCTCGGCGGCGCTGCTTACCATCCGGCCATTGACTTCAATCAGCCGTTGGCCGTCCTGCACCCCAAATCCCAGCCGACCCGGTATCGGTAAATTCCCCACCCGACCCTGGATCCGGAATCCCCCGGCACCCCGACGGATCACTTCATTCCAGTGTTTGGTCCGAAACGATCGCCCCGTTGCTAACGTATGAATGGCTTCCAGCACGGTGGTCTTGCCGGAAGCATTCTCCCCCTCCACCACATTCAACCGCACCCCAGGCTCGATAACCACAGAACCCAGTGATCGGTAATCCTGGATTTCCAGCCCGGTCAGCGGCATAACCGCAAGGACTCCCGCCTGACCCGACCCCTACAGCCGCATCGGCATAACCACATACTGAATCCAGGAATCCCCGGGGGCACGCAGCAGGCAGCTGCTGTTTGAGTCCGTCAACCCCAGCTCCACCTCTTCACTGTCCAGGGCTCCGGCGGCCTCCATCAGATACGTCACGTTGAATCCGATCTCGAATTCTTCTCCGTGATACTCCACCCGCAGCTCTTCATGTGCTTCTTCCTGCTCCGGATTATGCGCATTCAAACGCAGCAAGCCGTCGCTTAACACCAGTCTGACCCCGCGGTATTTTTCATTGGACAGAATTGCCACTCTGGCGAGCGACTCCCTGAACAGCGTCCGCGCCACCCGCACCGCAATCTGCTGCCCCGCCGGAATCACCTTGTGATAGTCCGGAAAACGCCCGTCAATAAGCTTGGTAGTAAAAATCAGGTCCTTGGCGACCACCCGGAAATGGTTTGCGCTGCCTTTGAGTTCCACTTCCTCTGCCGAATCTTCTTTCAAAAACCGGGTCAACTCCAGCACACCCTTGCGCGGCACGATACCCTGACGATCCCCTTCAACCCCATGATCCAGTGCGATTTCGCCCAATGCCATGCGGTGCCCATCGGTCGCCACCGCGTCCAGCTTTCCGGCCGTCACTTCCAGCAATAAACCGTTCAGGTAATAACGCACATCCTGCTGCGCCATGCAGAATTGCGTTTTCTGTAACAGGCGACTCAGCTTATCCTGGGGAATCGTCAGCCCCCACTCCCATTCGGATGTCTCAATACTGGGAAACTCTGAGGCCTGAAGGGTCAACAACGAAAATCGGCTCCGACCCGACTTGATCAACGCCTTGCCCTTCTCCAGCTTGATCTCCAGCGTCGCTTCGGCCGGCAGTGCCCGGCAGATATCCAACAGCTTTTTGGCAGGCAGGGTACATTCGCTGTCTTCCCTGCCGTCGGCCGGGACGACCACCTGAATTTCCACCTCCAGATCTGTGCCGGTCAGGGTCAGTCTGCCCTGCCGGTATCGCAGCAACACATTCGACAGGATCGGCAATGTTTGCCGCCGCTCTGCCACCGCCGCTACAAAACCTAATGGCTTGAGCAGATCTTCGCGTCGCAACGTGATTTGCATATCACTATTCCTGTGGTATCCCGGGCTCAATAATTATTCTGTTTTATCTTAAATAACCTCTGTAACAGCAACTACTAGCCCCGGAATTTTCTGTGATTAAACCCATATTTCAATTACAATACAAAAACTTATCCAACATCTATAGCTGTGGATAACTCAGCCCCACCCTTGTGGGATGAATTTTCATAATTGTGCATAACCGGACGTCCGGTTATACCTGTCACTATTAGCGCCATAGGATCCACAGGTTTTCCCGACACCCAACGCGACTCAGGTGGATAGAATCCGCAGCAGGTTACTGTAGTCCTCTTTGATCCGGACGTCGCTCTGCGCCAGCTCCGCAATTTTCCGGCACGCATGAATAACCGTGGTGTGGTCGCGTCCACCAAAGGCATCGCCGATTTCCGGTAAGCTGTGGCTGGTCAGTTCCTTGGAGAGCGCCATGGCAATCTGACGTGGCCTGGCGACCTGCCTGGCCCGGCTTTTTGAGTGCAGATCTGCAACCCGGATCTTGAAGTACTCCGCCACCGTCTTCTGGATGTTGTGGATGGTTACCAGTTTTTCGTGGAACGCGAGCAGATCCTTAAGGCTTTCGGCCGCCAACTCCATGCTGATCGCCTGTCCCGTGAAATGCGCATTGGCCACCACCCGCCGCAACGCGCCTTCGAGTTCCCGGACATTCGAGCGTACCCGCTTGGCCACAAAGAACGCGACATCTTCCGGCAAAGCCACGCCTTCGTGTTGTGCCTTTTTCATCAGGATCGCAACCCGGGTTTCCAGCTCCGGCGGATCGATCGATACCGTCAGACCACTCCCGAACCGCGAAATAAGCCGCTCCTCGACCCCCACCAGTTCCTTTGGAAACCGGTCGGCAGTGATGATGACCTGCCGCTGCCCCTCGATGAGGTTGTTGAACGTATGGAAAAACTCTTCCTGGGACCGCTCTTTGCCCACAAAGAACTGAATGTCGTCGATCAGCAAAGCATCCAGAGTCCGATAGTGCCGTTTGAATTCGTTGATAGCGTTGTGCTGCAACGCCTTCACCATATCCGCCACGAACCGCTCTGAATGCACATAGGCCACCCGGCCTTCGGGTGTGTGCTCCATCATCAGGTGCCCGGCGGCCTGCATCAGGTGAGTTTTTCCGAGCCCGACCCCGCCGTAGATGACCAGCGGGTTGTAGGCCCCGCCGGGGTTCTCGCCGACCTGACGGGCGGCCGCCCGCGCTAACTGGTTGGATTTGCCTTCAACGTGGGTATCGAACGTAAACTCGGGGTTGAGTCGCCCGGGTACCGCCGCCGCCCGCCGGGCCACACGTTCCGCTGTGCCCGCCCGCGAAGCTGGCGCTGCGTCTGCCCCGGGCTCCACTGTCTGTTCGCCCACCTCGATGACCACATCGACGGTGCGGTGGTCATATTGGCCCGCCAGCTCGGTAATGCGGCCGATAAACCGCTCCTTGACCCAGTCCATGACGAACCGGTTTGGTGCCAGCAGGCGCAGATAACGCTGCTCCCGGACCGCCTGCAGTGGCCGGATCCAGGTGTTGAACTGCTGCGCCGACAGCTCCTCTTCCAGGCGCTCGAGGCATTTTTTCCATAACAACGGTGTTGCGGCGCTGGGTTCTGCGACCTGCATAAAGTTATTGTCTCCTGACGACACGGCAGTCTAACGTCTCGCCGTTTCCTGATCCACATCTGACACCGCTGGTTGACAAGCTGCCGCCAAAGGCAGTAACTTTGCCGCCTTTTTCCCGAACAACCACCACATACCGAACCCCAACGGGCAGGCGACAGGCTTATGAAGAGAACTTACCAACCCAGCGTGTTGAAGCGCAAACGTACCCACGGTTTCCGCGCACGCATGAGCACGGCCGGTGGCCGGGCCGTGTTGAACGCTCGTCGTGCCCGTGGCCGTGCCCGGCTAAGCGCCTGACTTCCGGATTTGTAGTCCCGCAGGGACTGCCGAAATCTTTCCGCATCCTGACCAGCGTGGAGTACCGCCGCATCCTGCGTAGTGGCCAGCGGCGTAGCGACCCGCTCTTCACTGTCTACGCTGCGGCAAACACATTCGGCCATCCCCGTCTCGGGGTCACCGTGGCCCGGAAGGTCTCAAACCGATCGGTTGTGCGCAACCTCATCAAGCGCCAGATCCGCGAATCCTACCGGATGGCGCGAAACCGCATGCTGCCGCTGGACATTGTCGTCATAGCCCGGCCTGCTGCTGCTACTGAACCCCGTCAGGCCCTGCGCGCCTCTCTGCAGCAGCACTGGGAGAAGATGCATCGATGAAAAAACTGCTGCTCCTGCTCCTGCGCGCCTATCGCTACGCTATCAGCCCGATGCTCGGCAATCACTGCCGTTTCTATCCCAGCTGCTCGGTTTATGCCACCGAAGCCATCGCTTCCCACGGCGCTGTGCGCGGGACGTGGCTCGCCGTCCGGCGGCTGCTTCGCTGCCATCCCTGGCACGCCGGTGGCATCGATCCGGTGCCGCCCCCTTACACGAAAGGACACCATGGATAACCAGCGCCTGTTTCTGCTTGTCATTCTGTCGGCGATTCTGCTTCTGATGTGGCAGGCGTGGGAGAACCAGCATCCACCGGTTCCGGCGCAGATCGTGCGGCCGGCCACCCCGTCTGTCCCGGCCAGCCCCACCACTGCCTCCACCTCCGCTTCGGCGCCTGCGACACCGGTTGGGCCCGCCAAACCGGCAACCGGCGCCCACATCCGGGTCGTCACCGACCTATTCAGCGCTGAACTCGACACGCGCGGAGGCGATCTGCGCCAGCTTGACCTGAAAGCCTATCCGGTCAGCGAAACCCGGCCCAACAGCCCGCTGCGGCTGTTCCGTGACCAGGGACGCTACGTGTTCTATGTCGAGTCCGGACTGATCGGGCGCCATGGACCCTGGCCCGACCACCAGTCCCTGTACCAGCCAGCGGCTTTGCACTACACGCTTGCTGCGGGCCAGGACACCCTGAAGGTTCCGCTCACCTGGACCGGACCCGGAGGGCTGCGCGTCGTAAAGACCTACACCTTCCACCGCGACAGCTATGTGATCGACGTCAGTTACACGATTACCAATGGCGGACAGACTCCGCGCAGTCCCTATCTCTATGCGCAGTTTCTGCGCAGCTACACGCCGCCACCGCACCACCTCTTCGGAGTGGCTCCGAGCTATGTGGGTGCCGCAGTCTACAGTCCGCAAAAGAAATACCAGAAGGTCCCGTTTGATGACATGCGCCACAAACCGCTCGCGCTCGATACCCATGGCGGCTGGGTGGCGATGCTTCAACACTATTTTGTGGGCGCATGGATTCCGCCGCGATCGGCGAACACACGGTTCTATTCCGAAGCGCTCGGCGACCACCACTATCTCGCCGGCTACAAGACGCTGACCCCGGCGGTCATCGCCCCCGGCGCCACCGCGACGCTCTCGACACGCCTGTACGCCGGGCCGACGGACCAGGCACGCCTGAGAAAGGTGGCACCCGGCCTGGATCTCACGGTCGATTACGGCTGGCTCACTTTCATTGCCGCACCGCTGTACTGGCTGCTCGCACACATCCACGCCGTTGTCGGCAACTGGGGATGGTCCATCATCCTCCTGACCGTGCTGATCAAGCTCGTTTTCTATCCGCTTTCCGCGACCAGCTACCGGTCGATGGCGCACCTGCGCCAGGTGCAGCCCAAGCTCGCAGCTCTCAAGGAACGCTACGGCGATGATCGCCAGAAGCTCAGTCAGGCAATGATGGAGATCTACAAGACCGAAAAGATCAATCCGCTCGGCGGCTGCCTGCCTATCGTCGTGCAGATTCCGGTCTTCATTTCGCTGTACTGGGTGCTGTTGCAGAGCGTCGAGCTGCGCCAGGCACCGTTCATCCTGTGGATACACGACCTGTCTGCACGTGATCCGTACTTCATTCTTCCCATCCTCATGGGAATATCGATGCTCACGCAACAGCTGATCAGTCCCCAGATGACTGATCCGCTGCAGCGTAAAGTCATGATGGCGATGCCGGTGCTGTTCACCTTCTTCTTCGCGTTCTTCCCATCCGGGCTTGTACTCTACTGGGTATGCCAGAACCTGCTTTCGATCGCACAGCAATGGTGGATCACGCGCCGGTTCGATGCCGGCCGCCGGGCGAAGTAGCCGTACCGTGCCATGGAACGCCACCACCCCGCACCCGCTGACGGGGACACGATCGCAGCCGTCGCCACCGCCACCGGACGTGGCGGGATCGGCGTCGTCCGGGTATCCGGTCCGGCGTCCACGCGCATAGCCACAGAACTGCTCGGCTCGATTCCCCGGCCCCGGCATGCGTCACTGCGGAGTTTCCGTGATGCCGCGGGCCAGGCAATCGACGAAGGGATCGCGCTCTTTTTTCCCGGACCGGACTCCTTCACCGGCGAGGACGTCCTGGAACTTCAGGGCCACGGCAGCCCGGTCGTTCTCGACCTGCTGCTCGCGCGCCTGCTGGAGCTCGGTGCGCGCCACGCCCGGCCGGGCGAGTTCTCCGAGCGCGCATTCCTCAATGGCCGGATGGATCTTGCCCAGGCGGAAGCGGTTGCTGACCTCATCGCCAGCGGATCGGCAGGGGCTGCGCGCGCCGCGCTGCGCTCCATGCAGGGTGAGTTTTCGCGCCAGGTGCGGACACTCGTCACCCAGCTTGTCGCGCTACGAGTCCAGGTCGAGGCCGAGATTGACTTCCCCGACGAAGACATTGACCTGCCTGTAGCCCATCAGCTGCAGCACGATGGCCAGAAGATCCGCGCGGCGATCGCCGCGCTGCTTGCCCCGGCGCGCCAGGGTTGCCTGCTGCAGGAGGGTGTGACCGTGGTGCTGGCCGGTCTTCCCAATTCCGGCAAATCCAGCCTGCTCAATGCGCTGGCTGGCCATGACCGCGCCATAGTCAGCCGGATCCCTGGCACCACCCGCGACCTTCTGCGCGAACAGATCGAAATTGATGGGCTGCCGGTGCTGCTGATCGATACCGCGGGGCTGCGGGAGAGCGATGACGAGATCGAACGTGAGGGGGTGCGGCGCGCGCGCGCCGCGATGGACGAAGCCGATCATGTCCTGCTGCTTGCCGATGACAGCGCCGCGGCGGATCCGGCCGCACTGACGGCGCTGCTGCCGCCCGCCGTCCCACGCACGCTGGTGCGCAGCAAGATCGACCTCTCGGGGCGCGCGCCAGGCGCGGCAGCAGAGGGCGCCGGCATCACCGAGGTGGCTGTGTCCGCGCTCACGGGTGCCGGCATCGACGCGCTGCGCCGCCATCTTGCGCGCTGCGCTGGCGTGGAGGGCGGCGGTCCGGTATTCAGCGCACGCCGCCGGCACCTGGATGCGCTTGGGCGCGCCGACCGCCTCATCGACGCTGCTGTGCTCCAGCTCGCCCGGCACCAGATCGAGCTCGCAGCGGAGGAGCTGCGCCTGGCGCAGCAGGCGCTCGACGAGATTACCGGCGCATTCACCACCGAAGATCTGCTTGCGGAAATCTTCTCCGGCTTCTGTATCGGGAAGTGACGGGCGGCCCGCAACAGGAAATCGTCCCTTGCGGCCCGGGGCAGCTGATCATCCGCAATCCGGCCCGGCGTTTGTGCGCGCCGCCTGAAATGCTAGGATTTCGCCTTTCCCACTGACCCGTACAGGCCAACAGTGCGTTACCCGGACAGCTATGCAGTAATCGTGGTCGGCGGCGGCCATGCGGGCACGGAAGCCGCGATGGCTGCCGCGCGCACGGGCGGCCGCACGCTGTTGCTGACCCATAACATCGAAACCATCGGCCAGATGTCCTGCAACCCCGCCATTGGCGGTATCGGCAAGGGACACCTGGTCCGGGAGATTGATGCGCTGGGGGGTGTCATGGGCAGGGCGGCGGACCGTGCCGGCATCCAGTTCCGCATTCTGAATGCCAGCAAGGGGCCGGCGGTTCGCGCTACACGCGCCCAGATCGACCGCCAGCTGTACAAGGCGGCGGTGCGGGAATTGCTGGGGCAGGAACCGAATCTTTCCGTGTTCCAGCAGGCAGTTGATGATCTGGTCATCGAAGGTGACCGCGTGGCCGGAGTGGTTACCCAGTCCGGCATAGAATTCCGTGCCCGCGCGGTAGTGCTGACGGCCGGGACATTCCTCGCTGGACGCATCCACGTGGGCCTGTCGAATTACCCGGGCGGACGTGCCGGTGACCCGCCGGCCGGCACGCTCGCAGCGCATCTGCGTGAGCGTGGCCTGCGTGCCGGCCGGCTCAAGACCGGCACACCCCCCCGCATTGACCGGCGGACGATCGACTTCTCATCCATGCAGGAGCAGCAGGGAGACGTGCCGACGCCGCGTTTTTCTTTCAGCGATGAGACAACCCCGCGCCCGCGCCAGGTTTCCTGTCATGTTACCCACACCAATGCGCGCACCCACGAACTGATCCGCGCGAGCCTGGACCGTTCGCCGCTTTTCACCGGGGTGATCGAGGGTGTGGGCCCGAGATACTGCCCGTCAATCGAAGACAAGGTGGTGCGATTCGCGTCGAAGGATTCGCACCAGATTTTCGTGGAACCGGAAGGCCTCGGATCAGACGAGGTGTACCCCAACGGGATTTCCACCAGCCTCCCTTTCGACGTGCAGCTCGCCCTGGTGCGGTCAATCAGCGGATTTGAGCGTGCCCATATCACGCGCCCGGGCTATGCCATCGAATACGACTATTTCGATCCCCGGGATCTTCAGCCGACGCTCGAGACCAGGGCGGTCCCGGGGCTGTACTTCGCGGGCCAGATCAACGGTACCACCGGCTACGAAGAGGCGGCAGCACAGGGGCTGGTCGCCGGAAGCAACGCGGCGCTGGCTGCAGCCGGACGCGAGCCGTGGTGGCTGCGGCGTGATCAGGCCTACATCGGTGTGCTGGTGGATGACCTGGTGTCCCGGGGAGTCACCGAACCTTACCGCATGTTCACTTCCCGGGCCGAATACCGTCTGGCGCTGCGCGAGGATAATGCCGATCTGCGCCTGTCGGAGATCGGTCGGGGCCTGGGCCTGGTCAGCGACGCGCAGGCGCAGCGCGTGGAGTTCAAGCGGGAAGCGATCGAGAACGAGCACCGGCGGCTGGAGCACACCTGGTATCGTCCGGCTCCCGCCACCGGGTCCCTGCCCCCGGACGCATCGCCATCGCCGCTGCGCGACAGCACGCTGATCGAACTGCTGCGCCGGCCCGAGATGACCTACCGGGGTGTCATGGCCCTGCCCGGAGCCGGTCCGGGTGTGCGGGATGACGATATCGCCGCCCAGGTGGAGGTCCAGGCAAAATATGCCGGCTACATCGAGCGCCAGTCAGTGGAAATCAGGCGCCAGCTGCAGCACGAGCACACCGTTTTGCCTCCCGACCTTGATTATGCCGGAGTCCGCGGCCTGTCGATCGAAGTGCGGCAGACGCTGACCCGCTGTCGCCCGGCGACGCTGGGCCAAGCCGCGCGGCTATCGGGTGTCACGCCGGCCGCCATCTCACTCCTGCTGGTCCATCTTCGGCGCAGACGGGCCTGAGCCGTCTGGCCCGCGGGGGCTATCCTGCGGAGCCTGCTGCGCCGGCCGAGGCCTGGGGGCAGCGGTATACTCAAACGTGCTGACGCCGAGCGTGAGTCCGCTGGCATCGACCACCGACGCCTGCCACTCTCCAAGCCAGCCCGGCTGCAGCGTTTTCCGGGAATAGACACGCCACCGCGGCCCGCCGACGGTGAATTTCACCTCGGCCATGATCTTTCCCTGATACACCCAGCGGTGCACCACCGTCTGGCCAGCCATGTTCCTGAGGTCGGTGAAAAAATACACGCTGTGGTGGCGATTGGTCAGGGTGCTGATGCTGTTGACCGGCTCATGATTACGGATGCCGGTCGTAAACACCGCCTGGGTAACGCGGGCCGGATGTGCCGGAGTGGTTGCCGTTGCGCCCGCGGAAACCGGGGCCACCGGTCCCGCTGCGGCCGGGACCGGCTCCGCCGCCTTCAGGGGCAGCACTACCGCAAGGCCGAACAGGACCAGGTAGGCACGTGGCATGTACAGGCTCCTTCAACTGACGGTTGGGTACTAGGTAAAAGCTTAGAGCACGGCGACGCCATGCGCCACGGCGCGCGCCGGTCCTGCGCCCTTACGGGAACCCACGCGGGGATTTTGCTATGCTGGGCGCCGGATCCGTCCGCTGATGATCACCCCATGTCCATGAACCAAGGCCGAATATGTCCCGAAGCCGGAGCCTCCCAGTGTCCGAGCACGCTGTGCTGACGGAGCAGATCCGCGGCGGCGCGCTGCAGATGGGTCTCGACCTTCCGTCCGGCCGGGCCCAAACACTGGCCGACTACCTGGTGCTGCTTGATAAATGGAACCGGATCTACAATCTGACGGCGGTGCGCGACCCGGAGCAGATGGTTTCCCGGCACGTTCTCGACAGCCTGTCTGTCCTGCCGTTTCTGCACGGCCACCGGGTGCTCGACATCGGCACGGGCGCCGGTCTGCCTGGTATTCCGCTGGCGGTGGCCTGTCCGGAGCGGGAGTTCGTGCTGCTCGACAGCAATTCCAAGAAAATCCGTTTTGTCACCCACGCCATTTCGGCGTTGAATCTCACCAATATTCATGCGCTTGCCGAGCGTGTCGAGAAGCTGCAGGATCCGCAAAGGTTCGACACCCTGATTTCTCGCGCGCTCGGCAGTATTGCTGATATGCTGGCGGTGGCCGGACATCTGTGCGCCCCGGGGGGAAGATTTCTCGCCATGAAAGGGGTCTATCCGCAGGAGGAACTGGCCGCGATTCCTGCCCCGTACCAGGTGCTGGCCGTTGAGGAACTGCGGGTTCCCGGCGTCGAGGGCAGACGCCACGCGGTGATCATCGCGGCTGGCGGGTCCGGGCTGGCAGAGAGCAGAGGCTGATCAGGTCATGGCAAAGATACTGGCGATTGCCAACCAGAAGGGCGGGGTCGGGAAAACCACCACCAGCATCAATCTTGCCGCCTCGCTCGCGAAGACCCGGCGGCGCGTGCTGCTGGTCGACATCGATCCGCAGGGCAATGCCACGATGGGCAGCGGGATACCCAAGGATGCCGCCCACCCAACGACCTACGATATCCTGATTGGCGGTGCCGGGCTGGAAAGCGCCAGGAAGGAGGTGGAGGCGGGATATAGCGTCATACCCGCGAACGCCCATCTCTCCGGAGCCGAGATCGAACTGATCAGCGTCGAACGCCGTGAGCACCGTCTGCGCGAGGCATTGCAGGCCGGCGTAGACCGGTATGACTTCGTGCTCATCGACTGCCCGCCGTCGCTCAATCTGCTTACGGTCAACGCGCTGGTGGCAGCACAGTCGGTGCTCATTCCGATGCAATGCGAGTATTATGCGCTGGAAGGGCTGAGCGCGCTCGTCAACACCATCCGCAAAATCCGCGAGACCCTGAACCCCGCCCTGCAGATCGAGGGGCTGTTGCGCACCATGTTCGACCCGAGGAACACGCTGGCCAACGAGGTTTCCGCACAGCTCAGCCGCCATTTCGGTGACAAGCTCTACCGGACGATCATTCCCCGCAACGTGCGGCTCGCGGAAGCGCCAAGTTACGGCAAATCGGTAATCAATTATGACATGCAGTCGCGCGGCGCCCAGGCCTATCTCGCGCTTGCCGGAGAGATCCTGCGCCGCGAACAGTCCGGGGCGATTGCCCCATGAGTGATCCAGGTTTGCAACAAGAGATGCAGGGGGAGCGAGAATGACCATGACCACGAAGAAGCCCAGGCTCGGCCGCGGTCTAGATGCGCTGCTTGGCGGTGCTCTCGATGCACCTGCGGCGGCCAGAGAAGAACTGCGCCAGCTGCCGGTCGATTTGCTGCAGCGGGGCAAGTACCAGCCGCGTACCCACATGGACCGCGAGGCGCTTGAAGATCTCGCCAGCTCCATCCGGGCGCAGGGGGTGGTTCAGCCCATCGTGGTGCGCGAGCTCGGTACCGGGAGCTACGAGATCATCGCCGGTGAGCGGCGCTGGCGGGCAGCGCAGATGGCCGGACTCCAGGCGGTTCCGGCCGTGGTGCGGAACATCCCGGATGAGGCCGCCATCGCCATCGCGCTGATCGAGAATATCCAGCGCGAGGACCTGAATCCGGTTGAAGAGGCGGTTGCCCTGCAGCGGCTCATTGACGAATTTGGCATGACCCACCAGCAGACAGCCGAGAGTGTGGGACGTTCACGCGCCGCGGTCACAAACCTGCTGCGCCTGCTGACGCTCAACGACGACGTGCGCGCCATGCTGGAAGAAGGGCGCATGGATATGGGTCATGCGCGCGCTCTGCTCGGGCTGGGCGGCAGCACGCAAAGCGAGGCCGCCCGCCAGGTGGTCGAGAAACGCCTCTCGGTGCGCGAAACCGAGGATCTCGTACGCAGGCTGCTCGAGCAGCGTCCGGTGGCGCCACACCGTGCACGGGATTCCCAGGACCCGGATGTGCGCCGGCTGCAGGACGAGCTGTCGGAAAAACTTGCCGCCCGTGTGCACATCAGCCATGGTCCGAAAGGACGGGGCCGGCTCACCATAGACTACAACAGCCTCGAGGAACTCGAGGGTGTGCTGGCGCGTATCCGCTGACGCACCCGTTCCGGACCGACCCTTGCCGGAAATCAAGGCCGATTTGGGCTAAGCTTGAGCCATCGGCCACCGTATCAGTGCCACGGAGGACAGAACTGATGAGTTTCAGGCGTATTGTGGTGGTCATCGGACTTCTCGCAGTAGCAGTGTTCGGAACCGGTTCTGCGCAGGCAGGCCTGGCAACCATCCGCCGCCAGGCGGAACAGGGCAATGCCCGGGCCCAGCTGCATCTCGGAATCCTGTATGAATTCGGTCGCCGACTGGCCGATCACGATACGAAAGCCGTTGTCTGGTACACGCTGGCGGCAGAACGTGGCAACAAGGAGGCGGCACTCCGGCGCGACCTGCTGCTTCCCCGGCTTACCGCCGCCGAGCGCAAGGAGGCCGCCACGGAGGTGGCAGCGCGTGATGCCCGGATGCATTACTCCCCGTCAGCCGCCGGCGCTGCAAGCGCTCCGGCGCCTGCGCCCGCCCCGAAACCATCGGGAGCAGGTGGTGTTCAACCACACTAGAAACCCAGCCAGCAAATCCCGGGCAGCAGGCCCGCAACGGTGGCTATGACCCGCCTACGGACTGCCGCCCGGGTCGGCGATATTGACCCCCCCAAGGGCCGCATTTATACTGCCGCACCTTAAAATAAGTCTGCTTATACATCAGGAAGCAGGACGGGATTGTGTACGACGTACTGCGATTAGGGTGCGCATGAATAGTGCGGCAGCGCTGAGCGGAAGTCTCCACCGTGTGCTGTGGACCCAGTTTGTGCTTACTGTCGCCGCAGCCGGCGCGTATCTGGTCTGGTACGGTCGGTCTGGTGGTCCGGCTGCAGCGCTGGCGGCGATGTATGGTGGCGGAGTTGCGCTGGCCGGGACCTGGCTTCTGGCACGGAGGGTCCGGCTGGCGGGCGCACCGGGTGGCGGTGGCGCAGGCGGACAGCTGGCTATGTATGCGGGAGCGGTGACCAGGTTTGTTGCCACACTGGTGCTGCTGGCGGCCGGCATCGGATGGCTGAAACTGGCCCCAATCCCCCTCATCCTCGCCTTCGGGCTCGCCCAGTTCGGATTTCTTATTAACTCTGGCGCCGGTAGTCGGACGCGCGGATAAGCTTTTTCTATCCAGGGGGAGCGTTGTGAGCACGGCTGACTTGCCTGCCACGGATAACCCGGTCGAGTACATCGAGCACCACCTCACTAACCTGCAGGTGGGGCATGGTTTCTGGACGATTCATCTCGACACGCTCATCGTCAGCTGGCTGCTCGGCGCGATGCTCGTGTTCGTCGGCTGGCGCATCGGACGCAGACTTACTCCCGACGCACCACACGGACTCCAGAACGTGCTGGAGGCGATCCTGGATTTCGTCGACAGCCAGGTCAAGAGCACCTTCCCCGGATCGAGTCCGCTGATCGGACCGCTGGCATTCACGGTCTTCGTCTGGGTTTTTCTCATGAACGCGATGGACCTGCTTCCCGTCGACCTGCTTCCGAAGGCCGCCAGCCTGATCGGTATCGGGCATCTGCGCGTGGTTCCGACAACGGACCCCTACACCACGCTGGGCATGGCACTGACGGTCTTCGCGCTGTCGATCTATTACAACCTTCGCGTCAAAGGGCCGCTGAACTATCTCAGGTCATTCCTGGTGCACCCGTTCGGAATCTGGCTGTTCCCGGTGAATATCGTGATGACCGTCATCGAGGAGCTTGCCAAGCCACTCAGTCTCGGTCTGCGGCTTTTCGGCAACATGTTCGCCGGCGAGCTGGTATTCATGCTGATCGCACTGCTGCCGTGGTGGGCCCAGTGGCTGCCGGGCGGCGCGTGGGCGATTTTCCATATCCTGGTCATTACGCTGCAGTCGTTCATTTTCATGGTGCTGACGATCATGTATCTCGCAATGGCCCACACCAGCGACGATGGGGCGCATTGACCGCCGTATTTCGGAGACGAAGCGAATTTCGACGGTTAACCTTTCAGGAGAGCAAACATGGCAACCGATGCAACGATGGTCAATCTGGTAGGAATGGTGTACGCCTACACGGCGGTTGGTGTCGGCGTGATTCTTGCTGCCGCCGGGCTGGGTTCGGCGCTCGGCTGGGGCATGATCTGTTCAAAATTCATGGAAGGAATCGCGCGCCAGCCGGAGATGCTTCCCACGCTGCGTGTCCAGATGTTCATCACCGCCGGGCTGATGGAGTCTTTTCCGTTCATTGTTCTGGCCTTCGCGATGTATTTCACGTTCGCCAATCCGTTCGTAGGTGCTGCGCTGGCTGTGGTCAAAGGGCTGGGCGGCTAGCGGAGGAGCTGCCCGCGCATATCGCCAAGGAGCAGAAAC
Organism: Pseudomonadota bacterium; assembly: GCA_021778035.1. Classification (GTDB taxonomy): domain Bacteria; phylum Pseudomonadota; class Gammaproteobacteria; order Acidiferrobacterales; family UBA6901; genus JAJYCY01. The sequence continues at coordinate 41,238 of JAJYCY010000010.1, forward strand.
GTGAACGTAAACGCAACCCTGTTTGGCCAGATGATCACCTTCGCGGTCCTGGTCGTCTTCGTCTGGCGCGTCCTCTGGGGTCCGATGACACGAATGCTTGCGGCGCGCAGCCAGCGCATCGCGGACGGCCTGGCCGCGGGCGAGAAGGGCCGGCACGATCTGGAACGTGCGCAGAAGCGCGCGGTGGACCTGTTGCGCGAGACCCGGCAGCAGGCGAGCGAAATCCTGGCGCAGGCGGAGAAGCGCGCGGGGGAGATCATCGACGAAGCCAAGACGCACGCAAAGAGCGAGGCCGAAGCCATCATCGCCGGTGCGAGAAACGAGATCGAACGCGAAGTCAACGCTGCGCGCGAGCAGCTGCGCACCGCCGTGGCGAATCTTGCCGTGATTGCGGCTGAGCGCATCCTGGAAGAAAAAATCGACGTCACCGCCCACGCCCGGATGCTCGGCGCGGTAGTCCAGCAACTCTGAGAAAGCGGCAATGTCAGAACAGATCACGCTTGCACGTCCGTATGCCGATGCCGTTTTTGCCCTGGCCACGGATCACGACCAGCTGGCGAGGTGGTCATCGACTCTGGCGCTGCTGGCGGCGGTCGCATCCGATCCGCAGGTCATCGCGCTTTCCCAGGACCCGCGTGTCACGCGCGGTCACCTTGTCCGGCTGTTTCTCGAGCTCGGTGGTGGCGAAGGCGGCGGCGATGTTGAAAATCTGCTGCGTCTGCTGCAGCACAACAACCGCATCGCGCTGCTTCCGGAAATCGCGCGCCAGTTCGAGCAGCTGAAAGCCGAGGCGCAAGGCAGCATCGACGCGGAAGTGGTGTCGGCCTTCGAGGTGGAACCTGCACAGATGAAGTCCATTTCTGATGCACTGCACAGAAAGCTCGGGCGCGACATACACCTGACCTCCAGAGTCGACAGATCGCTCATCGGTGGTATCGTGATCCGCGCCGGAGACCTGGTAATAGACGGTTCGGTGCGCGGGCGGCTGCGCTCCCTGGCGGCCCAGCTGACCGGCTAGGAAACTCGTGACAGGACCGCATGTCTAATACGCGATATCATTGCGATCACATAAAGATAAACCGGACAATGCCAGTCACCGCACATTGCGCAGCAGAAGCTTCGGATGCAGAAAGCGGTATGGTACGGATGCTGGTTCAGAGTTTTTCCACGTCTAGGATTTCTTCTAAAAGGTAACCAATGGCACAACTCAACCCTTCCGAAATCAGCGAACTGATCCGCGCACGAATAGAGAAATTCGAGCCACGCGCCGAAGCGCGCACCGAAGGCACCGTGGTTAGCATTACCGACGGTATCGTCCGCATCCATGGACTCGATGCCGTCATGCAGGGCGAAATGATCGAATTTCCCGGCAACACCTTCGGCCTTGCGCTCAACCTCGAGCGCGACTCCGTCGGTGCCGTGGTGCTGGGGGACTACGAGCACATCGGCGAAGGCGACAGCGCCCGCTGTACCGGGCGCATCCTGGAAGTTCCAGTCGGCCCCGAGCTCGTGGGCCGGGTTGTCGACGCCCTCGGAAACCCGATCGACGGACGCGGGTCCGTCGGTGCAAAGCTTACATCGCCGATCGAAAAGGTTGCGCCGGGTGTGATCACCCGTCAGTCGGTCTCCACGCCGGTGCAGACCGGACTCAAGGCCATCGATGCCATGGTTCCGATCGGCCGCGGCCAGCGCGAGCTCATCATCGGCGACCGCCAGACCGGCAAGACCGCGGTGGCGATCGACGCGATCATCAACCAGAAAGGCAGCGGGGTCACCTGCATCTACGTGGCGATCGGACAGAAAGCATCCTCGGTGGCAAATGTCGTGCGCAAGCTCGAGGAATACGGCGCCATGGAGCATACGATCGTTGTCGCCGCGACCGCTTCCGAATCAGCCGCCATGCAGTACATCGCCCCGTACTGCGGTTGCGCCATGGGCGAGTATTTCCGCGACCATGGCCAGGATGCGCTCATCATCTATGATGATCTCACCAAGCAGGCCTGGGCGTACCGGCAGATCTCGCTGCTGCTGCGCCGGCCTCCCGGCCGCGAGGCCTATCCCGGTGACGTGTTCTATCTCCATTCCCGTCTCCTCGAGCGCGCCGCGCGCGTCAACAGTGAATATGTGGAGCGGGCAACCGGAGGCCAGGTGCGCGGGCGCAGCGGTTCGCTTACCGCGTTGCCGATCATCGAGACCCAGGCGGGCGACGTCTCGGCCTTCGTTCCGACCAATGTTATCTCGATCACCGACGGGCAGATTTTTCTCGAGACCGATCTTTTCAATGCCGGCGTGCGACCGGCCATCAACGCCGGGCTGTCCGTGTCACGGGTGGGCGGCGCCGCGCAGACCAAGATCATCAAGCGCCTCGGTGGCGGTGTGCGCCTCGCGCTTGCCCAGTACCGGGAACTCGCAGCGTTTGCGCAGTTTGCGTCCGATCTGGACGCCGCCACGCGCAAGCAGCTTGACCGCGGTCAGCGCATCACCGAACTCATGAAACAAAAGCAGTACTCGCCCATGACGGTCGCCGAGATGGCGATTTCCCTCTACGCAGCCAACCAGGGGCACCTCGACGGGATCGAGGTCTCCAAGGTCCAGGCATTCGAGGCGGCGCTGCTCTCCTATATGCGTACCTCGCAGGCCGCGCTCATGGAACAGATCAACGGATCGGGCGACTACAATGACGAGATCGCGGCTGCTCTCGAGGCCGCGATCGGACAGTTCCAGGCGAATCACACATGGTAACCACCATAACGCGCCGCAACCCCCCGGTCGCACGCGAGGAGGGCTGATCCGCCATGGCCGCAGGCAAGGAAATCCGCAACCAGATCCGCAGCGTGCGCAACACGCAGAAGATCACCAAGGCGATGGAGATGGTCGCAGCAAGCAAGATGCGCCGCGCCCAGGAGCGCATGCGCGCCGCCCGCCCCTATGCCGAGAAGATCCGGGGCGTGATCGGGCACCTGCGGTATGCCCATCCCGAATATCACCACCCCTTCCTAGAGCGCCGGACCGTGCGGCACGCAGGCCTGTTGCTCGTTACCTCGGACCGGGGGCTGTGCGGAGGACTCAACACCAACGCGCTCAAGGTGGCTGTCAGGCAGATGCATGCCTGGCACGAGCAGGGAATCGAAACCGAGGTCGGCACCTTCGGCACGAAAGGTTTCGCCTTCATGAAGCGCATCGGCGCGCACATCACGACTCACACTCCGCGTCTCGGTGACGCCCCACGCGCCGAGGACCTGATCGGTGGCGTGAAAGCCATGCTGGATGCCTACCGCAGCGGTGCGCTCGACAGCCTGCATATCGTCTTCAACCGTTTCGTCAACACGATGTCCCAGCAGCCTGTTCTCGAGCGTCTGCTGCCGCTTGAGGGCAGCGGCGACAGTGAGCTCAAGCACTACTGGGACTATCTCTACGAGCCGGATGCAAAGGAAGTCCTGGATGATCTGCTAAAACGCTATCTCGAGACCCAGGTCTACCGGGCGGTCGTCGAGAATCTCGCCTGCGAGCAGTCAGCGCGCATGGTGGCGATGAAGTCAGCATCGGATAACGCCGGAAAGATGATCGATGAACTGCGGCTGCGCTACAACAAGGCGCGTCAGGCAGCGATCACCCAGGAGCTTTCCGAGATCGTCGGCGGCGCTGCGGCGGTATAGGTCTTCAGGGAACGCAACCAAAACGATACGGGGATGAACATCATGAGTGCCGGAAAGCTGGTGCAGGTTATTGGTGCGGTTGTCGATGCGGAGTTCCCGCGCGATCATCTGCCAAAGGTCTATCACGCCCTGATGGTTCCGGAGGTAGACCTCACGCTCGAGGTACAGCAGCAGCTCGGTGACGGAGTTGTGCGCTGCATTGCCATGGGCAGCTCTGATGGCCTGCGCCGCGGCATGGCGGTTCAGGACAGCGGCGCGCCGATCCGCGTGCCGGTGGGCGAGAAAACGCTCGGGCGCATCATGGACGTGCTCGGGCGCCCGGTGGACGAACGTGGCGCCATCGGTGCCGAAAAGTTGATGCCGATCCACCGCAAGGCACCCGAGTTCGAGGAGCTTGCCGCGAGCACCGAACTCCTGGAAACCGGCATCAAGGTGATCGATCTCATGTGCCCGTTCGCCAAAGGCGGCAAGGTCGGGCTATTCGGGGGCGCCGGGGTGGGCAAGACTGTCAACATGATGGAGCTCATCCGCAACATCGCCATCGAGCACAGTGGCTACTCGGTCTTTGCAGGAGTGGGCGAGCGCACACGCGAGGGCAACGACTTCTATCACGAGATGCACGAAGGCGGGGTACTCGACAAGGTGTCGCTCGTCTATGGCCAGATGAACGAGCCGCCCGGCAACCGCCTGCGGGTGGCCCTCACGGGACTTACCATGGCCGAGTACTTCCGCGACGACGGGCGCGACGTGCTGCTGTTCATCGACAATATCTACCGCTACACGCTTGCGGGTACCGAAGTCTCAGCGCTCCTCGGGCGCATGCCCTCGGCGGTCGGTTACCAGCCGACCCTCGCGTATGAGATGGGTGTGCTGCAGGAACGCATCACTTCGACCAAGACCGGCTCAATCACCTCGATACAGGCGGTCTACGTTCCGGCCGACGATCTCACCGACCCTTCTCCGGCAACCACGTTCTCGCACCTTGACGCGACGGTCGTGCTGTCGCGCCAGGTGGCTGAGCTCGGTATCTATCCCGCGGTTGACCCGCTCGATTCGACCAGCCGGCAGCTCGACCCGAATATAATCGGCGAAGAGCACTACCGCACCGCGCGTGACGTCCAGGCGACCCTGCAGCGCTACAAGGAGCTGCAGGACATCATTGCCATCCTCGGCATGGACGAGCTGTCCGAGGAAGACCGCCTCGCGGTATCGCGGGCGCGCAAGATCCAGCGCTTTCTGTCGCAGCCCTTTTTCGTGGCCGAAGTCTTTACCGGCACCCCGGGCAAGTATGTTCCGCTGAAGGAAACGATCCGCGGCTTCCGGGGTCTCGTCGACGGACAGTTCGATTCCCTGCCGGAACAGGCGTTTTACATGGTCGGATCGATCGACGAGGCAGTCGAGAAGGCGAAGACGCTTTGACAGATCCTGCGCAGACACGGCACGTTTAAGGCTTCAAGGAGACTTCCATGGCAATGACCCTGCACGTTGACATCGTCAGCGCCGAGCAGGAAATCTACTCCGGAGCGGCAGAGATGCTTCTTGCTCCGCTCGAAAGCGGGGAAATCGGTGTCCTGCCGCGCCATGCTCCGCTGCTCGCCCGGCTCAAGCCAGGCGAGATCCGCGTGCGCCACAGTGGCCGCGAGGACCTGTATTTCTACGTCTCGGGCGGGCTTCTGGAGATTCAGCCACACTCCGTCACGATACTCGCTGACACCGCGCTGCGGGCCAAGGACATCGACGAGGCGGCCGTGCTCAAGGCGAAAGCCGCTGCCGAAGAGGCGATGAAGAGCCGCCGCAGCGATATCGAATATGCCCGCGCGCAGGCCGATCTTGCGCAGGCGGTGGCGCAGCTGCGGACAGTACGCAAGCTGAGAGAGAAACTGCCCAGATGAGCCCCGCACTGCCGCCGGGCGCAGACCATCACGAAGGCGCATCATGCGGGACGACCAGGTAGTCCGCAACAAGGTGGTGGCGCTGACCTACGTGCTGCGCAACGCCCAGGGGGAAATTTTCGAGTACAGTGACCTGCCGGTTGAATACCTGCACGGATCCGGCAGCGAGCTGTTCGCCAAGATCGAGCAATCCCTCGAAGGTCATCACGTCGGCGAGCAGGTAACCGTGGAGCTGACGCCGGAAGAAGGCTTCGGTCCGCACATGCCCGGACTCACGTTTACCGATGACCTGGACAATGTGCCGCCGGAATACCACCATGTCGGTGCCAGGCTGGAGGCCCAGAATGCCAAGGGCGAGGCCATGACCTTCGTCGTGACCCGGATCGAAGGCGGGAAGCTGACGGTGGATGCAAATCACCCCCTGGCCGGCCAGACTGTCCAATTCGACGTGACCATCCGCGGACTGCGCGATGCGACTCCCGAGGAGCTGCGCCAGGGGCAACCGGCGACGGCACGGCCTTCTGCCATCCAGTAGCTCGCCGATGGCGGTTTTGAGGTTTATACGTATAGAATATCCGCGGGCCGCGCGGACAGTGTCTGGCGCGCCGGCCGTAAGTCCGCGGAACCGTCCACAGGGCTAGTGCCCCGGAGTGCCGCCGGCTTTTCTGGATTCACGGACCGGACCCACCAGGGCAGAACGCTGTGCCATGACCTCATCTTTTCCTTCACCCGTCGACGTCATCATTCTGGCTGCCGGCAAAGGCACGCGCATGCGTTCCGTCGTGCCAAAGGTGCTGCATCCGCTGGCCGGCATCCCCCTGGCACAACACGTCATCCGGGCTGCGCAGGCGCTTGAACCGCGCAGCGTGCAGGTCGTCTACGGCCACGGTGGCGAACAGCTGCCCACAGTCCTCGGCGTGCAGCAGGTCGCCTGGGTGCTCCAGGCAGAGCAGAAGGGAACCGGACATGCGGTCCAGCAGGCCATGCCGGCGGTCGCGGCCGGCTCGATTGTGCTGGTTCTGTACGGTGATGTACCGTTGATCCGCCCGGACACGCTGCGTCCGCTGCTGGGTGCCGCGGGCCGGGGTGCGCTGGCCCTGCTTTCGGTCGAGCTGGAAGACCCGGCGGGCTACGGCCGCATCCTGCGCGATCCGGCAGGCGCAGTGACCGGTATCGTGGAGCAGAAAGATGCGTCACCGGACCAGAACAGAATCCGCGAAGTGAACACCGGCATCCTGGCGGCTGATGCGG
>JAJYCY010000066.1 GCA_021778035.1 Pseudomonadota bacterium
TCCAAAGCCGGCGCTGCCCCCGCAACGGTGATTGAGTAGAGGTGCTGCCAGCAAGCCACTGTGTCCATCGGGACACGGGAAGGCGGCGGCACCGGGTCCTGTCGACCACACTCATCAGCCCGGAGACCGGCCTGGCGCGGAATGAGTCGGGTGTTGCGGAGGGCAACACGGACGGGGCGTTCGTGTATTGCTTCCCCGCCGTAGTGTCTCTTCTGCACCCATCACTGGTATGGGCGCGGGTGAGCGCCAACGCTACGGGGGAACATCATGTTTTGCAGGCGGATCCTGTCAACTGGTTTGGTGTTGTATGCCGGGATGACGGCATGCGAGGCCCGCGCCCAGGAAGTTGTAGCACCTTCTCCGATTATCGTGACGGCGACACGCACGCCCGAGACGGCAGACTCCGCACTCGTGCCGGTAACCGTGATCACGCGCGCCCAGATCGAGCGCTCCCAGGCCACAAGTCTTTCGCAGCTACTGGCGGGGCTTCCTGGTGTTCAGCTCAGCAGCAATGGGGCCTTCGGCAAGACCACAAGCTTGTATCTGCGAGGGACGAACTCCAACCAAGTCCTGGTGCTGATTGACGGGGTACGTGTCGGATCGTCCACGACGGGTGATACTTCGTGGTCGCTGATTCCGCTTGCACAGATTGAGCGCATCGAGATCGTCCGCGGCCCCCTGTCGAGTCTGTACGGTTCTGATGCTGTGGGTGGTGTCATCCAGATCTTCACGCGGCATCCGACGCGGAAGACCCATGTTACTGCGGACGCCGGCGGGGGTACCTACGGTACCGGAGAAGCGAGCGCTGGTGTCAGCGGGATGGCCGGAACGACGGGTTACAGCCTGGCAGTCTCCCGCCTGCAGACAAACGGCTACGACGTGCAGCAGAACAACGTACCGAGCGGGTACGGCTATAACACGCCCGACCAGCCTGGCAATGACGGTTATCACAATACTGCCGTATCCGCATCCTTGACGCGTGCCTTTGACGGCAGCACGCGCGCCAGCGCCCATTTTTTCCGGGCGCAGGGCCAGACGCAGTATGCCGGATTCTCCAGTAACGCGACGGATTTCGTGCGGCAGGCGGCCGGTACCTCGTTGCTGGTTCCCGTCACCGGGCGCTGGCTGTCAAAATTCGCGCTCGGTACGAGTGCTGATGACGACAATGATCTTTACAACGGCGTTCACGTATCGACCTTCGACAGCAATCTCGACACCGCTTCCTGGCAGAATGATCTGGTCCTGAGCAGCCATCAGGACCTGATGGTCGGAAGCGACTACAGTGCAGAGCGTGTCTCGAGCAATGCGGCGTTCACGCTCACCCATCGCCACGACACTGGTGTGTTCGCGATGGACCAGATCCATCTGGGAAAAAACCGCGTGCAGCTGAGCGCGCGGCGTGATGACAACTCGAGTTACGGCAGCCACGGGACCGGTGCGCTTGCCTGGGGATACCGGTTTACCCAGGCACTGAGGTTGACCGCCAGCTACGGCACCGCCTTCGACGCGCCCACCTTCGATGATCTCTATTATCCCGGTTTCGGCAACCCGAATCTCAGTCCCGAGCGGTCGCACAGCACCGACGTGGGTCTGCACGGGCGCTTGGTGCGTGGTGAGTGGGAGGTTCATGCCTTTCGTACCGACATCAGCGATCTGATCGTCTTTGTCGGTCCCGGCTTTTTTCCGGAAAACGCCGCACAGGCGCAAATCGACGGCCTTGAATCATCATACCTTTTCCACCAGGGTCCGTGGCGCATGCATGCGGCACTGACTGTGCTCGATCCACGGGATCAGCAGACTGGAACGCTGTTGCCGAGAAGAAGCCGGGAGAGCGGGCGCATCGACATTGATCGCAAGGTCGGAGAATTCCGTTTCGGCACCACGGTCTACGGCCAGAGCTACAGTTACGACGACACGGCCAATACCATCCGGCTCGGGGGATTTTCCCTGTTCGATCTTCGTGCCAGCTACAGGCTCAGCCGCACGCTGACGCTCGACACCCGGTTGGACAACGTTTTCGACAAGCAGTATCAGACGGCCTACACCTACGTTGAACCCGGGCGCACGGCCTTTGTGTCACTGCGCTACGCGGGCGGGTAAAGATATGCCATGTTCACCCGGACTGGTCCCGGCGGACACCACGCGGTGTCCAGACGAGGACATGATTTTTTGTGCCATTGGTACCAAAACCCATCACACGGAGGAATCTGCCATGCCCGCCATACACCAAAACGCTCGCACCTATGCCATTGCCGGTGTGCTGGCGCTGCTCATGGCCGCGACGAGATTTCATCACCTCGAGGCGGCGTTCAACATTCCCGATGCATCCGTTGCCGTCTTTTTCCTGGCGGGACTGTTCCTTCCGGCATCCTGGTTCTTCCCGGTGTACCTGGCTGAAGCGGCGCTTATCGACTATCTGGCCATCACCTATGGCGGAGTGAGCGCCTGGTGTGTATCGCCGGCCTACGCGTTTCTGATTCCGGCCTATGGCGTGGTCTGGTATGCGGGCCGGAGCCTGGCGTCACGGTCTGTGTCCGGCTGGCGCGGGTGGTTTATTCGGCTGGGTGCGGCTGTGATTGCGGCTGTGGCGGCCTTTGTGATTTCGACCGGAAGTTTTTATCTGTTCTCGGGACGTGTTTCGAGTGGGACCCTGGTCGGCTATCTCCTGCACAGTGAATCCTATTTTCAGTATTACGTCGGCAGCGCGTTCGCCTATGTCGCCATCGGCCTTGGGGTCGAGGCTGTAGTGACGGCCGTGCGTCTTCGGATTGCAGCGGACGTGTCCCTCCGCGGCGGTACGCCGCGGTGAAAGCGGACGATGACGATAGTGCTACGGAAGCGGCCCGGGCCGTACGCCACCGGGATCGCATGCGGCACAAGAAAGCCGTGATCGACCAAGGGATCGAGCGTGCAACGCAGGAGCGGGGCGTCGTGGTGGTCCATTCCGGAAACGGCAAAGGCAAAAGCAGTGCGGGATTCGGTATGGTCGCACGGGCGCTCGGTCACGGAATGCGCGTCGGCGTGCTGCAATTCATCAAGGGACGGCATTCCACCGGAGAAGAGGCGTTTTTCCGACGCTTTCCGGAGGTCTCCTACTGCGTGATGGGTGACGGCTACACCTGGGAGACGCAGGACCGGGACCGTGACATCCAGACGGCTCGATCTGCCTGGACCACCGCAGTTCAGTGGCTGGAGGATCCCGCATACGACATGGTTCTGCTGGATGAACTGAACATCGTGCTCAAACACCGCTATCTCGCGCTGGAAGAGGTGCTGCGGACGTTGGGCGGACGTCCTCCGGCGCAGCACGTGATCATCACCGGGCGTGGAGCTCCGGGGGAGCTGATTGCGTTTGCCGACACGGTGACCGAAATGCGCGAGGTCAAGCATGCCTATCGCGCAGGAATCCGGGCACAGAAGGGCATCGAGCTATGAACACGCATCGCTATAGTGACGCAGAACGGGACGCCATCTACCGGGTGATCGCGGAGCGTCGTGACATGCGCCACTTTCTGCCGGGACCAGTCGATGCCGAAGTGCTGCGTCGCCTGCTCGGCGCGGCGCACGCTGCTCCGAGCGTCGGATTCATGCAGCCCTGGCGTTTCATCCGCATCACCGATCCCGGGTTGCGCGAGGCCATGCATGCCCTGGTCGAGGAAGAGCGGCTGCGCACGGCCGAAGCGCTCGGGGATCGGCGCGACGAGTTCCTTCGTCTTAAGGTCGAGGGCATCCGCGAGTGCGGGGAACTGATGGTCGTAGCCCTCATGGACGGCCGGGACGGCCACGTATTCGGGCGCCGCACGCTGCCCGAGATGGACATCGCCTCCGCGGCCTGTGCCATCGAAAACCTGTGGCTTGCCGCACGCGCGGAGGGACTCGGCGTTGGCTGGGTGTCGCTTTTCGATCCCGCGGCGCTGGCGCAGCTGCTGCACATTCCCCCGGGGGCGCATCCGATCGCGATTCTCTGCATAGGACGGGTCAAGAATTTCTATAAAAGGCCCATGCTCGAAGCAGCTGGCTGGGAGGATCGCCGGTTGCTGTCCGATCTCATTTCGGAAAACTCCTGGCCTGTACCGGACAGTGGCACCGGGGGGAGCCTGGAATGACGGGAACCGGTCTGCGCCATTGCCCGGCGTTGCTCATCAGTGCCCCGGCATCGGGTCAGGGCAAGACCACGCTGACTGCCGCGCTCGCCCGCCATCACCGCAACCAGGGACGGCGAGTCCGGGTCTTCAAGGCGGGCCCGGACTTCCTGGATCCCATGATCCTCGAACAGGCGTCCGGTGGCCGGGTCTATCAGCTCGACCTCTGGATGGGTGGCGAGGATCACTGCCGCAGACTTCTCTACGAGGCGGCCTCGGAGGCGGATCTGATTATCATCGAGGGAGTTATGGGGCTTTTCGATGGCAGCCCTTCTACCGCCGATCTGGCTATGTGCTTTGGTGTCCCGGTGCTGGCAGTCATCGACGCGGCCGCCATGGCCGGCAGCTTTGGTGCAGTGGCGCTCGGCTTGTGCACCTACCGTCCGGAGTTGCCCATGGCCGGGGTGGTGGCCAATCGGGTCGCGGGTGAAGGCCACGCCGCCATGCTCGGGCGTAGCGTTTTGCCGGTGACGCCCTTCCTGGGTGCGCTCAAGCGCGATGACGCAGTGGCATTGCCGCACCGCCATCTGGGTCTGCTGCAGGCCGGGGAAATCGCCGATCTCGAAGTGCGGCTGGAACGCGTTGCCGCAGCAGTGGCGGGCACGAAGATGGCGCAGCTGCCACCGCCCGTTGCCTTTGCGGCCGCCCCGGCAGCGCCACTGCAGTCGCGACTTGCCGGCGTGCGCATCGCGGTGGCGTACGACGCGGCCTTTTCCTTCCTGTACACAGCCAATCTTGACGTGCTGGAATCTCTGGGTGCCACGCTCGTCTACTTCTCGCCCCTCGACGACAGCGCGCTGCCGGAGGCCGACAGCCTGTATCTGCCGGGCGGATACCCGGAATTGCATCTTGAACGCCTTGCCGCCAACCGAGCGATGTGCAACGCCATCCGCGCACACCACTTTCAGGGCAAGCCGGTGGTCGCCGAGTGCGGTGGCATGCTGTACCTGCTCGAGTCTCTGACCGATGTGCACGGAGAGCGCGCGGCGCTGGTCGGTCTGTTGCCTGGCCACGGCGTCATGCAGGAACGTCTGGCGAATCTGGGCATGCAGAGCGTCAATCTGCCTGAGGGGATGCTGCGCGGGCATACCTTCCATCACTCGTGCATGACAACCCCCGTGGCGCCTTTGCTCATGACCGCGGACCACCACGGGGGGCGCGGGGAACCTGTGTACCGGATCGGGAGGCTGCACGCAGCCTATTTCCACGCTTACTTTCCGTCGGATCCGCAGGCGGTCGCGGGGCTTTTTCTGCCATGACCGATGCTGTTTCCAGCCAGTCCGGACGGACAGAGGAGGGTTCGGTTCCGGCAGCAGTGCCTGCTGCGCAGCGCATCGTCTGCCTGAGCACAGAGACCACAGAAACCCTGTACCTGCTTGGAGCGGAGCACCGGATCGTGGGGATTTCCGGATTCACCGTGCGTCCGCCGCGTGCCCGCAAGGAAAAACCCAAGGTTTCCGCGTTCACCGGCGCGAAGATTGACCGGATTCTCGCCCTGAAACCGGACCTCGTGGTCGGTTTCTCGAACCTGCAGGCAGACATCGCCGCGCAGCTGGTGAAAAGCGGACTGGAAGTGCACATCTTCAACCAGCGCAGCGTCGCCGGGATCCTGTCGATGATCATGACGCTGGGCGCGCTCGTTGGCACGCCGGACCGGGCTGCGATGCTGGTGGCGCAACTGCAGGATGGGATGGATCGCGTCCGGGAGCGCGCCAGCTGCCTGCCGGCCCGTCCACAGATTTATTTTGAAGAATGGGATGAGCCGATGATCTGCGGCATCGGATGGGTCTCGGAGCTGATCGGCATAGCGGGCGGCGAGGATTGTTTCGCTGAACTGGCCCGGCAACCGCTGGCTCGCGACCGCCGGGTCAACGATCCGGACGAAGTGCTGCGCCGCCGGCCGGACATCATCATCGGTTCCTGGTGTGGCAAGAAATTCCGTCCGGAACGGGTCTGCCAGCGCCCCGGCTGGGAGGCTATCCCGGCAGTTCGGTCCGGACAGGTTCATGAGATTGCGTCGGCCGACATCCTGCAGCCCGGGCCCGGCGCCCTCAGCGACGGCCTGGCGAAGCTGCATGCAATCATTGCAGGCTGGGCCGCGATGGCTGCGCATGAATAGGGTCCTGATCCTCGCGCTGGCGCTGGGTCTGGACGCCGTTCTGGGCGAACCGCGCAGGGCGCATCCGCTGGTTGCCTTCGGCCGTATGGCGCAGCGGGTGGAACGGCATCTTTACGGCGAAAGGGGTGATTCCTGGCGATGGTTTCGTGGAGTACTGGCTGTCACGGTACTGCTCGTGCCGTTTACCCTGGTTGCCGCGGTGCTGACAGGACCGTCACCGGCTGGCATGGCAGCTGCGGTCGTGCTGCTTTATCTCGCTCTGGGTGGCCGCAGCCTGGTGGAGCACGCAGCGCGGGTGCAGACGGCGCTTGCCGCGGAGGATCTCCGCGAGGCGCGCATCCAGGTATCCCGGGTCGTCAGCCGGGATACCGCAGACATGATGCCGACCGATGTATCACGGGCAGCCGTGGAATCCGTGCTTGAAAACGGCAACGACGCGGTCTTCGGAGCCCTGTTCTGGTTCCTGCTGGCCGGAGCACCGGGTGCCGTGCTTTACCGCCTCGCCAATACGCTCGACGCGATGTGGGGATACCGTTCACCGCGCTATCTGCGGTTCGGGTGGGCTGCCGCACGACTGGATGATCTGCTCAATTTCATTCCTGCACGGCTCACGGCGCTGACCTATGCGCTCGTCGGACGACCCGCTGACGCTATCCGATGCTGGTGGGGACAGGCGCGCCAATGGGACAGCCGGAATGCCGGGGCGGTCATGGCGTCCGGGGCGGGTGCCTTGCAGCTGCGTCTGGGTGGACCCGCCGTCTATCAGGGGCAGCTGCACAATCGGCCGGTATTGGGGCAGGGAACTTCCCCGCAACCGCGAGACATTGCACGCGCGCTTACGCTCGTCCGGCACGGGATCCTGCTCTGGCTCGCCGTGATCACCGCGGGTGTCCTGGTCCATGCTTAAGCACGGTGGAGATCTTCGTCGCGCTGCGCGGATCTTCGGCGACCCGCCTGGCGGCTGGCTGGATCTGTCCACCGGCATCAATCCGCACCCCTGGCCCGTGCCAGCGCAGCCGTTGGCCTGCTGGTCCCGGCTTTCGGGGCCAGAAGAGGGTTTGATCGAGGCCGCGCACACCTATTATGACTCTTCTCACGTACTGCCCGTGGCCGGGTCTCAGGCCGCGATCCAGGCGCTGCCTGCCCTGCGGCGCCGATGCCATGTGGGAATACTGGCACCTGCCTATGCCGAGCATGCCCGGGCGTGGCGCCGGGGCGGGCATCGGGTCTCGTTGCTCGACCACATAGACATCGACCATCCGAATGGCCCGATCGATGTGCTGGTCGTGATCAATCCCGGCAATCCAACCGGTCTGCGCGTGCCGCGAGACCTCCTGCTGCAATGGCATGCCCGCCTCGCCAGCCGCGGGGGCTGGCTGATCGTCGACGAGGCATTCATGGATCCGACCCCCGACGAAAGTCTGGCGGCAACAGCGGCGATGCCCGGCCTGATCGTGCTGCGCTCCTTCGGAAAATTTTTCGGCCTGGCGGGCGCGCGCGTCGGCTTTGTGATCGCCGAAGAACGCCTGCTTCGGCGTCTGGCCGAGCGGCTTGGTCCCTGGACACTCGCGGGTCCCTCGGTGCATGTCGCGATGCTCGCGCTGGGCGATGTGGTCTGGCAGAAGCGCGCGCGCTGGAGGCTCCGTGCGGCTTCACAGCGACTTGCGCGGCTGCTTGCGCTGCATGATCTGCCGCCACGGGGTGGTACCGGCCTGTTCCAGTGGGTGCAGACCGGGTGCGCGGCACGGTTGCACAGCGAGCTTGCGCAGCGTGGCATATTGACCCGCCGCTTTTCACGCCCGGACAGCCTGCGATTCGGTTTGCCTGGGACGGAAGCAGACTGGCTGCGTCTCGAACAGGCGCTGGCAATGAGCCGGGCCGTGCTTCCGGTACGGGCGGTGCCATGACGGCGCGATCCCTCATGATCCAGGGAACCATGTCGGATGCCGGCAAGAGCACCCTTGTCACCGGGCTTTGCCGAGTGATGTACCGCAAGGGCGTTCGTGTTGCGCCTTTTAAGCCCCAGAACATGGCTCTGAACAGCGCCGTAACCGTGGATGGCGGGGAGATCGGCCGCGCGCAGGCGGTGCAGGCCATGGCCTGTGGTCTGGCGCCGCACAGCGATATGAATCCGGTCCTGCTCAAACCCAGCAGCGATGTCGGCGCCCAGGTGATCATCCAGGGGCACGCCGTTGCCACCCAGGATGCCCGCACTTACCAGAATTACAAGTCAATCGCGCGCACAGCGGTGCTGGAATCTTACCGGAGACTGTGTACCCAGTATGAGGTCGTGCTCGTCGAGGGGGCGGGGAGCCCGGCCGAGATCAACCTGCGCCATCATGATATTGCCAATATGGGATTCGCCGAAGCTGCGGACTGCCCGGTCATCCTCGTCGGCGACATCGACCGCGGCGGCGTCTTTGCCCAGATTGTTGGAACCCTGGCACTGCTGCAGCCGGGCGAGCGGGAACGGATCAAGGGAGTCGTGATCAACCGCTTCCGCGGCGATCCTGACCTGCTCGCACCAGGGCTTTCCTGGCTCACGGAACACACCGGGCTTCCGGTGTTCGGGGTACTTCCCTTTCTGCCCAAACTGCATCTCGAAGCCGAGGATGCCGTGCAGGTGCAGACCCAGACCAAGCCAGCTACAGCGCTCCGGGCTGTCGTTCCGGTTCTGCCGCGACTCAGCAATCATACCGATTTCGATCCGTTGCGGCTGCACCCGCAGGTGGATCTGCGCTTCGTCGGAGGGGGCGAATCGATTCCGGGAGCAGATTTGATCATCCTTCCGGGGAGCAAAAGCGTGCGCTCTGACCTCGCGTGGCTCCGTGACCATGGATGGGAGCGCGAAATTCGCAGGCATCTGCGGTATGGAGGGCGCGTCATTGGCCTGTGCGGCGGATTCCAGATGCTGGGGCGTGCCATACACGATCCCCTGGGCCTGGAAGGAGAGGCGGGTTCTTCGGCAGGCTTCGGGCTGCTCGACACCGAAACCGTGCTCCGGCCGGACAAGCAGCTGCGCATCGTACGCGGCATGCTCGTGTCCGCTCCGGCGGAAGTCACGGGCTACGAAATTCACGCGGGCGTCACGACGGGACCGGGACTCGCGCATCCGGCACTCGATCTGGACGGACGCAGCGACGGAGCGATCTCCTCGGACGGGCAGATCCTGGGCACCTATGTGCACGGGCTGTTCGAGTCAGCGGCCGCCTGTGACGCGCTGCTGCTCTGGGCCGGTCTGCGCGGGCCGGAAAGCCCCGATTACCAGCGGCATCGGGAAGCCGAGATCGACCGGCTCGCGGACGCGATCGAGCGCCATCTTGATGTGGGTGCCATTGAGGACCTGCTCAGATCGGCAATTGAAGGGTCCGCGCGATGAAGGAGCTGATACTGGGTGGCATACGTTCCGGCAAAAGCCGTCTCGCCGAGCAGCGTGCGCGTGAAACCGGCCATCCTGTCACCTATATTGCCACCGCGGTCGCGGCAGACGAGGAGATGCGGGCGCGCATCGCCGCCCATCGGATGCGCCGCCCGGACTCCTGGAAGGTTATCGAGGAGCCGCGTGCGCTGGCAGCAGTGCTTTCGGCGCACGCGGCGCCTGGCCGGTGTCTTGTGGTCGAATGCCTGACCCTGTGGCTCACCAATCTGCTGCTGGACGAAAACCCGAACGTGCTCGCTGCGCAGCGCAGCGCACTGCTCGCGCATCTGCCGGAACTTCCGGGTCATGTCATTTTCGTCGCCAACGAGACGGGCATGGGGATCGTTCCGGCAGTGGCGCTGGCAAGGCGATTCTGCGATGAGGCCGGCCAGCTGCATCAGGCAATCGCGGCGCACTGTGACCGCGTGATTCTCTGCGTATCGGGCCTACCGTGTCTATTGAAAGGAAAACAATCATGAATGCTGACTGGCTTACCGTTCCCGCTGCGCCGCTCAACGATTCGGCGCAGCAGGACGCCGTTTCGCGACAAGGCATCCTGACCAAGCCCCCCGGAGCGCTCGGACGGCTGGAAGAACTCGCGATCCGGTTCGCTGCCATGCAGGGACGGTCTCGGCCGGAAATTGCGAAACCGCACATCGTAATATTTGCCGCCGATCACGGTGTCGCGGAGGAAGGGGTGTCTGCGTTTCCGCAGTCGGTAACCACGGAAATGATACGCAATTTTTCCCGTGGAGGGGCGGCAATCGCCGTCCTTGCGCGCGAACTCGGTGCGAGCCTTGAAGTCATCAACCTCGGTACGGTGACCGATCCCGGTCCTCTGGACGGTGTGCTGGCAGCAATGCTTGGCCCGGGCACCGCTAATTTCACCCGGGTGCCGGCAATGACTGCAGATCAGCTTGCGCGGGCCCTCGAAATCGGTCGGCAGGCGGCAGAACGCGCTGCGATGCAGGGGGCTGATCTCCTGATTGGCGGCGAGATGGGAATAGGAAACACAACAGCAGCCACCGCCATCGCCTGTGCGGTGCTCGATTTGCCCGTAGACAGCCTCGTTGGTCCCGGAACCGGCCTCGATCCGGCCGGTATGGGTCGCAAGGCCGACATAATCCGGCGCGCGCTGGCCTGGCATCGTGAGGCCCTGCGCGATCCCCTGGAAATCTTGCGCTGCCTCGGCGGATTCGAAATTGCAGCGCTAGCGGGCGCGTACCTGGCCAGTGCCCAGATCGGACTGCCAGTACTGGTTGACGGATTCATTGCCAGCACTGCGGCGCTGCTCGTGGTCGAGCTTTGTCCGCAGGCAGCGCAATGGCTTGTGTATTCGCACGGTTCAGCAGAACCCGGCCATAAGTTCGTGCTTGAAGCGCTGCATGCCGAGCCGCTGCTGCGGTTGGGCATGAGGCTGGGGGAGGGGAGCGGCGCTGCAGCGACGGTACCTCTGCTGCGCATGGCCTGCGCGCTGCACAACGGCATGGCCACCTTCACCGAGGCCGGCGTTGCGGAAAAAATCCAGGCATGACTCGGAACCTGGCATGCTGATCGATCTGCTCCGTCATGGCGAAACGGAAGGTGGCGCATGCCTGCGTGGCTCCCGCGACGATGCTCTGTCTGCATTGGGTTGGGAGCAGATGCGGGCGGCGGTCGGGTCTTTCCGTCCCTGGTCACGGATCGTGAGTTCACCGCTCCGGAGATGCGCGGAATTTGCGGGCGTGCTGGCGCGCCTTCATGACCTGCCGCTCGCAATCGATGACCGGCTGCGGGAAATGAACTTCGGCGAATGGGAAGGGCTGGACGCCGGGCAGCTGTGCGCTGCTGATTCCGGGGTTCCCCCGCAGTTCTGGTCAGACCCTGCTGCTTATCCGCCGCCGGGCGGCGAACCGTTCGAGAGCTTTCAGCGCCGGGTGCTGGAAAGCTGGGCATCTCTCTGTGCATGTGTTGCGGACAATCACATTCTGTTGATTGCGCATGGGGGTCCGATACGGGCGATCCTTGGCCGAGTCCTGGATCTTGCCCCGC
>JAJYCY010000067.1:0-2465 GCA_021778035.1 Pseudomonadota bacterium
GCGGCGTTCCCGGCGCCGACGGGCCGCGCGCCACAAGCGGAGTCAGCGGCCGGGTCAGCACCGCCACACGCGCCTGGCCCGCGAGGTACAGCAGTCCGGCCACGAAATCACGCCGCAGCGGATCATCACCCGCCACCAGGACCGTCTCCGCTCCCGACAGCCCGGCAGCGCCCAGCACCCATGCGATATCACGGAAGCTGGCGAGCCGGTCATGCGGCCCCAGAAACTCGTGTGGCGGCAGACAGCGCGCGCCCGGCAGCGAATGCGCCACACACACCGTGAGCGCGCGCGTGTCGATCACCACAGAGCCGCGGGTACGCGCATCCATACGCCGCGAAACATAGAAAAAACTGCCGTTACGCGCCGCGGATGCAGACGCGCAGGCAAGCATCAGGATGACCGGCAGCGCGAACGCTCTCAGCATGCCGCCGCCTCAGCAACCCCCGATGTGTGCCGGTGCGATGGCGGCACCGCCAACCGCTGCTTTCGGCGGGTGCTGCAGGTAATAGCCGACCAGGTCCGTCATCGATACCGTGCCGTAGACACCGCCCAGGTTGAGGTCCGGAAAGGACTCCATGGCCTGGGGCGTGCGGGCCCGCGCAAGCACCCCGGGCGGAACCTCCGCATACCGGAACATCACGGTCAGCAGTGCCAGCGTCACGCCCAGACAGACGGTACAGTAAAGCAGTATCTGCGCTCTGTTCATCGCGGTCTCCGTCAGAAGACGTCTTTCGTCAGCGCAACATAAAGGATGTAGAACATCACGAAGAACATGATGATCTGCAGCCAGGTTTGAAGGTCGAGATGCATGACTGTCTCCAGAATGTGTGTCATGGTCAGTCGGCGCCGGAAACGGCACCATGACCGGCCGACCCCTTGTAGATGCGGACCAGCGTATTCACGCTGAGCGGCTTGCCGTCAACCGGGTTGACCACGGGTGGAGTAAAGAACGGCACGCCCTCCCGCGTGGCACGCAGGTAAGCCGGCGGTTTTGCGATCAGGTAGACGAACGAGCCCACTGTGGCCGCAAAACCCACCAGCGCCAGGAACATCATCTGTATGCGCGCTCCGGACATCATGCCCCCTGGTTCTTGCACACAAACACGCGCCAGTAGCGTTCCGCCTTGATCGTCCCGAGGTGCGAACCATTGAGTTCGGGCATCATCGGCGGAATCGCCTCCATCGATGTGGGATTATCCACCAGCACCTCGATGACCGCGCCCGGCGCCGCCTTGCTCAGCGCCTTCTTGGTCATGAGCTGCGGACGCGGGCAGGAATCCCCGAGCACATCCACGATCTCGCTCACGGTATACTGCCGGTCACCCAGAGTGACCGTCCCTGACGTCCGCGGTGCGGACGCCTCGGTTTTTTTGCTGCCGAACAGGCCCATTGTTCACACCTCCTTCTGGTAAGAACTGCCCGAATCCGCACTACCGGCGACCGCTACGCCCATCGCCGGCTGTCCCGGGACCTGCTCTGCCGCGGCCCGGGTGGCGGCTTCCGGCTGCACCTGGCCGCGCGCGGCCTGTACTGCCCGCTCCTTGCGCAAGATCAGCCGGTACAAACCGAACAGCGCAGCGAACTGGACCAGACCGAACCAGATCGCCGGAATTCCGGTCTTCTGCTGCAGCGTCAGGGCGTCGGCAAATCCGAACTGCAGGCCCGCGAGGTTCGGCTGCCCGGTCATGCTCGCCGGCGCCGGCGGCCAGTAGAGAAACGACCACATCAGCGACGACACGAACAGCCCGATGATCAGGAACAGCAGCGCCCACAGCGCGCCGATATTTCCTTCCCCGGTCTTCACCCACGATGAGACGGTGCAGGCCCCGGCGAGCACCATGCCGATTCCGAACAGGAACAGGCCGACAAACTGGTTGATGCCGACGTCGAAACGCATGGGATTGCCATTGCCGACGCTGATGAACCCGGTGAACCCCAGGGTGAGGATCATCATCGCCACCAGCAGGGCCTTGGTGTTGCGGTAGCTCTTGAAGAGCATCGCGTCGCGCAGTGCCGCAGTGTTGCACCAGCGCGAGCGCTGCACGAGCAGGCCTACCGTACTCCCGAAAATGAACGCCGCCACACACTGGCCAGTCACGGTAATCATGTGCTCATGCCTCCAGGACTTTCTGGTAGATCAGGCCGCCGACCCAGGCGCCGGCGACGATGCCGCTCACCGCCAGATATCCGCCCAGGTTCATCTCCGGGGTAAGCCCGAAAAAGGTGCTGACATTGCACACAAACGACAGCCGTATGCCGATCCCCATAAGCAGACCGCCGATGGTGATCATCACCCACTCGGAAAGATGGCGCGGCACGCGCCAGTAGAATTCCTTGCTGAGCACCGCCGCTACGAACGCCCCGAAGCCCATGCCGAGACTGATGTAGATCTTCCAGTAGGCCCAGGTCGGCGTAAACACCAGCGTCCAGAACGGAATGCGCGCCAGCGTTTTGGCGCCAAGCAG
>JAJYCY010000067.1:2565-10994 GCA_021778035.1 Pseudomonadota bacterium
ATCTCGCTGGCGTCCAGCACCGGGCTGGCGTGCAGCGCAAAACTGCGTTCGATGATGTTCTCCAGCTGGCGCACGTTTCCCGGCCAGTCGAACTCGATCAGCTTCTGGCGTGCCGCCGCCGTCAGTGCCAGATCATCACGCCCGCGGCTCTTGCGCAGCTGCGCGAGGAAATGGTCAACCAGCAGCGCGATGTCCTCGCGACGCTCGCGCAGAGGCGGAAGCGCGATCGGCAGGACATTCAGCCTGAACAGCAGGTCGCTGCGGAAACTGCCCTCGGCCACCATGGCGTCCAGATCATGATTGGTCGCGACGACCACACGCACGTCCACCTTGACTTCCGTCTCACCGCCGACCGGACGCACCTCCCCCTCCTGCAGCACGCGCAGCAGTTTCGCCTGCAGGCGCGGACTGATGTCCCCGATCTCGTCGAGAAAAAGCGTGCCGCCGTGCGCCCGCTGAAACAGCCCGCGCATGTTTGCGGTGGCGCCGGTGAACGCGCCCTTTACATGACCGAACAGCTCCGAATCGAGCAGTTCCTCCGGCAGGGCACAGCTGTTGACCGCAACGAACGGACCGCGTGCGCGCCGGCTGGTGGCATGGATGGCACGGGCGATCACCTCCTTACCGGTTCCGGTCTCTCCGGTGACGAGCACGGGAATGTCCTGGTTGCGGATGCGTTCGACCAGATCGAGGATGCCGTGCATCGCCGGACTTCCGGCAATGATGTGCGCCAGCTGTTCGCGCCCGGAGAGCCGCTCGCGCAGGCGCGTCACCTCCTCGCGCAGCTGCTTTTTCTCGAGCACCTTGTGGATGCGCAGCATCAGCTCGTCGGGGTTGATCGGCTTGGTGAGATAGTCGTAGGCACCAAGACGCATGGCCTCGACTGCCGTTTCGATCGACGCGTAGGCAGTCATGACGATGCTCTCCGGAGGATTCGTGCCCTCCCCGAGCTTCGCCAGCAGCGACATGCCGCTCGCCTCGCCCAGCCGCAGGTCGAGCACGACCACGTCTACCTGGCTGCGGCCGAGCACCGCCTCCGCCGCCTCCAGTCCGTCAGCCTCGAGTGCCAGATGCCCCTCCGAGCGCAGCAGCATGTTCAGGGTCTTGCGGATGGAAGGTTCGTCGTCAACGATCAGTATGCTTGCCATGGCGTCACGTCGCTTCCAGATCGAAACTTACTTCGGTTCCGACATTGACATGGCTGACGATCGACAGCACGGTGCCGTGCTGCATCAGGATACGCTGCGCGATCGACAGGCCGAGGCCGGTGCCCTGCTTGCGGCCGGTCACGAATGGCCGCATGATCTTGTCGAGCAGATGGTCCGGGATGCCGCTGCCGTTGTCGGTAATGCTGACCCGCACCGTGCCTGCGGCACGCTCAACGCGCACCCGCAGCTCCCCGCGGTCAGGTATGGCCTGGATCGCGTTGAGCATGAGATTCCAGACCACCTGCCGCAGCTGGTCGGGGTCATGGCGGGCGCGGCTGTGATGCGCGTCGCATTCGACCTCCACCTTCACCGCCGCCGCCTGCGGGTGCTGGCGGATCAGGCCCGCAACCTCCTCCACCAGCCCGCAGATATCGCCCTCCTGCAGCCGCGACTCGCGGATCCGGGCAAAGTCCAGAAAATCGTTCAAGATGCGCTGCAGGCGAAGGGATTCGGTGTTGAGTATGGCGATCGCCTGTGCGCGGTCGCCAGCCGGAAGATTGGACCGGTCGAGCAGCTTCACCGAATTGATCACCGCCGACAGCGGATTGCGGATTTCATGGGCGATGCTCGCAGAGAGCTCGCCGACACATGCCAGCCGCTCGGCGTCGGTGCGTTTTTCGTGTTCGTTCTGGACCTGCGCGGATATCCGCTGCAGCGACTCGGCCATGGCGTTGAATGCGCCGCCGAGCAGGCCGACCTCGTCGCGCGCAGGCAGCGCCACGCGTACACCGAGATCACCGCTCCCGATCCTGCGCGCTGCCTCCATGAGAATATGCAAATTGCGCGTAATGAACAGCGACAGCACCCACGCGGCAACGCTGCCGACCACAAGCGCCAGCAGGATGAAAAGCAGGCCCTCGTCGCGCGTCGCGGCAAGCTCGCTCTGCAGGTGGCGCGTCGACATCTCCAGCAGCACCGTGCCGACACGCTGGCCCGCCACCCGGATCTGCTCCTCCAGCCGCAGCCGGCCGTGCCCCTGCCGCGCCAATGCCGCATCCGGCAGCCGCAGCCTGTGGCCCACCTGGCGTGCGTCAGTGCTTGCCAGCACGTCTCCGCGCACGTCGATGATAGCGCCCTCCATCACGTCCGGCTGGCGCTTCACGCGCTGCGTGACCTCCGCCAGCGACCCGAGATCCTCGGCCAGCAGCGCGTTGGTGCTCGCCACCGCCATCAGCGTAATCAGCGAGTGCGCACGGCTGTAGAGATCGGCGCGTATCGCCTGCGACTGTTTGCCGACCTCCGACCACACGAACGTCCCCATCAGCACCGCATGCACGAGCGCCACCGAAAGCATCAGCCGGAAACGCAGGGTGCGGAAAAGCGAGGGCTTCGGTGGCCGGGCCGAATCCACGTGCTCCGGCAGAGAACGCAGTTCCACCGCGCTCATGGTTTCACACCACGGTATTCGCTGTTGCGTGCCGCCACGAAACCACGGCTGAATCCAAGATGATGCAGCACCTCGCGCCCGTCCGCGGTCGCGGTCAGATGGGTCAGCAGCCTGCGGATGCGCCGCACCTCGGGCGCCGGCATGCTGTCACGGACCGCAATCGGCATCTGCGGCTGCGGCGGCGTCTGCGCGATCACCCGCAGCGAATGGCGCACGTTCCGCGGCATCGAGCGCAGCGATGGCGGCCAGGTCCCCGCAATATCAACCATGCCGTAATACACCGCCATCAGCGCCGAGTCCTGGGATCCGAAATACTTGACCTTCATGTCACGATTCACATGGATGCCGCGCGCCTGCATGAACTGGCGCGTCATGATCGTGGCGGCATAAGCATTGGGATCGGGAAATCCGATGCGCAGTCCCGCCGGCAGGCGGCCCGGTACGAGCGCATGGATCGGGCTGCCACGCCGCACGACCAGGATGCCGGTGAACGGTTCGCCGGCGACCTTCACGATGACATGGTATCCCCAGCGGTGGGCGCGCGTATACAGCAGCGGATTCAGGTAGATGATGTCGTATTCGTGGCGCCGCACCCGGCGCATGAACGAGGCGAAATTCGGTGCGGTCACGAATTCGACCGGACGGTGCAGCGCGTGCTGCAGGGCATCGGTCAGGGGCAGGAACATTCCCGCGAGCATGGTCGGGCTCTGGAGCGGCAGCACACCGAACCGGTAGTAGCGCGGCCCGCGGGCAGCGGCCGTTGCGCACGTGAACAGCAGCAGGGACGCCGCCAGCCCGCAGCACAGCATCCGACACCGGCCAGTCTGTCGCATCCGTCGCACCCGTGACAGGCCGTCCGTGCCGGACGGTCCGGATTAGCGCGGCCGGAGCGGCAGATTTCCGGTCCGGACCCGTCGGCGGTTCCTCTGCTTCCGCCGTCTCGCCAAACAGTGTAGCCGAGGCCGGTCACGGCGGCGAGACACAACACCGTCCTCACGCACCCGCCAGCCGCAGCGCTACGCCTGATCCGCCGGGTGACTTTCCGGCGCCGCAATCCAGTCGAGACGGCGGTGCCGCGCAAGGTGCAGGGGTGTCCAGGAGTGCGGGACGCGGTGCACGAAATGATAGCGCGCAACGTGATAGCTCGGATCGAACCCGTAGAAGTTCATCCGCAGATGCTCAAGCTCCTCCTTGCGGTAGGCCTGCAGCGGGCGCACTGCCTCGTCCTGCACCCGGCGCGACTGCTTCCTGGCCAGCATGGCGTGCAGCGACGGATCGGCAGCCAAACGCAGCGCGCGCTCCCGTACCGCACTGCGGAACTCCTCCTCGTCCCGCCCGAAATGCGCATCGATCAGGCCGAGACGCAGGGCCGCGGCGGCGCCGAGCGGCAGGCGGTTCCCGGTGACGGATTCCGCCTGCTGCGCTCCGACCCGCCTCGGCAGGAGGTACGTCCAGTATTCCGAACCGTACAGGTTTCCCATGCTGCGGTAATGCGGATTGAGGACCACTCCGCTGCGCGCCCAGACCTGGTCTGCGGCCAGGGCCAGGAACACACCGCCGGCACCGGCATTGCCGCGCAGCGCCGATATCGTCCAGTGCGACGGGGTGGTGATCACGGCATGCGCAAGATCATTCATGGCATTGATGTTGCGCCAGGATTCGTCTGCCGCGCTTTCAGCCGCCTCAATGACGTTGAGATGGATGCCGTTCGACCAGAAGTCCCTTCCGCCGAACAGGACGATGACACGCGTCGGACGCGCGCACGCCTGCCGGTAGGCATCGAGCAGCCGCTGGCACTGCGCGGTGTCCATCGCTCCGTTGTAAAAATCGAAATAGAGAAAGCCGGCGCCCGCCTCCTCCTCATAACGGATCTCGCGGTACGTGGATGAACCGGGGCCGGCGGACACCTCGGGAACACGATCCGCCGCTGCACCCAGTGCACGCACAGCCGGAAGCTTGAATGTCTCTGCCCGCAGATCGATCCTGCGCAGGTGTCCGATCCATACCGCCCCGTCCCGCGTGGCACGGCAGACCGCCCCGTCCCGGCGCGCAATGATTGCGCCGGGCGGACCACCAAGACTGTCCTCGGCGCAGGCATCGAACAGCAGATACCCCTCACCGAGAATCTCGTCCTCGACACCCGGTGCGCCATCCGCCGCCCGGATTTTCCGAAGCACCGTTTCGCTGTCATCGTGCTGCCAGTCGATGCGCCGCCCGGTCTGGCGCATGAGCGGGCGTGCACGCCCCGCCACACCGGGATCGCGGTAATCGAGCGGCTGCGGCACGAAACCACCACCCGCGAAACGTTCGACCGCCACGAGCATGGCGGTCACCGCGGCCTCCGTGACCTCGTTCCGGTACAGGCTGCTCTTGCGCGCATCGCGCATCGGAAATTCCGCATGCGCCCAGATGTCGCCGCCATCGAGCTCGCCATTCGCCTGCAACACCGTCACGCCCCAGCGCGCCGCGCCATCCATGATCGCCCAGTCGAGCGCCGAAGGACCCCGGTCACCGGGGATGCCCGGATGCAGCACGAGACAGACATGCCGCCGCCAGACGGTCTCCGGTATCGCCCGGCGCAGATAGGGTGCGATGATCAGGTCGGGCCGGTAGAGTTCCACCGCTGCGACCGTGACGGCATCATTGATGTCGAATTCGACGGACACCTCATGTCCGCGTTCCATGAGCTCGACGTACAGGCGCTGGGTCAGGCTGTTGAAACCGTGACAGAGAAACAGGATCCGCATCCGTGTCCTCATCCTTCCTGCGGGACAGCCAGCGCAGCCGCCCCGACGTGCCGCCGGAACCGGTAATAGGCCGCACAGGCACCCTCCGACGAAACCATGCAGGATCCGACCGGATTGCGGGGTGTACAGACAGTGCCGAAAATCCTGCAGTCTGTCGGCTTCTTCGCGCCGCGCAGTATTGCCCCGCATTCGCAGGCCCTGTTCTCCGTCACCGGACGCGGCTGCACCGCAAAGCGTACTTCCGCATCGAACCCGGCATACTGCTGCTTGATTTTCAGACCGCTGTACGGCACCACACCGAGTCCCCGCCACTCAAAAGTGCGCCGCAGTTCGAACACGTCGGCGACCAGAGCCTGCGCCTTGACGTTGCCGTCGCGCGTCACGCCACGGCTGAACTGGTTCTCGACCTCGGCCCGGCGACCGTTGAGCTGCCGTACCAGCATCAGGATCGACTGCAGCACGTCCAGCGGCTCGAATCCGGAAATGACCACGGGACGCTGGTATTCGCGGGCGAAGTATTCGTACGGGCGGCTGCCGATGATGGTGCTTACGTGTGACGGTCCGATGAATCCGTCCACACGCACATCACCGATTTCACGCACGTCCGGCGAATTCAGGATGCTCTGGATCGCCGATGGAGTCAGCACGTGGTTGCAGAATACGCTGAAATTCCCGAGCCCGAGCCGCTGTGCCTCGCGTATCGCCAGCGCCGTCGGCGGGGTTGTGGTCTCGAAGCCGATCGCGAAAAACACGACCTGCCTGCCGGGATTGTCGACCGCGATGCGGATCGCCTCGGCACAGGAGTAGACCATGCGCACATCCTTGCCCTCGGCCCGCGACCGCAGCAGGCTGCGCTTGCGCGAACCCGGCACACGCAGCATGTCGCCATAGCTGCACAGGATGACCCCCGGCAGCGCGGCCAGCTCGATCGCGCTGTCGAGCCGACCGACCGGCAGCACGCAGACCGGGCAGCCCGGACCGTGCACCAGGCGGATCGAAGGCGGCAGCAGGTCCTGGATACCATAACGGAATATGGCATGCGTATGGCCGCCGCAGAATTCCATGATGTAGTATTCGCGCCCGGTGCTGGCTTCGCGCGCGATCTGCGTCGCCAATGCGACCGCGGCGCGGCCGTCGCGGAACTCACTGATGTACTTCACCCGCCTGCTCCTCGTGCTGCTCCACCATCTGCGCAAACAGCGCGAGCGTCCGCGCCGCCTCCTCCTCGTCCAGACGCGAGATCGCGTAGCCGACGTGCACGATGACGTAGTCGCCCACACCGACGCCGTCGACCAGGCCGAGTGAAATCTCGCTGCGCACACCGCCGACCTCGGTCAGCGCCCGGTCATCACCGAGCAGCTGCACCACCCTTGCAGGTATCGCCAGACACATGTCTATGCACCCTCCGTTCCGGCAGCGCCGATGATGACCTCATAGGCTACGCATGGATCGAGCGCAACCACCAGCATGCCGACATGCCGGCGCAACCGTTCCGCATTCCCCGCCGGCAGCGACTGCACCGAACGCGCCAGCGGGCCATGCGGATGGAAATTCCACTCGGTCGGAGCCAGGATCCGGTAGCGCCGGACGATCCCGTCACGCAGATGCACGCGGTGCACCAGCCGCCCGCGCGCAGTCTCGACAATCCCCGTACCCGAGTGCCCGTGCGCACCGTTGCCGCGCCCCGACGCACGCGGCACGCCGCCCCGCTCCATGACCCGGAGATGCTGTTCGATCTGGCGCGGCAACAAGGCAAGCTCCGTGAGCCGCGCCGCCAGCCGCGCCAGGATGCCGTTGCCGCCGTGCTGCACCAGGCCGGCAACAGGAGCGCGACGGAACTGCCGCGCAAGCGGGCCGGTCTCGCATGGCATCCCGTTCCACAGCGGCGCGGCACAGAACTGCTCGGCGTCGTCTCCGTCAAGGACGGTGGCCAGCGCCGCGGGCGAAAACGGCGGCAGCGCCGCAAATGCGCTGCGACCGAGTTCCGCGAGTCCGCCCCCGGCAACGGCCGCGAGCGTTCGGGCGGTGGTGGTCAGCGCGTGCTCCGCCCATGCCCGCAGCGCCTCACCGTCCCGGATGCGCGCCCAGTCTCCGGGCGCCATGCCGTAAACGCCGTGTGCGAGCGCCGTGCGGAGCCGCGCCAATGCGGCACGTGCGGCAGGCACGCTGCTGTCCTGCGCCGCGGCACCGATGCCGCCACCGAGCGCCTCCCGCAGGGCTGATACGGCCTGGCGGATGGCGGCAAGCTCGGCGATCTGCGGCGCGCTATCAAGAAAGAGCACCGGCCAGTCGAGCAGCAGCCGTGCCGCATGCTCCTGGCTGCTCTCGGCCGCAACCAGCGCGGCACGACGCGCTCGCTCCGCAGCCGTCACGGCGATGCCGCTTGCCTGTTCGCAGGCAAGCGTTCCGGCCAGCATCTGCGCCGTACCACAGAGGCTGAACAGGAGCGCGAGCGCCTGCAGCGCCTCGGCCACCGGACGGCCCTCAAGGAAGCGCCCGGCGCCGCTGCGCCGGGTGGACACGATCTCAACCGAAGAGATTCCGTCCGCGCCGGCGGACACGCGAACCCCGATTCTGCCCTCAATGTCTTGCACCGTGACTCTGTCTCCGGCCTGAACCGGCGGAATTCCAGTCGTGCCCGCTGCTGTGGTTACGATACAGGGCAACATACGCCGCCATCCCGCACCTTGATGCAAATCAAAATGTCTGCCGCGCCACCCGCGGCGAATCCGCACACGAATACTGCGTTTCCGGTCTCGAATTACGCCATCGCATAACCCATAGAAATGACGTTATAAATACATTATAAGTACATGTATTAAATTATATTTATTGACACTTTCACGATCAACCAGGATATCCCCTGCCGGATCCGGCCAGCCATCCGCTGCCGCCCGGTCTGTATCGGACCCTCTCCTATGCCTCCTTGACCCGCACCGGCTGTTAGATCAAGAATCACCGCTCATGCGCCAGATCGCGGTGCGGGCTCGGGAACCGGCGTCCATCGGACTTCCCGGGCGGCCGGGTGGTAGCGGCATATCGCCGCGCAGCCGCTGCAGAAACCGCACAACCTTAACGAGCCGATGC
>JAJYCY010000068.1 GCA_021778035.1 Pseudomonadota bacterium
GAGCCGCGGAACCCGGTCGCGGACACCGCACCACGGGCTGCCCCGCCGCAGTGCAGATGCATGGAGAAAAGCGGGCGGTCTATTATATAATCACGATTGTCAACTGCCGCGGGCAGCGGTCCCGGGCTGGGCGGCCGCATGGGCCGCATGAAACCGAGGCCCGCATAATCGAAGCCAGGCTGGCCGGCAGCGGACTCGGCCACGCAGTTCGTCACACACACCGATCGGGAGAGGAAAAACGGGCATGCAGTCGCTGGTGAACTCGGACAATCTGGCGGAATATGGACTGTCCGCCATTACTTTTCCGGCTTTCTACAAAAAGATCACTTCGATGCGCTTTCCGATCGCGGTCGCGGAAGTGCTCGAACTGCGTTCCCTGATCAATCACACCGCGGACTGCTTCGAGGAACCAACCGATTCGCCGCAGAACCGCGAGTTCCGGGATTCCCTGCTTGCCGCTATCCATTCGTTCGGCATTGATAACAGACATCACGCGGAACGGCTGCTGAGACTGCTCACGGTGATCCGCGGGCTGCATTACCAGCATACGATCGAGTCGCGTGACGCGGAGCAGCGGCTGCGCGCCTCCCAGGCCGACAACCGCGAATCGCGGGCGCGTTCGGTGCTCTATGGCACCTACGCCCTGGCTGCCATGACGGCGTGCGCCGTAGGCTGGTACCTGACGAAGCAGCCCGGCCTGCCGGTAAAGCTTCTGACGCTTTTATTTGCAGTGCTGGGTCTCGACTACTTTCATGCCCTGCCCCGGCTCGACCGGGAGCGCGAAAACTACGCGAAAGAGATCAGCGAAGTCCTCCGCCAGCGCATCGACAGTCTCAACTGGCGGACCCTGATCCACAAGCTGTCACTTATCCTCGGCTACAAACAGATCCAGGGCATCGAGGTGTTCCAGCACATCGACGAGCGCGGAAGGATGGACCGGCCGTACTCGATTCACTGAGAGCAGCCGGCACCCGGATCAGGCCGGCACCTGCAAGCCGGCCCTATTCGTCCGTGACACACCCGTCGGATGCGGTCCTCACGGTCTTGATGAACTTGTACAGCGTGCCGCGCCGGACCTTGTAGGCCGGTTTCACCCAGGCGGCACGGCGACTTGCCATTTCCTGATCGCCGACGTCTACGTGCAGGGAGTTCTTCTCGGCGTCGATCACGATCATATCCCCCTCCTGCACCAGTGCGATCGGACCGCCTTCCTGCGCCTCCGGGACCACGTGCCCGATGATGAAACCGTGGGATCCGCCGGAGAACCGCCCATCCGTAATAAGCGCCACATCCTTGCCGAGACCGGCGCCCATGATGGCGGAAGTGGGTGTCAGCATCTCGGGCATTCCGGGACCCCCTTTCGGCCCCTCATAGCGGATAATGACCACATCACCCTTGAGGATGCGCCCGGCCTCCAGCGCATGCAGCATCTCTTCCTCGGAATCGTAGACCCTGGCAGGACCGGAAAAGCGCATCCCTTCCTTGCCGGTGATCTTGGCTACCGCCCCGCCGGGCGCCAGATTGCCCCTGAGAATCTGGATGTGGCCGGTAGGCTTGAGCGGCCGGTCAATCGGGTGGATGACGTCCTGGCCTGCGGCCAGACCCGGCAGATCCTTCAGGTTCTCTCCCAGCGTGCGCCCAGTAACCGTGATGCAGTCTGCATGCAGCAGGCCGTGCCCCATCAGCAATTTCAGCACCGCCGGCGTACCCCCAACACGGTGCAGATCCTCCATCACATAGCGGCCGCTCGGCTTCAGGTCGGCAAGAAACGGCACACGGTTACTGACTTTCTGGAAATCATCGATCGTAAGCGGCACATCAACCGCGCGCGCCATGGCGATCAGGTGCAGCACCGCATTGGTGGATCCGCCCAGCGCCATGACCGTGACCATCGCGTTTTCGAATGCTTCGCGCGTCATGATGTCGCGCGGCTTGAGATCCATTTCCAGCAGCTTCCTGACGGCCGTACCCGCGTTCAGGCACTCAGCGGTCTTGCCGGGATCCACGGCCGGTGTCGACGAACTGTAGGGGAGCGACATGCCCAACGCCTCGATCGCACACGCCATGGTGTTGGCCGTGTACATTCCGCCGCATGCCCCGGGTCCGGGGCAGGAATGCTTCACTACGTCTTCCCGGCCGGCTTCGTCAATCTTCCCGGCAATGAATTCGCCATAGCTCTGAAACGCGGAGATGATGTCGAGAACCCTGGAGTCGCTGTGGCCGGGTTTGATCGTGCCACCGTAGATCATCAGCGACGGCCGGTTGATGCGCGCCATCCCCATGATGGTTCCAGGCATGTTCTTGTCGCAGCCGGGAATGGACACGCAGGCGTCGTACCACTGGGCACCCATCACCGTTTCGATGGAATCGGCGATGATCTCGCGCGACTGCAGTGAATAGCTCATGCCCTCGGTGCCCATGGATATGCCGTCGGACACACCGATGGTGTTGAACCGCATGCCAACGAGACCGGCCCCCACCACGCCATCCTTGACCCGGGCGGCCAGCTCATTGAGGTGCATATTGCAGGTGTTGCCCTCCCACCAGACACTGGCAATGCCCACCTGCGCCTTGTCCATGTCGATCTCGCTCATGCCGGTTCCATAGAGCATCGCCTGGGATGCGCCCTGGGATTTGGGCTGGGTGATGCGGCAACTGTAGCGGTTCAGCTTCGGCGCCATGACAATCTCCGGACAGGGGTCGAAAAGCCGGAATTCTACCCCAATGGAGGCAACAAGAAACGTTTCGCGGTCGCAGGCGGCGGATTCTCCCGGGCTCCGGAGCGCACCGAACACACCGGACAGACAATCCGGCTCGGCAGGCACACGGTTCCCGACATCACCCCGTCGGCACAGACGGACACCGGGCATCAGCCCACGCGTTGATGACAGGGATCCGGACCGGATGCGTGCCGGACTTCAGCGCGGGCTCACACCTCTTGGAACCGGACCCGTGATCGCAGAGATCACCGACGCCGATCCCGGCAGCAGCAGGCAGCGGATTGCGGGCGGGCGCGTATTCCGTTCATGATCCCGGACCCCGCAATGCGCTCACCACAGCCTGCGGAAAATCCGCAACGGACGTCACCGCCCGCGCGGGCAACCCGGACGCAAGCCGGCGCGACGAGCTACGAAGCGCGCAGCGCGGTCGCTGCCCGGCGCACGTCCTGCGGGTCCACCCACAACAGCGCGCCGTAGCGGCCTTTGCCCGCACAGACTGCATCGATCGCAGTCACGTTGATCCCGGCACCGGCCAGCCGCGAGAGCAGCGATTCGACCGCGCCCGGCCGGTCATTACCCTGGATCAGGAAACCGGTTTTTCTCTTGTGCAGCTCCCATTTTGCAGCCCGCGCGACTGCCTTGAAGGCTGCACTGTCATCCGGAATGAAATCGATCTGCCCGCGCGATCCGCGCGGAAATCCCGTGAAGCCGAGCAGATTGACGCGCGCCCGCCGCAGGACCTCCAGGATTTCCGCCGCCACACCAGGTTTGTCGGCAATGGTCATTGCGAAATAATCGACTTTCCGTGCCTTGTAAGCCATGTCTGCCTCCCGTCTCGATATCAGTCTGCCAGGCCGGCATTGTAGCGCCCGTTCGGCGGCGCGGCCATCATGCCGTGCGGGTGCGCGACCGAAATGCGCAGTGTCCGGCGGCAGGGCTCGCCGCACCGGACTGTCCACGCTATCATGCCCGCAGCCGGTGCGCCGGCACACATACGGGCCCGGACCATGCCGTTGCCACAGCTTGCCGATTACGGAGACGGAATCATTGCAGTCGATACCGGCTACTGCCGGCCGGGGCTTGCTGCCATTCATCTTTTGCTGGAAAACGGCCGCGTGGCAGTCGTCGACACGGGCACTGCACATTCGGTCGACGGCCTGATGGCGGTGCTTGCGCAACAGCACATTGATCCGGACCACGTCGACTATGTGATCCTGACCCATGTGCACCTCGACCATGCGGGCGGAGCCGGTGAACTCATGCGGCGCCTGCCACAGGCACGCACGGTCGTGCATCCGCGCGGTGTACGCCATCTGGCTGATCCGTCGAAGCTGCTCGAGGGCGTGAAGGCCGTCTACGGAGCGGACGAAACGTCGCGACGTTTCGGACCGGTCGTACCGATCCCTGCGGAACGGATCATGCCGGCTGAAGACCGGATGCGCCTTGATCTCGGCGGACGTGAACTGCTGTTGCTGGATACACCGGGCCATGCACGCCATCATCTGTGCATTCATGATGCCCGCAGCAACGCGTTTTTTACCGGCGACACCTTCGGTCTGTCGTACAGGGAATTCGACACCGCGCGCGGCGAATTCATCTTTCCGACGACCACCCCTGTCCAGTTCGACCCCGACGCGATGCACCGCTCGATTGACCGTCTCATGCAGATGGATCCTGGTCACATGTTTCTCACGCACTACGGGCGCGTGGGAAACCTGGACAGGCTGGCGGGCGACCTGCACGACTGCATCGATGCCTTTACCGCCATCGCACGGCAGGCCAGCGGCACCGGTGCGCATCGCCACCGGCTCATCAGGGAAGGCCTGCAGCACATGCTGCTGGAACGGCTCGCCGGACATGGCTGCCATCTCGGACTGGAGCGGAAACTGGAACTGCTCG
Source organism: Pseudomonadota bacterium (assembly GCA_021778035.1). GTDB lineage: Bacteria > Pseudomonadota > Gammaproteobacteria > Acidiferrobacterales > UBA6901 > JAJYCY01. The sequence continues at coordinate 4,620 of JAJYCY010000068.1, forward strand.
ACATGGACATTGAGCTCAACGCCCAGGGTCTGGGTATCTGGCTCGACAGCCACCCCTTGCGCTGATGTGCGCAGTCCGGCGGCGGGCCGGGACTGGCGCTTGATGCCGGCAACCGCGATAATCGGCCGGAAAGTCGCAAATCGCCCCTGGAATGGAAAAACTCAGGCTGTCAAAACGGATGTCCGAACTCGGACTGTGTTCGCGCCGTGAGGCGGACGAGTTCATTGAACGCGGCTGGGTCTACGTCGATGGACAGCAGATTACCGAGCTCGGCAGCAAAGTCGACCCCGGGCAGCGGATCACGCTCGATCCGCGGGCCTCAGCGGACCAGCGCAGGCGCGTCACGATTCTTCTTAACAAGCCGGTCGGCTACGTATCGGCGCAGCCCGAGAAGGGCTATTTGCCGGCGCTGTCCCTGATCCGCGCCGACACACGCGATCCGGACGACCGCGTGGCGCTGCGTTTCGGCCGCAGCCAGCTGCAGGGGCTTGCCCCGGCCGGCCGGCTCGACATCGACTCTACCGGCCTGCTGGTGTTCACACAGGACGGGCGGGTAGCGCGCCGCCTGGTCGGCGAACACAGCGCGGTCGAAAAGGAATACCTGGTGCGGGTCGAGGGCACCCTGGACAGCAAGGGACTGCAGCGGCTCAATCATGGCCTGTCGCTCGATGGCAAGCCGCTGCGTCCGGCCCGCGTTTCGTGGCAGAATCGCGATCAGCTCCGCTTTACGCTGCAGGAGGGCCGGAAGCGGCAGATCCGCCGGATGTGCGAACTGGTCGGACTGAGGGTAACCGGGCTCCGGCGCATCCGCATCGGCAATGTCAGGCTCGGTTCGTTGCCAGCCGGAAAATGGCGGTATCTGCGGGAGGACGAAACCTTCTGACTGCTGTTTCCGGAACCGGGGTAGGCGCCGCACCGTATCGTGCGCTGCCGGTACCGCACCGGAACCGGCAGACGGACGGGCGTAAACCGACTTGTACAGACTGATCCGACCGCTGCTGTTTTCCCTGGACCCCGAGCGTGCACACGATTTCACGCTCGCCGCGCTGCGCCACGGCTACCGGCTTCCCGGCGCGGCCAGGCTGCTGCGCGGCGTCTACGCGCATCGTGTCCCGCCTCTTCCGGTGCGGATCCTCGGCATGGAACTCGACAATCCGGTCGGGCTGGCTGCGGGGCTCGACAAGAATGCCGCCTGTACGGGTCCGCTGGCCGACCTTGGATTCGGTTTCATCGAGCTCGGCACCGTGACGCCACGCGCCCAGGCGGGCAATCCAAAGAAACGCATGTTCCGGATTCCCGAACACGAGGCGATCATCAACCGCATGGGCTTCAACAGCGGCGGACTGGAACCGTTTCTCCGCAATCTCCGCAAAGCGCACCGTTCCTGTCCGCTGGGCGTGAACATCGGCAAGAACCGCGACACCCCGGCACAGCGCGCAACTGACGACTACGTCCTCAGCCTGCGCGCGGTCTATCCGTTTGCCGACTACGTCACCGTGAATATTTCCTCTCCCAACACACCGGGCCTTCGCGCCCTGCAGGACCAGGACAGCCTGGCGGCTCTGCTTCCGGTACTGAAATCGGAGCAGGAATCCCTGGCGCGCACGCACGGCCGCTATGTTCCGCTTGCAGTCAAAATCGCGCCCGACCTTTCCGACACGCAGATCGGCACGATCGCGCGGCAGCTTCTCGAGCACCGGATCGACGCGGTTATCGCGACCAATACCACGCTCGCTCGCCCGCAGCTTGGAAACGCAGCGTCCGCCGGCGAAGCCGGTGGGCTCAGTGGCCGGCCGCTGCGGCCGCTTTCCACGCACGTGATCGGTGAACTCTACCGCAGCACCGGGGGACGCATTCCGATCATCGGGGTCGGCGGGATCAGCGACGCGGGCGATGCCTGGGAGAAAATCCTCGCCGGCGCCGATCTGCTGCAGATCTATACTGCGCTCATCTACCGGGGTCCTGCCGTGCTGCGTGATATCGTCAGCGGCCTGCGTGCGCGCCTGGCGGCAGCCGGCGCGGCAAGCTTCGCTGAAGCCCGGGCTGCGCGGTCCGGGCGCACGCCCGTGGGCGAGACGTCCCGGTGACGTGACAGGACACCCGGTCCGGCCCCGTACACGCAGACAGTTCCCCCAACCCACAGGAGATCCATATGCCCTATCTCGGGATACAGACCAACCGGGCGATCAGCAGCGCCGACAGGGATCAGCTTGTGCGGCGCGCATCCGCACTCGTGGCGCGCGGGCTGGGCAAACCCGAAAGCTATGTGATGGTGGCGTTCGCGGCACAGCAGCTCATGCTGTTTGCAGGCAGCGATGCGCCGTGCGCGTACCTCGAGCTGAAATCGATCGGGCTGTCCGCAGCGCAGACTGCGGATCTGTCCCGGACGCTCTGCCAGTTCATGAACGACGAACTCGCCATCCAGCCCGACCGCACCTATATCGAGTTCAGCGACGCCCGCGCCTCATACTGGGGGTGGGATGGAGGCACTTTCTGATCTGACGCTTCCGGTGCCGGCCCTGGACACGGACGATGCCGGCACACGGACCATCCGCGCCGCGTGCACTGCCTGGCGCGGACGGCGCTCAGCCAACCGCCTCGAGCACGGTGTCGCACACCAGTGCTATGTGCGTATCCGGCATGCCCGGATAGACCGGCAGAGACAGCACTTCCGTGGCCGCCTGCTCGCACACCGGGAGACTTCCCGGCTGGTAACCAAGCCGGCGGTAGACATCCTGCAGATGCAGGCCCTGCGGATAGCACAGCGATGATCCGATCTGGCGATCGGTGAGCAGCTGGCGCACCCGGTCGCGCCTGGGCGTACGGATGGTGTAGAGATTGTATACATGCGCGCCGGCGGCGCCAGGTTCCGGCCGCCTCACCGGCGTACCCGAAAACCGGCGGTCATAGGCTTCGGCCACGCGGCGCCGGCCGGCGATCGCGGCATCGATGCTGCGCAGCTTGATGCGCAGGGCTGCAGCCTGGATTTCGTCAAGACGGCTGTTGCAGCCGACTTCGGCGTGGATGAAAGGTTTCACTGCGCCATGATTGCGCAGGCGGCGCACGTGCTCATCGATCTGCGGGCTGCTGGTTGTGATCATGCCGCCGTCCCCGTATGCGCCGAGCACCTTGGTGGGGTAGAAACTGAAGCTGCCTGTCGTTCCGATGCTGCCGGTTACCCTGCCGCCGGACCTCGAACCAAACGCCTGCGCACAGTCCTCGACCACTGCAAGCCCGCGCTCCGCGGCGATCTCCATGATCGCATCCATGTCGGCCGCGCGGCCGAATATGTGCACCGGCAGGATGGCGCGGGTTTTCGGTCCGACGCATCGGCGGACGCTGGCCGGATCCAGATTGAAACTGTCCGGCAGTATGTCCGCGAATACCGGCGTGGCACCGACCACGTCAATCGCCTCGGAGGACGCAAAAAAGGTGAATGGCGTCGTGATCACCTCGTCTCCGGGGCCGATCCCCATGGCCCGCAGCGAAAGCACGAGCGAATCCGTCCCGTTTGCCACCGCAATGGCGTGCTTGACGCCCACGTAGTCGGCAAATTCACGCTCGAAGGCGGATACCTGCGGTCCCAGGATGAAGCTGCCACGCGATCCGGCGGCCCGCACCGCCTCCAGCCACTCGCTTTCGAGCTCCCGGAACTGGGCGGTAAGATCCAGAAACGGGACCGGGGTTACGTTCTCAGGCATGATGCGATTTTCTCCTTGACCATAAGCGCCACACGCAGCGCCTCGAGACCCGTCCGGCCTCCGACCAGCGGCTGCTGGCCGGTGCGTATCGAGCGGATGAATTCTGCCAGTTCGGCGTCGAGCGGCTGACGCGGCTCTACCGCGACCTGTTCGGCGACAATCTCGGCGCGCCCGCCACCCGGACTGCTGACGGCACGCGCCACCTCGATCTGCTGGTCGATGTAGTTGAGCGCATGGTAACCGTTGCGGCCGAAGACGCGGATGCGGCGCTGCTTCTTGTTGGATACGCGGCTCGCGGTCACGTTGGCGACCGCGCCATTCACAAATTCAATGCGCGCGTTGGCGATGTCGACATGTTCGGTGAGAACCGGGAGCCCGGTGGCTGCAATATCCCGTATCGGCGACCCGACAAGAGACATGACGATGTCGATATCGTGGATCATGAGGTCCGTCACCACATCCACATCGGTGGCGCGCTCGACGAATCCGCCGAGCCGGTGAACCTCTATGAAGCGCGGCTCCCGCACACGCTCGACGAGTGCCATGACTCCGGCATTGAACCGCTCGAGGTGACCCACCTGGAATATCGCACCACTGCGCTCGGCAAGCTCGACGAGCGCCAGCGCCTCTTCGTAATCCGGCGCGAGCGGCTTTTCCATGAGCATGTGCACGCCGCTCTCCAGAAACGGACGGGCAACCGGAAGGTGGTGGACTGTCGGCACCACGATGCTCACCGCATCCACCTTGCCCAGCAGGTCCTCGGCCCGGGTGTAAACCCGGCAACCCTGCTTCGCCGCAACCGCGGCGGCTGCCGCGGCATCGACATCGGCCACGCCCACCAGCTCGACATCCGGCATGGCTGCATAGATGCCTGCGTGAAACTTGCCCAGATAGCCGACACCGATGACGCCTACACGCAGCCTGTCACTCATCTCCCGATAAACCTCCTACGCCGAAGCCTGCGCATACCCGCGCAGGCTTCGCGAAGGAGCCTGACGGCCGGAAAGACCGGAATGCGAACCGGGATATTTTAAACCATCCACGGCAAAAGGACACGGGCGGTCCTGCAGGAGGTTTCTTTCATTCGCGGCCGCCGTTATAGTGGAACAAAAGGAACAGGGACTCTTTTCCATGCCAACGATTCCCGAAAAAGACCAGCAGATCCTGCAGTCTCACGCCGGCCTGATCCACCGGGTGGTCATAGCCTGCCAGAACCGCAGCATGGTGCCGGATCTTGACCAGATCCTGGACACGGCCAGAACCAACGGCTGGAATGACCTGGTGCATGCCATACGGGAAGTACTCAAGGGCCGGCGTGACACGGCCCTGCTCCGGCCGCTGGATGAAGAAGACCAGGTGATCGTCAACGCCATTCTGCGCGGGCTCCAGGATCCATCGACGCTGCCCGATCTCGACGCCAAGCCGGACCCGGCACTGGCGGCCCCGGCACTGGCGGCGATGATCCATGCCGTGCGGCGCGGGGATATGCAGGCCATGCAGGTTCTCGCCACGATGGCCGAAACCATGCTGCGCTCGGGCGGAGACATGGCGCGGCTGTCAGGCATCATGCATCCCCTCATTTCGGGGGAACGTGAAACCGAAAAGCTGACCCGTGGCATGTCGGCGAAGGGTGAAGCGCTGGTCACGGCCCTGCTCACAGAACTCGCCAGGCTTGAAGCGCACTAGTCGCAGACCGCCGGAACCGGCAAAGCAGCAGAGTCCCTTGGGCGGCAATGCGCGCAACATCCTGATTACCGGCTGCTCGTCGGGCATCGGGCGGGCTACGGCACTCATGATGCATGGGCGCGGTTATCGGGTCTTCGCGACAGCGCGGCGCCGCGAAGATGTCGCGGCCCTGTCCGGCGCCGGCCTGGAGGGCATCCAGCTCGATCTGGCGTCGAGCAGTTCGATCCGGTCGGCGGTGGCGCAGGTCCTCGACCGGAGCGCGGGCCGTCTCCACGGCATCGTGAACAACGGTGCCTACGGCCAGCCCGGCGCGGTCGAAGATCTGTCGCGTGACACCCTGCGCGAACAGTTCGAGACCAACGTCTTCGGCACCCAGGAACTCACCAATCACGTCATCCCCGTATTTCGGGCCCAGGGTTGCGGACGCATTATCCAGATCAGTTCGCTCCTGGGCGTGGTCTGTCTCGCCTACCGCGGTGCTTACAGCGCCAGCAAGTTCGCGCTTGAGGCACTGAGCGACACCCTTCGTCTGGAGCTGCGCGGCAGCGGTATCCATGTCTGTCTGGTGGAACCGGGTCCGGTCAGCACCCGCTTCCGCGAGAACGCCTACAGCGCCTATCTGCGCAACATAGACCGAACCGCGAGCGCGCACCGCGACACCTATTCGCGGCTGGAAGCCAGACTGGGGGGCACCCGGCCACTTCCCTTTACCCTGCCCCCCGAGGCGGTGGCACGGACCGTGATTCGGGCAATGGAGG
>JAJYCY010000069.1:0-2450 GCA_021778035.1 Pseudomonadota bacterium
ACAGTGGCGCGCAGCAGCCGTGTGTCTCGGGCAATACGCTCATGGGAAACCTGCGATCGCGTCGGCCCGATGTGCCGCTCGCGATCATACTCTTCCTGCGTACGCGTAGGACGCAGTGCAATTCCGCCAGGACCCCCGTTGTAGCTGACACGATTTATGGTTTCGCTGCGGACCACCGTCTGATAGTACGTATTGCGGATCACCGTAACGTTGATGTTGTTCACGGTCCGGTTATAGAAGAATGTCCTGCCAGACCAGTACCCACCGGAATAACCGATTCCGGTGTATCCGAAACCGTAGTTGATGCCGCCGTAAAAACCGACGCGAGGCCCCCAGTAACCCGGGTGCCACCGATAAAATCCGTCCCACCATCCCCAGTAACCGGGAGTCCACAGCAGACCGGATTGCGGCGCAAATACCCAGGTTCCCGGTACCCAGTAGTAATACTCACCACCCGCTGACCACGCCCAATACCCGGGTATCCAGATGAAGCGTGGTCCGGGACAGGGTGGCTGCACATATACGGGCAGGGCCGGCGGTCCGAAAGACACCGATATCCCAACGCTGACGTCACCGGATGAGATCCGCGGCGCCGCGAGACCCACCAGCCCGCTCAACAACACCATCACTACCAGGATAGGTTTCCGCATAGCCGCCTCATCTTTAGTGTACAAAACTCCCCGTCTGTCCGTATAACGCGGCAGCAGGCTCCGGGATGACCCGGATGACCAGAGAAGATCCAAGGGCCGCATCCACGATCCCGGATCTTCATTCCTGCCCTAATCGCCGGTCGCGACAAGCCGATACAGAGTACCCACGACGCTTGGTGCGTACCGGCCGGGCGCAAATACCTGCGCCAACCGCGCCTTTGCCCTCCATCCCGTACAGTGTCCCGGCGCCACCAGACGCGGCGCAATGCGATCGCGCAGATCACGGACAGTCGCTTCGATGCGCTGCTCCATGGTCTTTCCCGCCAGATGGTAGCCGCCGAGAACGAGATCCACGGACAGCGATGGAAACCGGCTGAGCGCACCAAGGCACGCGTTGACGATCCCGGCGTGCGAACAGGCCGAGAAAACGGTGATTCCGCGACCACGGACCCATGCCGCCAGAAAACGCTCATCCATGATGAGCGGATCCGGCGCACCGGATGCGTTACGGAACGTATGGTGACCAAAGAGGCCGGTTTCATACTCGGTGACCCGGTCGATCGCACCGCTTCCAAAGAAAAAGCCGTCGCAGACCGGATGCGCTTCGCTGTGCCTGATGACCTCTCCCCCTGCCTGCTCGATGGCTTCGAACGTGGGATCGGCTGGAAGCATGATCATAACCCCGCTGGGAAGCAGAATACCCCGCTGGTCGGGGCGGTCGGGATGCAGATCGACCACAGGCTGGCCCAGACCCTTCGCCGCCCGTGCCGCGCTGATGGCTTCGACGACCCGCGGAAGCCCGCCGCTGTGGTCATAATGCCAGTGCGACAGGAATATGTGCCCTATCGTCGCAAGATCGATATCCAGACGCCGGGCATTATCGAGCCAGATTTCCGGATAGGGACCGACATCGAACAGCAGGCTGTGGCGGCGGTTTCCGCATCGGCCCGTCACCAGTGCGGAAAAACCGTGACATCCACAGCAGAGATGGTCGAATACGGTCTTGCATTCGTGGCCATCGTGGTGACGGGAAGCAGGCGTACGGGCTGCCAGGTGAACGACTTCCGGAATCTGCGGCACACCGTCATCCACGCTCGACAGCGTGTCGGTCTCATTGTCGACGACGACCAGGATCTCAAGCTCGTCGAGCGCGGTGATGCCATCCGGGATGTCTCTGGCCATGCGGCTCATCTCCTGCCCTGGTGCCACTATCCGGCCTTCTGCCGCTGCTCGGGCAGTAGACACTGCACGATCCTAACACTGATGACAGAAGGGACAAATCGGACACATCAGCACCGGGCAGCACTGCCGATCCGCGGCATCATGACAATTTCGCGGACCACCGGAGCCGGCGTTACCAGACACTGCAGGGAAAATACGCGGACAGCCGGAACCAGGAGCGGCCATGCCAGCCCGGGAAAGAACATCCCCGGGCAGCCATCAGTGCCGCTGCCCGGGGACAGGATTGCAGAAAATCCGGATCGCTGCCTAGCGCGACCAGTTGTAGGCGCGCACGATTCCGCGCCGGTCGAACTGCACCTCAAGGATTTTCAGGTGCGCGCCGCGCAGGCGCGGCAGCGTCCCTTCACCATAGTAATATGTCCACTTGGTCAAGCGCTGCCCGTCGCTCTGTACCACGATACCCGTGCCACCCGGAGCACCCAGCCAGCCACGCACCTGTTCCTCGGTGGTCCGCCCCGGCACCACCTGGTGTGCGAAGGTGCGCACACTGAAATTCCGGCCGACCTGTACCGTACTGCAGGCCGCAACCAGCGCTGCCAGCAATCCGACTGCTGCCAC
>JAJYCY010000069.1:2550-10740 GCA_021778035.1 Pseudomonadota bacterium
GGCAAGTGCCGGCGTGACTTCCTGGATCGAGACACCGAGCCAGCCGCGGATCACCCGCCCGTGCTCGATCAGCTGGGTCATGACATTTTTGGCCATGTTGCTCGGAATGGCAAAGCCGATTCCCATATAGCCGCCACTGCGCGTATAGATCGCGGTATTGATACCGACCAGCTGACCGCGGGTATTCACGAGGGCCCCGCCGGAATTGCCGGGATTGATCGCGGCGTCGGTCTGGATGAAATCCTCGTAATTGTCGATACCGACATTTTCGCGTCCTAGCGCGCTGACGATACCCATGGTCACCGTCTGGTTCAGCCCGAAGGGGTTGCCCATGGCCAGCACGTACTGGCCGACCTGCAGCTTGCCTGAATTGCCCCAGGGTATGACCGGAAGATTCTTGGCGTTGATCTTCACAACGGCAATATCGGTCTGAGGATCAGCTCCGATCACTTTTCCCTTGTAGACCTTGTTGTCGCCAAGAATCACCTTGATGGTGTTCGCCTTGGCAATGACATGGTTGTTCGTGATGATGTAACCGTTGGAACTGACAATCACACCGGAGCCGAGCGCGCTTTCGCGTTCCTCGCGTGGAATCTGGAAGTTGTGGAAGAACTGGTCACCGAAAAACTGCCGGAAAAACGGATCTTCTCCGAACGGAGATCCCATCGGCTGGGACGGCGACTTGATGATGCGCGTCGTCGAAATGTTGACGATGGCCGGCAGGTCCGCCTTGACGATGGGAACGAAATCCGGACCGGCATCAACCTTGACAGGAAGGGCCTGCGTACTGAAACCCGGGAATGCGGTCGCCGAATCAGCGCGTTTCATGCGCAGGACAGCTACGGCGCCAACCGCTACCCCGATGACCAGAAACAGGCCGGCAATGACACCAATCTTGAACGAACGACGGTCAATCGACATCCAGAAACCTCCAGGTAAACGCTACGTCAGGGTCCAGGTCTGTGAATCCAGCGCGGGACAACAGCCCGTCCCACCCGAAACATGCCACTCCCGAATGGATCATAAAACAGGCGAAAAGTTCTGCCGCCGCCGCAATTCCGCCCGGAACCGGCTACCCCGCCCCGCCGCAGTCCAGGCCGCCAGCAGGCCCCCAGGGGGCAAGTCCATTGCGGGTGACCGTGCACGGATATCCGGCCAGCTATCTGAAGCGGGCAAGCTCGGGATCATCAACCCGCTGTTTTGGCAGGCCGGTAATCGCAGGCAGATCAGCGAGCTTGGGCAGCCCGAAAAGCACTTTAACCGCTCCCGCCCTCGTTCTCCACACCAGAGTTGGCGTACCGTTCGAGCCAAAATGTTCCATGAGCTGGCCGTTATCCCGGATCCGGGCCAGGCTGGCTGCGGCCGGCTCGCTCAGCGGCTTGATACCCCCCTCCTCGGTGACGGTGTTGAATCGGAGCTCGTTTTCCCGGAACGCGGCTTCCCGGTTCCTTGCCTGCAGGATCGCCGCGGCCTTGCCGGCAGAGTCTGGCTTAAGGAATGCAACCGGAACCCACCGTACCTGCAACCCGGCCTTTTCATACGGCTGCAATGCCTTCCAGGTGAGGTGGCAGTAGATGCAGTTGGGATCGAAAAACACGTACAGCGTGCTTTTCGCGTGCTTCAGCGGGCCTTCGGTGATATAGCCCGTGGTGCCCAGGGTGCCAAACAGCGCGGCGTAATCCGGCTTCGGGACATATCGCTCGCCATACACCGCAGTCAGGTTCCTGCCGGACTGATCCACCAGATCCCCCATCATCATGGACTGGCCATCGGGAGTCGTGAATGCCAGCGTATAGCGCCCACCCCGGGACAGGACCCAGCCCGTAAGGCCCGACACCGCCGGAAACTTCCTGACCACCGTCATGCCGGCATGCACGGCCGCCTGAACAACCGGAGGGTAGGCTTTCGCTCCGACTCCCCCGGCCAGGGCGTCTGCCGCGAGCAGACTGCAGCTCGCCAGCCCCACGATGCCAACCAGACTGCCCACCCATCCTCGTCTCTTCATTAAAAAATATCCGGCCTTTTGGTGCAGAACTACGACATGATCAGAATGCTTGGCGTCCATTATGCCACAATCCCCCAGGCGCAACGGCCGGAGCACCCGACCTCCCGTGCGATGCCGTATCCGGCCCCCATTTTCCGCGGTCTGCGGCAGCGTGTGGCCGTAACCACGGTGGAGCACGGCCGGACGTTGCGATAGGCTATCGCGGCGTCACGGCACCCCGCTCACGCTGCGGGTCCGCCCGGGCCAGCTGTGGCGAGGGCGCCCGCAATACTGCTCGCCATACTGGCATCAGCCCGGCTTGCGTTTCGCCGGACCTGAGGATCACGCTGACCCATGCAGCCCGACATCGATGCAGTGCAAGTCCTGCGACGGCCGGATGGCGTATCGATTGCCTGCCGGAAATGGTCGGCAACCAGCCGGCCGGCAGGACTGATCGTGCTGCTCCACGGAGCGGCCAGCAACCTGACGCGCTGGTCGCAGTTCGTGCGCGAAACGACACTCAAATCCGCCTGGGACATTGTGCGTCCCGACCTGCGCGGCCACGCCGGGTCGCTTGTGCGCGGACGGACTGGAATGGATCTGTGGTGCCGGGACATTGCAGCGATCATCGACGCCCAGGGGCATTCCCGTGCCGTGCTGGCTGGTCACTGTCTTGGCGCCAACATCGCGCTGCAGTTCGCTCACCGCTACCCGCAGAAGACCCGCGGGCTCATCCTGATCGAACCCATGCTGCCGGCAGCCCAGGCAGGCAAGCTGCGGGCGGTGCGCCTGATGCGGCCCTGTCTGGTGGCTCTGGCTGCGGGTATCCGGATCCTGAACCGGGCCGGCATTTACCGGCGACGACTGCCCGCACTAGATCTCGAAGCGCTGGATCGGGAGACCCGCCTTGCCATGGCGTCAGAACGCAGCACGCGATCCCTCACAGAACGCTATGCCTCGCCGTGGCAGGACCTGAAATTCATGCCGACAGCGAGTTTCATCGGGGATCTGCTGGCCGTGAGCGCCCCGCTCCCGCCACTGTCCGCGATTCATGCGCCATCCCTGGCGTTGCTGTCGACGGGGGCGGCTTTCTCCCGCCTGGCGCGCACCCGTGATCTGCTGGCACGGCTCGCCGGATGCCGCGTCATCACGCTTGAGGCCAGACACTGGATCCCGACCGAGGCTCCGGATGCCATGCGCGAGGCCATTGAGCGCTGGTGCGCGGACCTCGCGCCGGAATAGACCATGCCGGACGGCGCGTCCGCAGCGCCTCAGCCTGCGCCGCGGCGGCGGGTACGCGCCGTCGGAACCGCCTTCCATGGATCATCCGGCCAGGGATGTTTCGGATAGCGTCCCTTGAGCTCCCTGCGCACTTCCGCGTAGGTGCGGTCCCAGAAACCACGCAGATCCTGGGTCACCTGGATCGGACGGCGCGCCGGCGACAGCAGGTGCAGCGTCACCGGCACCCGGCCGCGCGCTACGCGCGGCGTGTCGCCCAGCCCGAAAAGTTCCTGCAGTTTCACGGCCAGCACCGGGGGGGCGTCCGCTTGGTACTCCAGGGCAACCAGCGAGCCGCTCGGCATGCGCAGGTGCGTCGGCGCATCGACCCCGAGCTGCTGCCTGCGGGCATAGTCGAGGCGCTCCCCGAGAATGCGGGCAAGATCAAGACGCGTAAAATGTTCGCGCCGTGTCACACCATCAAGATGCGGTTCCAGCCAGTCTCCGAGCGTATCCACAAGCGTGCGATCACACATGTCCGGCCAGTCCTCCTGCGGAAACCAGCCGCGCATGCACAGGATCCGCGCCTGCCACTGGCGTGCCTCCCGGCTCCACGGCAGTGCCTGCAGTCCGAGCTGACGCACGCCGTCGAGGGCAGCGGCCCGCAACCCGTCCGCGGAAGCGCTCGTGAGCGGCGCGCCGGAAAGCAGGAGCGCTCCCAGACGCTTCTCGCGACGTGCCACAACCGCCTCCTGCCGCACGTCCCAGCGCACCGTCTCGACGATGCGCAGCTGCTGCGGAAAAAGCTGTTCCACGTCTTCCGCGCAAAGCGGCGCGGCAAGATGGATCAGGCCTTCGGCGGGCGCCGGTCCGGAAGTTTCCGGCGCAGCCGGATCGGCGTCTGCCACGGCCAGGAACGGCAGCCGCAGACCGGTCTCCTGCTCCGGCAACCGTGCACCGCGCCCGCTCGCGAGCACATATCGCGGACTGCCGCTGGAGCGCTGCATCGCGATGCGATCCGGGTAGGCAAGCGCCAGCAGCCGGCCTGCATCGGTGGCGGACCGGAGGGGGTCGTTCCCTGCGGCTGAAACCAGCCTGCGGAACTGGCGCGCCACCTCGTCAACACGCGCACAGCGTTCGGCACTGGCGCCGCGTGCCAGTGCCGCCGCAGGGCCGTGAGTGCGGAATTCCTTCAGCACCTCGAGGCGTGTATCAATATCGCAGCAACGGCGGGCGTCGCCCGTGAGGATGTCGCGCTCACCGAGAAGCGCCGCGATATCGCACCCGAGCGGTCCCTGTCCCAGATCACATGCCATTAGCAGCATCCGCGACAGCCTGGGATGAAGCGGCAGGCGCGCCATGTTGCGGCCTGGATCGCTGACCTGTCCGCCATCATCCAGGGCACCGAGCTCATGCAGCAGCGCGCGGGCCCGGGCAAACGCCGCCGCAGGTGGCGCATCGAGCCAGGAAAGGCTGTCGGCGTCATGGACACCCCAGACCGCAAGCTCGAGGGCCAGCGGAGCCAGATCGGCGGTGCGGATTTCCGCCTGGGTCTGGGGCACCAGTCCGCGCTGAGTGCTTTCGCTCCACAGCCGCACACACACGCCCGGTGCGGTACGTCCGGCGCGCCCGCTGCGCTGGTCAGCGGAGGCCCGCGATATCCTCTGGGTTACAAGACGGGTGAGACCGCTTCTCGGATCAAACTGCGGCACGCGTGCGTAACCGCTGTCAACCACGATGGTAATACCTTCGATGGTAAGGCTGGTTTCCGCGATGGGCGTCGCCAGCACCACTTTGCGGCGGGAGGCCGAGCCACGCGGCCGGATGGCACGATCCTGCTGCGCCCAGGACATGTCGCCATGCAGCGGAAGGATGTCCGCCAACTCCCGCGCCGGTCCTGCGCCGAGCAGCGCTCCGGTCTGCCGGATTTCGCGCGCACCCGGCAGGAATACCAGCACATCACCTTCCTGCTCGCGCAGGGCGCTGCCGACCGTCCGGACAACCGCCTCGGCCAGGGATCCGGCAGGATCCCGTTCACAGTACTGCACGTTCACGGGAAAACTGCGGCCCTGGCTGGTGATGACCGGTGCGTTGCCAAGCAATCGCGACAGCGCCGCGCTATCGAGCGTCGCAGACATGACGAGAACCCGCAGATCTTCCCTCAGGCCCCGCTGCACATCCAGCGTCAGCGCAAACGCAAGGTCACCGTCCAGGTGACGTTCATGGAACTCGTCGAAGATCACCAGTCCGACCCCGTCAAGCGCCGAATCCGTCTGCAAGCGGCGCGTCAGGATACCTTCGGTGACGACCTCGATCCGCGTCCTCGCTGATACCCGGCTTTCGAACCGGACGCGGTAACCGGCGGTAGCGCCAGGCTGCTCGCCGAGAAGCGCGGCCATGCGCGTGGCGGCGGCGCGCGCCGCAAGGCGGCGCGGCTCGAGGATCACGATCGAGCGTCCGGCGAGCCAGGGCTCATCGAGCAGCGCCAGAGGCACCAGGGTCGTCTTGCCCGCTCCGGGAGGAGCCTGGAGTACTGCGCACGGGTGACCCGCAAGCGCCGCCCGCAATTGGGGTATCACCTCTTCGATCGGCAGGGTCATGACACTGTCGGGTCCTTGCCTTAGGTCACCCGGTTGCGCGTCTCGCCCCGGAAAAACGCGGCGATGTTCGCGACCACCTCGTCGGCCAGGTACTGCTGCGCCTGGCGGCTCGCCCAGGCAATGTGGGGCGTCACCAGGAGATTCGGCAGCCGCGCCGAGACGAGCGGATGGTCCGCACCCGGCGGCTCGGTCGCGAGCACATCGAGGCAGGCTCCAGCTATCCGACCGTCCCGCAGTGCCGCGAGCAGCGCAGCTTCGTCGATGATGCCTCCGCGCGCGGTATTGATGAGGATGGCATTGCGCTTCATTGCGGCGAGCTCCGTGACGCCGATGAGATTGCGCGTCTGCGGTGTAAGCGGCAGATGCAGGCTGATCACGTCTGAATCCGCCAGCACGCGGTCAAACGGCACCCGCTGCGGCCGGATGGCCACCGCGTCCCGCCGCTCAGCCAGCAGGACGTTCATTCCGAATGCCTGCCCGATCCGGGCCACCGCCTGTCCTAGCGCGCCGCCACCGATGACACCGAGCGTGGAACCATACAGATCCTCGTTCGGCCAGGTCAGCAGGCAGAAGATCGGCGACCGCGCCCACTCCCCGTTCTCCAGCGCCTGCCGGTAGCGAAGCAGGTTGCGCCGGAGTGCAAGCAGCATCGCAAACGCATGCTCCGGAACGCTGTGAGCCGCATAGCCGCGCACGTTGCAGACCACCACGCCACGCCCGCGCGCGACCTCGACGTCCACATTGTCGACCCCGGTTGCGGCACAGACAATGAGCCGCAGCTGTGGCAATGCGGTGATCAGCTCCGCCGGCAGACGGACCTTGTTCGTGACCAGCACTTCGGCATCGCGCGCGTGCTCCAGCACCCGTTCCGGCGGCGAGTACAGGTAGTCGCGCCACGGGCGCCCGCCGATGTCCGATGCGGCGAAGCGCACCGAGGGCAGAAAAGTGCCGCGGTCGAGAAAGACTATGCCCATCCCGCGAGCCACCTGGCCGGGCGCACAACGCGCCCGGCCGTAAACGCAGTTGCCGCCAGGCCGGTCACGCGCGAAACCCGCCGCCAGCCTTGCGCGCCACGGTCGCTGCGATGAGCACCGGGTCGTAGACCGGTGCAAACGGCGGCGCATAGGAAAGATCAAGCATTTCGATGTCGCGCACCGTCATACGCGCGTGCAGTGCGGTGGCAAGCACATCAATGCGCTTGGCAACGGTGTCGGCGCCCGCCATCTGCGCACCCAGAAGCCGGCCGCTTCCGCGCTCCACGAACAGTACCGTGGTGATCGTCACCGAGCCGGGAATATGGTGCCCGCGGCTGTTTTGGCGGGAAACGCTGGACAGGACATCCAGCCCGCGACGGCTGATGTCCGCGGCACCGACGCCGGTACGCGCGACCTCGACGGAAAACACCTTGAACCCGGCGGTACCCACGATGCCCCCGAACTGCTCGGCACCACCGGCAGCGTTGGCGCCGGCAATCTTTCCCTGCTTGTTGGCAGTCGTTCCGAGTGGCAGATAAGCTGGCTCATCCAGAACCCGGTGAAATGCCTCCGCGCAGTCACCGGCGGCGAAGATATCGGCGATGCTCGTGCGCTGCGCCGCATCGACTGCAATCGCGCCGGTTGCGCCAAGCCGCACCCCGGCTGCCTGCGCCAGCGCGACCTGCGGCCGCACACCGACCGCCACGATCACCATGTCGGTGGCAATGTTTCCCCGGTCGGTACGCACCTGCAGCCCCTCTCCATCAGTCCCGATTTCCGTGACCGCAACACCCGTATCGACCTCGATACCGTGGCGCTGCAGCTCGGCCGCGACGATCTCGGCGATAACAGGCTCGAAACCGGGAATGACCTGCGCGGCGCGTTCGAGCACACGCACGGCGAGACCCCTCGCGGCCAGCGCCTCGGCCATCTCCATGCCGAGGTATCCGGCCCCGATCACCGTGGCGCGACGTGGCGCTGCGTCCTCGAGAAACCGCTTGATCGATGCGCCGTCGGCAAGCTCGCGCACCACGAACACCCCCGGCAGATCCAGCCCGGGCACCGCCGGACGTACCGCCGCCGCGCCGGTGGCAATTACCAGCCGGTCATAAGCGAGCGCATAGTCCCGTCCGCCAGCGTGGTCACGGACTGACAGTTCCTTGCGCACCGGATCGATGGCAGCCACTTCGTGGCCGGTACGCACATCGATGCCGCGGGCATGACGGAATTCAGTCTCGGAAATGACAATCAGGTCGTCGATATCGCGCTTCGGATTCTCGACATTGTAAGGAATGCCGCACGCACCATACGAAACGTACCGGCCACGCTCGAGCGCAATGACTTCCGCCTGCGGCAGGCGACGCTTCGCCTGACTTGCCGCGCTCATGCCGGCAGCCACCCCGCCGATCACGAC
>JAJYCY010000070.1 GCA_021778035.1 Pseudomonadota bacterium
CTTCTTTGGAGCTGCCTTCTTTGGAGCTGCCTTCTTTGGAGCTGCCTTCTTTGGAGCTGCCTTCTTTGGAGCTGCCTTCTTTGGAGCTGCCTTCTTTGGAGCTGCCTTCTTTGGAGCTGCCTTCTTTCTTGGTGTGGTTTTCGCGGCCTTTTTCCCGGCGGACTTCCTGACTGCGCTCGCAGACGTCTTCCGGCCTGACCGGGCCTCGGCCAGCACGATCGACCTTACCCGGTCACTGGCGGATTTGAGATAGGCTCGGCTGGCGTTCATGCGATCGATGGAAACACGAGCCATATCAGGCCCGGTTTCGCCCGGAGAAAACTGGCGGTAGGCTGTCTCGATCATATTGTTTTCATAGGCCAGAAAACGGATGGTGTCCGATCCGGCAACGGTGAGCAGCTCCCGCAGCAAGTCGCCTGCCCTGAGGCTGAGTTCATGCAGCGTCTTCGCACGCTCGGGTCCCACCCAGCTCAGCGCGGTCCATCGGTCACCGGCCGTACCCGGGCGATCAAGATAGTGCTGCCAGACTTCAATTGCCTTGCCGCAGTTGGTTGCCAGCGCGTCGAGCTTGACCACTACTAGATCACGCTCCCCGGAGCGATCGCGACTCCAACCCCCTACCTCTGTCACGACATCCTCGATGCTTCTCATCTCGATCCTCCTCATGCTGCCGGCGAGGCCAGACGCCAGTCAATTCATCATACGGGTCGCAACATTTCCTAGCAATACACTCCATGCCGCTCCGGCGCTATGCAAGGTCTCGGAGGAATTGCTACCATCCAGAAAAATTCCAGGACTCATTGCGAAGCTTCGAGGTCGAAACTGGACTTGACTGAATTCGAATCTGCGTCCGGATCGGACCTGATTCACCTTTTGCAGCCTATTGCGGCATTGAGCGTACTACGCGCCGAAGAGCTGCGCCCGTTGTGCCGTGTGGAAACCATACCTGCCGGCATGACGCTGTTCCGTGAAGAGGATCTCGATCACCAGAACGTCTATCTGCTTCATGGCGAAGTGCTGCTGAGCAGCGCGGCATGTGAATACAGTTGCGTACTGCAGGGTGACGGAAATGCCGGGAATACGGCACGGTCGCTGTATCCGATCGCCGACAGCCAGCCACGCCGGATGTCCGGCGTGGCGGTAAGCGATCTCGGTATTCTGCGGATCGACAGCGAGTTGCTGGACATCGCGGTTACCTGGAACGCACTGGCGCACTGCCTTGCTGCCGATGACCCGGTTGGCAGCCGGCCGAGCCAGGATGGGACATACGGATGGATGCGCACTATCCGCCATTGCCTCGTATTCCGCGATATTCCGCCGGCCAATCTTCCGCTGCTGGCCGCGCGGACCAAGGTGGTCCCGGTGCGGGCAGGACAGGTGATGATTCGCGAAGGCGAACAGGCAGACCGCTTCTACATGATAGAGAGCGGCAAGGCTGCGATGATGCATGAAACCGACAGAAACGGGCCAGTCGATGTAACTGAGCTCGGGCCGGGCTCGGGATTCGGCGACGAGAGTCTTGCCGAGACAGGCGGTCGATCCCGTGTCACCGTGACAATGGAAACACGCGGGTCACTGCTGTCCCTGGCGCGTCAGGACTACCTGGACCTGCGCAATGAGCCGCCGATTAGCCAGATGGCGCCGGCCCGTGCCGTCTCGATGGCAGGTTCCGGCGCCATCTGGCTCGACGTCCGCGGACTGGAAGAGGCACCGAGTTTCCCGATACCCAATGCCTACCGGGTACCTCTGGACACCCTGTGCCAGGTGGCCGACAGTCTTGAACCTGACCGTGACTACGTGTGCTGCTGCAACTCGGGTCGCCGCAGCGCCGTGGCTGCACGACTTCTCGGGCAACGCGGCCTGCGCGCACATGTACTTGCAGGCGGTCTGCGAAGTGTTGCGGCTGGATTCTGGACCAATGCAATGTGCTAGACTCCAGCGTCAACCGGTACCTGCTGGACTGGCCATCGGACACCCATCACTTCCTTCTTCCGGCAGGCGTGCTGATGGGGAGTACTCTTCTACAGCATGGCAGCAACGCGCTGCCGTGCGGCACCCGCAGACCGGCGGGAACCGACGGAATGATTCCGCGACATGAACAAATCAGACAGCAACGATACTGACTACCACCCCATTTCGTGCGACAGCCATGACACGTTCGAGATAGCTGTACTGCATCGAACCCGAGTGCGTCTCGCGTGGACTGAAGACGGTAATCTGCATACCGAGACACTGACTCCGGTCGACATTGAAACCACGAACCGTGAGGAATACCTGATTGCGCGGTCGGACAATGGACAGACCGTGCGCGTGCGTCTGGACCGGGTCAGAAGCATGCAGCCGCTGTAGCAGTTCTGCACAGCCGGTGCGGCAACGGGGAACGGTCGGGACGACTCCTTCTGCCGGAGCCGCCCCGTCCCCGGTGCACGCCGTCTCCACCGGCCGGAGACGGCGGAATGTGGGCACCATCTGCATACCTTGGGATGGGCCCCATGGGACCGCTGTCAGACCCGTGGCAGCCTGCCGCCCGGGCATCCCGGCCCGGGATGTGCCAGACACACGCTTGGCACCCGTGAAGCAATGGTAATATAGTTCACGCTGCCGGATGCCTGATTGCCCTGATGCCGGAAGCTAATGGGAGGAGAAGTTGTGAACCGATACCACAAGCACGTCCGCAAATGCGCCCTTTTCGCACTACTTTTCACGGCCGCGCTGTCGGGCTGTGCGAGCGTGCCCGGACCAGCCAGCGCCATCACGATCAATTCTGATCCGCAAGGCGCTGAGCTGATTGTGTCCGGTAGGCATGTCGGCACCACGCCGGTTCATGTCGTACTCGACAAGGTATTTCCGCGGCACTGGACGGGGCGCATCAAGAGCGATATCGGCCCGGGGTTTGCGTTTTACCGTCGCCTCGCGATAGTCACGGTCAAGAAGACCGGCTGCAAGCCCTATACCAGACAGTTGACGGGGAAGAACCTCAGGCATGACTTCACCGTAACCCTCAGATGCGGGCCGCAGTACCTGCCCCAGCCGCCGGTCCTGCCACAGGCAGCTCCGGCAGCTGCACCGCTACCTGCTACGACCGTTAAGCAGCGCTTGCGGGAACTGCTGGACCTGAAGGACGAGGGTCTGATTACCGACAAGGAATATCACGAGCAGCAGGAGCGCATACTGGACCAGCTTTAGCTGGATCACGGCGGGACCGCGCCGACCCGGCGGACCCCGCAGGCGCCACATGCGTAGCCACGTTGCCGTAATCTCCTGCTGGCGGCGGCGCCGGACGGTACGCCGTCTTTGCGGACCGGCCGGCTGGAGGCAGGCCCTGTCTTGTGCAGCCAGCCACTGCTTCGCGGATCCCGCATTAACCACCTGCCTTTCAGCCTGACGCGTACCCTCCGGCTGCAGTTCGGCAAGACACAATGAGCCTGTGGTTGATCCGCCCAGCGCTTAATCCAGTGCGTCAGGCTTCAGAACCCCTTATAATGCCGGCCTTCCGTGGCAGGGCAGCAGGGCCACGGTGTGCCCGGTCAGGCGCAGGGAAACCGTCGCCACAGGGCTTGGACGAAGCCAGCCCGGACGGTACAGTTTCAGGTTTCACACCCGCAGATGCGGACAGTCCGGATTCCGTACAACCGAAAAACACTGCAGAACGAAGATGAAAGTCGGCATACCAACTGAAGTCCTGGAAGGCGAAACACGCGTCGCCGCTACACCGGAAACCGTGAAGAAGCTGCGTGCCCTCGGACTGGACGTGGTTGTCCAGGGCGGGGCTGGCCTTTCCTCGCACTTTACCGATGAGGCCTACCGTGCTGCGGGTGCCGAGATCGGCAGCAGTGAGCTCGCCCTGGGCGCAGACATCGTACTCAAGGTTAACCGGCCGGTCGCGGCAGAAATCGCGCAGATGAAAAGCGGGGCTGCACTGGCGGCGATGATGGCGCTGTGTCATCACGAGGACATCCTGGACCAGCTTGCCGCCGGGGGAATCGATGCATTTGCCCTGGAGATGGTGCCGCGCATTTCGCGTGCCCAGTCGGTCGATGTCCTGTCGTCGCAGTCGAACATAGCCGGCTACCGTGCCGTTCTTGAAGCGGCACGGCTTTACGGAAGGTTTTTCCCGATGATGATGACCTCCGCCGGCTCGGCAAAGCCGACTCGCGTGGTGGTCCTCGGGGCGGGGGTCGCCGGACTGCAGGCAATAGCGACCGCGCGTCGCCTCGGCGCGCAGGTCGCTGCCTATGACGTGCGTCCCGAGGTGAAGGAACAGATCATGTCCCTCGGCGCGAAGTGCATCGAATTAGACCTGGGTGAATCGGGGGCAGGCGCTGGTGGCTATGCCCGCCAGCTGTCCGCCGAGGCGCAGGACAGACAGCGCAGCCTGCTTGCCGGCGAACTGAAAAAAGCCGATGTCGTCATTTCCACCGCACTCATCCCGTGCAAACCGGCTCCGGTCCTGATCACAGCCGACGCAGTTGCCGGAATGAACCCGGGCTCGGTAATTGTCGATATGGCCGCGGCAACCGGTGGCAACTGCCCCCTCACCGAACGCGACAGGACGGTGATCAAGAACGGCGTGATCCTGTGTGGAATCACGAACTTTCCCGCGCTTATGCCGGGTGATGCCAGCGCGTTCTACGCGCGCAATCTGTTTAACTTCGTGTCGCTTTGTGTCACAGCTGCCGACAACGGGCTGCAGATGAAGGATTATCTGGAAGACGAGATAACCGCAAGCTCCCTGGTCACCCACAGGGGAGCAATCCGCTTCAAAGAAAGAAAATAGGAAGGTTCAGCATGTCCGCAACCATGGTCGCACTTTACGTTTTCGTCCTGGCCTGCTTCATTGGCTATTGGGTCATATGGGGTGTGACGCCTTCTCTGCATACTCCTTTGATTTCACTGACTAATGCCATCTCGGGAATCATCATCGTTGGCGCCATTCTGGTCGCCGGATTCGGACACGGCGGCGGACCTGCCAAAATCATCGGGTTCGTCGCGGTAACACTCGCGTCCATCAACATATTCGGCGGCTTCGTCGTCACACAGCGCATGCTCGCCATGTTCAAGAAGAAGAAATGAGGGGCATTCTGGCATGCAACTGACCGGCAACTACCTGGCGCTTGCCTACCTCGTATCTGCGATACTTTTCATTCTCGGCCTGAAAGGACTTACCCATCCGGCCAGCGCGCGGCGCGGCAACTATCTGGCCATGTCCGGCATGCTGGTGGCGATCATTGCCACTGCCCTCGATCCGGCCGTCAGGTCCTATGGTTTCATCATCGCCGGCATCCTGCTCGGGTCGGTGATCGGGACCGTAATCGCCCTGAAGATACGCATGACCGCGATGCCACAGCTGGTCGCAGCACTGCACAGTTTCGTCGGGCTGACAGCCGTGCTCGTAGCGGTCGGCACATACCTCACCCATAGCCGCACGGGCAATCTCAACACGGTACTCATGTCGGAGCTGTTTGTCGGCACATTTATCGGCGCCATCACCTTTACCGGTTCACTGGTAGCATTCGGGAAACTCCAGGGCATCATCACTGGCAAGCCGCTTGTCTTCCGGGGACAGCATCTACTTAACCTGCTGATAGCTCTGGTGATGTTCACATCCGGCGTCCAGTTCCTGCTGCACAACGAGTTCGGGGCACTGCTTGTCATGATCGCTCTGGCGCTGGCTCTCGGCATCCTGCTTATCGTGCCGATCGGTGGTGCCGACATGCCGGTGGTCGTGTCGATGCTGAATTCATACTCGGGCTGGGCAGCCGCTGCCACCGGATTCACGCTGCATAACAACCTGCTCATCATCACCGGGGCGCTGGTCGGATTTTCGGGTGCGATCCTGTCTTACATCATGTCGAAGGCGATGAACCGGTCCATTGCCAGCATCATTCTCGGTGGCTTCGGCAGCGGCGAAGGCCATGCGGATACCGGATCCAGTACCGCTGGCGCCAAAGGCATCAAAACCGCGGCGGTCGAGGATGCGGTATTTCTCATGACAAACGCCAGCAAGGTGATCATCGTTCCTGGCTATGGCATGGCCGTTGCCCAGGCTCAGCATGCGCTCAAGGAGCTCGCGGACATTCTGGAACACAAGGGCGTCACGGTGCACTTTGCGATCCATCCGGTCGCCGGTCGTATGCCCGGACACATGAATGTGCTTCTGGCCGAAGCAGACGTGCCCTATGACCACGTGTTCGAGATGGAGGAGATCAATCCCGAGTTCGCGACCGCCGATGTTGCTTTGGTGGTGGGAGCAAACGACGTGACCAATCCGGCGGCCAAGAGCGACAAATCGAGCCCGATCTACGGCATGCCGATCCTCGATGTATACAAGGCACGCCAGATTTTCTTCATCAAACGCAGCATGAACCCCGGGTATTCAGGGGTCGAGAACCAGCTTTTCTACCAGGATAACTGTTCGCTGGTCTTCGGGGATGCGAAGAAGGTCTGCGAGAAGCTGGTCGTCGAACTGAAGGCCTCCTGAACAGCGGCCACACCTGACGCCGCCAGCCTGTGCTATGGCAGGCGCCGGAACACCAGGTCCCTGACGTCGTGGCCGAGCCGCTGTCCGCGGCATTCGAATTTCGTCACTGGCCGGTGCTGGGGACGTGGGGAGAAGCAGCCAGGTCCGGCGCTGTTCTCGAACCCGGACGCGGCGGTCATGACCGCCATCATGTGCTGCGCGTAAGGCTCCCAGTCTGTCGCCATATGCAGATAGCCGCCAACAGCAAGCTTGCGGTGGAGGATTTCCACAAAGTCCGGCTGCAGCAGGCGCCGCTTGTGATGGCGGGTTTTAGGCCAGGGATCAGGGAAAAACAGGTGCACGCCATACAGCTGGCCGTCGCAAATCCTGTCCGCCACGGCCTGGCGCGCGTCATCGCACAGCACCCGGACGTTCCCTATTCCCCGGGCACCGAGTGTCATCAGTAGCCGGCCCACGCCAGGGCGATGGATTTCAACGCCGAGGTAATCCTGGCCCGGGTTCGCCGCCGCCATGTCACACAGCGACTGGCCGTCACCAAAACCGATCTCGAGTATCACGGGCGCGCTGCGGCCGAACGCTGCGCGGAAATCAATCTGCGGGCTGCTGTCCGCGACTCCGAAACGCGGCCACAATTCCTCCAGAGCCCGTTCCTGTGCCGGGGTGATGCGACCTTCGCGCCGCACGTAACTGCGGATCTGGCGCATCGGCAGATGCGCCCTGCGCACGTCTGTCACGGGTTTCTCCATCGAACCGTCCGGCAATTGCGGGAACCGAACCTTTACAAGAAAAAACGGCCGTCAGATGGCGAAGACGCCGCGGCGTAGAGCTTGCGGGGCATCCGGCCGGCAAGATAGGCTTCACGCCCTGCTTCCACTGCCTTCCTCATGGCTCCAGCCATCAGCACGGGATTGCGCGCAGCCGCAATAGCGGTGTTCATCAGTACGCCATCGCATCCAAGCTCCATGGCCACCGCGGCATCGCTTGCGGTTCCGACACCGGCGTCGACCAGGATCGGCACCCGGGCATTTTCGACAATGATCCGGATATTGTAGGGATTGCGGATGCCGAGTCCGGATCCGATCGGCGCAGCCAGCGGCATGACCGCCACGCAGCCGATCTCCTCGAACCGCTTGGCCATCACCGGATCATCAGTCGTGTAGACCATCACCTTGAAACCCTCTTTCACGAGGGTTTCCGCCGCGCTCAGGGTCTTCGGTATATCCGGGAAAAGCGTCTTTTCGTCACCCAGAACCTCAAGCTTTACCAGGTCATGGCCGTCAAGCAGCTCGCGAGCCAGCCGGCAGGTACGCACGGCGTCCTCTGCCGTATAGCAGCCAGCCGTGTTCGGCAGCAGGGTGTAGCGGCGCGGTGACAGCACGTCAAGAAGATTCGGTTCCCCGGCATTCTGGCCGATGTTGGTCCGGCGTATGGCCACCGTCACGATCTCTGCCCCGCTCTCCTCGACGGCGCGGCGCGTCTCTTCCAGATCACGGTATTTCCCGGTACCGACCAGCAGCCGCGACTGGTATGTGCGGCCAGCCAGGGTCAAAACGTCATTGGCTCCGGCAGCCTGCGGAGTCTTCGATGTCACTGCTGTCATCAACCACCCCCTATTGCCACTACCACTTCCACCCGGTCATTGTCCTGCAGGACGCAGTCCGCGTGCCGGCTGCGTGGCACGATTTCGTGATTGACTTCCACAGCCACACGCCTGTCCGTCAGCCCCAGGTCATGCAACAGAGAGGCCACGCTCGGGGCAGCATCAAGGACCTTTTCACTGCCATTCAGGAGAATCTTCATGCCGTTTGCCGCCAGTACACCATAAAACTGCCTCTACGCAACTTGCGCAAAACTTTGTATGCTATTCTATCGCTGGCGGACCGGAAATGCAGCTACGGGCCGCTGCAGGCGGGTGTAGTTCAATGGTAGAATGAAAGCTTCCCAAGCTTTAGACGTGGGTTCGATTCCCATCACCCGCTCCATCCTTCTAGCCAGCAGTGCGGCCCGGGCCGTTGTCACGGCAACTGGGCTTTTCCCGTACAATTCGGTTGCCTGAGCCAGGGGAAAATATGAAAAAAATCCTAAGAATCATCGGCGTCGTGGCGGCGGCTGTTGTCGTCGTACTGGTTGTCGCGGCAATCATACTGTCGCTGACATTCAATCCGAACCGCTACAAAGGCGAAATTACGCAGATCGTCAAGGCCCAGACCGGACGTACACTGACCATCGGCGGGAAGATTTCACTTTCTTTCTTTCCCTGGATTGGCGCCGAGGTCGGTTCGGTATCCCTTTCCAACGCACCAGGCTTCGGCAGCATGCCGTTTGCCCAGGTCTCAAAGCTCGGTATCAGGGTCAAGCTTCTTCCGCTGCTGCGCAAGAAAATCGAGGTGGACGAGATCATTGTCGATGGCCTCAGGCTCGATCTCGTCAAGAACCATGCCGGAGTGGGAAACTGGCAGGGTCTGACCAAACCGGGCAAAGCCGCACCGGCGGCACCTGCCCGGCCCTCTGCCCCGCCAGTTGCCGGCCTGTTTGTCAACGGCGTGAGTGTCCAGAACAGCGAAGTGGCGTGGGATGATCAGCAGACCGGGAAGCACTATACCGTGCGCAATTTTGCCTTGCAGACCGGGCAACTGGGTTCCGGACACATGACTGACGTAAATCTCGGTTTTGACCTCAGCTCCGGCAGTCCACCGCTTAAGACGCGGGTGACCCTCAAAGCCCGGCTGGCAGTCGACCTGGCGAAGCAGACGCTGGATGCCCAGTCGGTGTCGCTTTCGGCGGCCGGAATGCAGGTCAGGATTTCGGATCTCAAGGGCACAAAGATAATTGATGCGCCGTCGTTCAGCGGAAAACTGGATATCCCGGCTTTCAATGCCCGCAGGCTGATGGCAAAGCTGGGCATCCACTATGACCCGAGTGACCACAACGCTCTTACAAGAATCGCGTTCAGCGGTCCGTTCAGCGCTTCTAAGTCGGCACTGAAACTCGGACCGTTCCGGCTCGGCGTGGACCGTAGCACGCTCGGTGGCACTTTCGCTCTGTACGATTTTGCCCATCCCGCGTACCGCTTCAATCTTGGTCTCGACAGCATAGACCTCGACAGCTACCTGCCACGTCCGTCAGCAGCCGCCGGTCAGAAAAAGCAGCCGCCCGCGACAAAGCGGCCTGCAGTGGTTCTGCCGCTGGCAACACTTCGGGCACTCAACGTAAACGGCATCATCAAGATACAGAAGCTCATTGCCACGAACATTCATACGAGCGACGTCACAGCCAGTGTGCTCGCCCGGAACGGACTGGTCGTCCTCAATCCTCTTCAGGCAAAGCTTTATGGTGGCAGCTACCACGGGTCATTCAGAATGGATGCGCGCGGCCGGGTTCCGAGCTTTTCCATGAATGAGAAACTCCAGGCAGTGCAGGTCGGGCCATTGCTCAGGGATATGCAGGCGTTCAACCACTTTACCGGGACCGGGAATCTTGCGTTCATTCTGGACTCCCACGGCATGACGCCTGCGGAGATTACCTCCAACCTGAACGGCAATGGATCGTTTTCGCTGCGCAACGGCCGGATCGAGGGCATGGATCTGCTCAAAATCATCAATGAGACCCGTGCGATCGCGGCGCAATTCCGTGGCAAGCCGGTGGGGGCGCAGACGTCCGGGAGCGACAACACGGTATTTTCCAGCCTTACCGGCACAATACACGTGGTGAACGGCATTGCGCACAACAACGATCTGGTACTCGACTCCCCGGCGCTGGCCGCCACAGGTGGCGGCAGCGCCAATCTCATGGCGCAGAATCTGGACTACACAATGAGGGTGACGCTTGACCGGGACAATCCGTCAAAGCGGCTCACTGTTCCGGTGACAGTTCGTGGTCCTTTCAGCGCGCTGAAATACAGTGTCGACTGGAGCGACATCGTCAAGAAACAAGCTGAAAAGGCGGTGAAAAAGGA
>JAJYCY010000071.1 GCA_021778035.1 Pseudomonadota bacterium
ATCAGCTACAACCTGCCCAATGCGGCAAGCATTTCCGGGCATTACGTCCAGTCGGTTTCCGTGGCTGCGTCAACAGGCATCATCACGATCCGGTACAATAACACCCTGGGCGGCATTCCCACCGCAAACGGAACGATGCTGACCCTTGTTCCAGTCACCGGCAGCGGCGGCGCAATCGTATGGGAGTGCGGCAAGGCAATACTACAGGCCTTCGGCAAAACCCAGAACCCCTCCGGACAGACGGACATTCCGTCGATATACCTGCCGGCGAACTGCCGGTAGCAACCGCACCGGTCGGGACGGCCTGGGGCCGCCTGGACTGGACTGCCAAGGACAGATAGGCTCCGGAAGGACTCATGGCATTCAATTTCACCGCGCGTCGCCGGACATTGCTT
Source organism: Pseudomonadota bacterium (assembly GCA_021778035.1). GTDB lineage: Bacteria > Pseudomonadota > Gammaproteobacteria > Acidiferrobacterales > UBA6901 > JAJYCY01. The sequence continues at coordinate 396 of JAJYCY010000071.1, forward strand.
TTGCTGATGCAGGGCCGCACCGACCTGGCCCTCATGATCGAACATCACCGTGCGCTACGCATTGCCCTGCTGTGTCTCGCCCTGGGACTGACAGCCGTCATCTATTATCCCGGCCTGTCAGGCGGGTTCGTCTTCGACGACTTCCCGAACATCGTCAATAATGCCCGGCTGCACCTGCATGAGCTGACGTGGAGCTCGCTCCAGGCGGCGGCCTTTTCCTCGCGCGCCGGCATTCTGCGCCGGCCTGTGAGCATGATCACCTTCGCCCTCAATGAGTATTTTTTCGGCACCGGGCCATTTTCCTTCAAGGTGGTGAACCTCCTCATCCATCTGGCAAATGGCGCCGGACTGTTCCTGTTCGGCAACCTGCTGCTCGATGCATACCGCCAGACCCGGAAACCCGGGCTCGCACCGCACGAGATCTTCTGGATCTCGCTCGCCGCCGCCACTGCCTGGCTGGTCCACCCGCTCAATTTCACGGGTGTGCTGTATGTCGTGCAGCGCATGACCAGCCTGTCGACCCTGTTCACGATCGCCGGCCTGTGCTGCTACCTGAGGGGCAGGGAACGGCGCTGGAACGGCAAGGGGGGTATCGGCCTGATGGTGACCGGCACAGCGGTGTTCGGCACGCTGGCTTTACTCAGCAAGGAAAGTGGTGCGCTGCTTCCGCTGTACATGTTCGTCGTGGAACTCGCGATTTTCCGGCTGCGGAAGCGCGAAGGCGCGATTGACCGCGCCGTCCTGGCCTTCTTTCTGCTGTTTCTGGCGTTGCCGGCCGCGGCCGGCCTGGCGTGGATGGCGCACGATCCGGCCGTATTCTTCGGCGGATATGTCTTCCGCACCTTCACGCCGCTTGAGCGCGTACTGACCGAGGCGCGGGTAATCATATTCTATCTGCGGCTCGTGTTTGCGCCGACTCTGAACCAGCTGGGGCTCTATCACGACGACATTGCGGTTTCACATGGCCTGCTGCAGCCACCCCAGACACTGGCCTCCCTCATACTGATCCTGGCACTGCTCGCCACGGCGGTGCTGGTGCGGCGCCGCGCACCACTCGTCACCCTGGGCATCCTGTGGTTTTTCACCGGCCAGGTGCTCGAATCCACGATACTGCCGCTGGAAATCGCGTTTGAACACCGGAACTATCTTGCCGATTACGGCATGCTTCTGCCGGTATGCGCCGCGATGCTCGACTCCAGCCGCTCCGCCACGACGCTCGCGTTGCGCCGCAGCGGGCTTGTCCTTCTCATCGGCATGCTGTCGGTCATCACCTGGATGCGCGCGGAGAACTGGGACAGCCCCTACATGGAGGCGGTGACCGAAGCGTGGTTCCATCCGGACTCGGCCCAGTCCCAGTACGATGCCGGACGGATCTACGCGGACCTCGCCCTGGCCGGACAGGCGCGGTACGCCCCGCTGGCCTACCGGCATCTCGAGCGCTCCGCGAGCCTCGACCACAACAGCATCATGGCTGACGCCGGCCTGATCATCTTTGCCGGCAAGGACCACAGCAGGATCGACCCGCAGTGGGTCAGCGCCATCGAACGGCGGATTGCGCACGCCCCGATCACGCCCAGCAACGTCACCAGCATGAGACAGCTCCAGATCTGCCAGGAAGGACCCTGCCGGGTGAGCAACCGGAGCATGACCGCCCTGTTCAGCGCCGCCTTCCACAATCCGCTGCTGTACCGGACCACCCAGCAGTACGCTGACATCGTCACGATCTACGGAAGCTTCCTCATCAACCACCTGCATGACCCGCAGGATGGCAGAATCGCGTTTGAGAAGGCAGTCCACATCGATCCCGGACAGCTGCAGTACCAGATTAACCTGACCCGGCTGCTGGTGGCGATGGGACGCTACCGCGACGCACACCGGCATCTCGCCGTCATGACACGGAGCGACACGCTGGGCAGCTACGGGCCGGAGGTAGGGTCGCTGCGCCAGGAGCTGGCCGCCCTGCCGGACCGCAACCTGCCCTTTCCCGTACGCCGGACGCCGGTGCCGGCAGCCCGGCTGCTGACCATACTGAAGGGCTAGCCGGCATCAGGCCTGGCGGTCTGCGAAATCCGGCACCAGCCGGACGCGGACTGGCCTATAATTCTAATTCAAACTGCCATATCGGACTTTGGTCCCTGGCACCCGGAACACCGGTCACCGGAAACCCGACTTAACGATCCATGGAACCTGGAATCAGCATTATCATCCCGGCCAAAAACGAGGCCGGCAGCCTCGCTGTCCTGCTTCCCGTTATCAAGCGGGTCTGCACCGGGGCAGAGATTCTGGTCATCAATGACGGCTCTACCGACGAAACAATCCAGGTTTGCCAGGAGCAGGCGGTCCGCTGCATCAGTCTGCCCTATTCGCTCGGCAACGGAGGCGCGGTAAAGCATGGAGCCCGCATCGCACAGGGCCGTATCCTCGTGTTCATGGACGCCGACGGGCAGCATGATCCGCAGGACATCCCGCGGCTGCTGGCCAAACTGTCCGAGGGCTACGACATGGTCGTCGGCGCCCGCACCGGGAATTCGCATGCCGGCCTGCACCGCGCCACCGCAAACGGTCTCTACAACCGCCTCGCCAGCTGGATGACCGGACAGCGAATACCGGACCTGACCTCTGGATTCCGGGCGGTGCGCCCGGAAAAGTTCCGCCGCTTCCTGTACCTGCTGCCCAATGGATTTTCCTACCCGACCACGATCACCATGAGCTTTTTCCGTGCCGGCTATCTGGTCACCTATGTGCCGATCACTGCAGCGCGCCGGCACGGACGCAGCCACATCCGGCTGCTGCGGGATGGCTTCCGCTTCCTGCTGATCATCTTCAAGATCGGATCGCTGTATTCACCGCTCAAGCTGTTTCTGCCTGTCAGTTTCGTGTTTTTCGTGCTTGGCCTGGCCCGCTACCTGTACACCTATTTCACCGCTGGACGCTTCACCAACATGAGTGCGCTGCTGCTGGTCACCTCGGTCGTGGTCTTTTTAATCAGTCTCGTTTCGGAACAGATCAGCACACTCAACTACAAGGACAGCGAGAAGCGTGAGGACCGGGAATAGCGCGGGCCGGATCCTGCTCATCACCCGCAACTTTCCGCCGCTTCTGGGAGGAATGGAGCGGCTCAACTGGCATCTGGCCGGGGAGCTTTCAAAATGCCATGAGGTCCGCGTCGTCGGTCCGCAGGGCGCCGGCCGGCTTGCGCCTCCGGGAGTCGAGGTCCACGAGGTGCCGGTCAGGCCGCTGGCCCGTTTTCTCCCGGCGGCCGGCTGGCAGACGCTGAGGATTGCCCGGGCATTTTCTCCTGCCGTGGTGCTGGCCGGTAGCGGACTTGTGGCACCTCTTGCGTGGACCGCCGCACGTGCGAGTGGTGCTCGCGCGGCGGCCTTTGTCCACGGCCTCGACATCAGCGTCCCCAATCCGGTCTATCAGGCGGTCTGGCCCTGGTTTCTGCGACGCATGGACCGGCTGATCGCGAACAGCCGTGCCACCGCGGCACTGGCGGCGGACGCTGGAGTACCGGCATCGCGCATCGGGGTCGTCCATCCGGGCGTGCACCTGCCGGCACCGGATCCGCAGGCCCGCGCCCGGTTCCGCGCCCGCCATGGGCTGGGCGATGATCCGGTACTGCTGTCAGTGGGTCGCTTCAGCGGACGCAAAGGTCTTCGGGAATTCGCGACCGAAGTGCTGCCGCTTATCAGCGCCGGTCTCCCCGACGTGCGGCTCGTCATCATGGGGGATTGCCCGGCCAATGCCCTGTTCGGACAGGCCCAGTCGCCTGACAGCATCCGGGCAGCGGCCGAGGTTGCAGGAACCGGATCGCGGCTGTGCTTCCTCGGTGCCGGCACCGACCAGGAACTTGCCGATGCCTATTCGGCCGCTGACGTGCACGTCTTTCCGGTGCGCCATATCCCCGGAGATCCGGAAGGTTTCGGTATGGTCGCCATCGAGGCGGCAGCCCATGGTTTGCCCACTGTGGCCTACGCCACGGGCGGCGTTCCGGAATCCGTGGCCGAAGGACTGAGCGGCAGGCTGGTTGCTCCGGGCGACGCGCCCGGTTTTGCACAGGCAGTACTGGACCTGGTGAGGCATCCGCTGCCGGCGGCGGGCGTGCGCGGCTTCGCCGAGCGGTTCGAATGGACACACTTCGGCGCCGCACTCTGCGCCGAGATCGAGGCCTGCTGCGCATGACCATCGCAGCCGGAGAAGATCACTGCCGGGAAGGAGTCGTGACCGTTACCGTCACATTCAATCCGGATCCCGCCCTGCTGGAAGCGCAGCTTTCCGCACTGCCGCAGGAGTGTCTCAAAATCATTGTCGACAATGCATCGGAGCTGCAAAGTGCTGAACGGACTGCAGCGCTGGCGGCGGCAGTCCCGAACACCAAGCTGCTGCGCAATTCCCGCAATATCGGCCTTGCGGCCGCACTCAACGGGGGCGTTTCCGCTGCCCGCCGTGACGCGCCGGAGGCGCGTTTCGTGCTGCTTCTCGACCAGGACAGCGAACCCCGGGCGGGCAGCATTGCGGCGCTGGTCGCCGCATTCGGGTCGCTTGAAAGCATGGGTTATCGGGTGGGCTGCGTCGGTCCGCTGCTGCTTGACGCCACCACCGGCCGGCAGCATGGGTTTCACCAGGCAACGCGCTGGCGCTGGCACCGGCTCTTTCCCGCGCCCTATACGGGCAGGCCCGTGGCTTGCACAAACCTCAATGGCAGCGGCACGCTGGTTCCCATCGGACTGTTTCTGGAACTCGGTGGCCTGGATGAGGAACTGTTCATCGATCACGTCGATACTGCCTGGTCGTTCCGCGTGCTGGCAGCTGGCTACAGCCTGTGGGGGATCCCGCAGGCCGTGTTCACCCACCGCATGGGCAGCTCCAGTCTCCAATTCTGGCTGTGTGGCTGGCGCGTATGGCCGGTACGTCCCGCGGCCCGGCATTATTACCTGTTTCGCAATGCCGTACTCCTGATGCGGCGGCGCACGGTGCCCCGCGTATGGAAGTTCTGGGCAGTCGGCAAGCTGGCCCTGACAGCCCTGATCCACGGCCTGTTCGATCCCAACCGCCGCGAACAGCTGCGCCAGATGCGACGCGGACTGGCCGACGGCCTGCATACGCAGGATGCGCGGCGATAGACAGCATGCGCGCGCCATCTTCCATCGTGGGGCTCACCCTCAATTTCCGCGATGCCACGCGCACCCTTCAATCCGTGCGCTCCCTGCTCGCGGACGGCGCAAGCCGTGTCCTCGTCTGGGACAACTCGGAAGATGGTGGCCGGTCGGCGACTGCACTGCGCGCTGCCCTCGCCGGAGAACCACGCGTGGACATCGAGCTGAGCGATGCCAATCTGGGCTTTGCTGCCGGAGTCAACCGGGGTATCGCGCGGATCCTGGACCGCGAACCGGCAGCATGGATCCTGCTCATCAACAATGATGCACGGCTGGTGTCCGGATCCCTTGCCAGGCTGCGCAACGCACTGCTGCATGATCCGGTCGCGGGCATCGCCTATCCGGCCATCATGCAGAGCGGCCGGATATCCGGTACGGTATACTATCAGCGCTGGCTCGGTCTGCTTTCAGCACGTCCCCTGCCGGGCAGCGATGCACACGCCAGCGGCTGCTGCATGCTCATCGACCCGGTCCGCACCGGTCGCCCCGTGTTCGACGAGGACTTCTTCATGTACGGAGAAGACGCAGAGCTCGGATGCCGCCTGCGGCGCCGGCCCGGCACGCTGCTGCATGTACCGCAGGCACGGGTGGAGCACGAGGGCTCCGCAAGCGGACGCATCGGTTCCCTGTTCTACGAGGAACGGATGGTCGCGGCCCATCTCATACTGGCGCACAAGCTCGCACGCAGCACCGCCGGGCGCCTGGGCCTGCTGCTTGGCCGCGTCATTATGCTACCTGCGCGCGCCATCGTGCGCACCATACGCCAGCGTTCCACGATCCCGCTCCGCGCACTCGTCAGGGGATGGAGGCTCGCACAGGGCCATGATCCGCTGCTTGCCAGGGCACGCCGCTTCGCAACCAGTCCCACCAGTCAGCACTGAAGTCCCGGTTCTGCGCTGCCGCCGGCCCGGCTTCCACGCTCCCCGACCGGCGCCAGCAGCGGCTCGACGGCCAGCCACATGGCGTCGACGGAAATCGCCTGCACACAGGGATACGGCACGTCTGGCGCGGTGCGGTAACGGCAGAGCCAGTCGCATCCGAAGCAGTCCATGGACTCATGCACGGTCACGGGCATCACCGCGACCGGCGATGCCGCGCTGTCATAGGGATAACAGCGCCCGAAATGGCCTCCACCGACCGCCACCACGCTGGGGGTGCCACAATACGCCGCCATGTGGCCGGCCGCAGAATCATTGCCCAGCACCAGACTGGCGCCTGCAATGAGGTCGAGCAGCGCTTCGGGAAGGGTTTCGCCGGCCCGGTTCTCGGCCACCGGTCCGATAGCTCCGGCAATGGACCGGGCCAGATCGCGTTCCGCGGCAGTACCCGACACAATGCACTTCCAGCCGGGCTGCCGCTGCAGAATGCGCCGGGCCAGCGCCGCGAAGCGCTCCGCAGGCCAGCTCCGGAACGCCCGGCTCGCGCCCGGCATGACCAGCAGATAGGGGCCCGTATCCGCGCCGTCCGCGGCATCCCGCCGCCTGCCCGCCACGGGACGCGAAGGAGGCTGTACCCCGCAGGCTGCCAGAAACCCGGCATGGCGGCGATGCTGATGTGTGCGCGGCAGTGGCGGCAAAAGCCGGCTATAGGCACGCCGCCCTGCGACGCAGTCCATCCACGGCCGGTCGCTGAATTCCGCCGCCCATCCGACCGCCGACGGCGCGGCCAGCGCACGCACCACCGCGTCCATGATGATGCCGTCGCGCGGATAGCTCATTGCCAGGGTTTCGGACGGGGCCAGGCGGCGCAACCTGCGCAGCATCGACGCCCGGTAGCCCCAGTCCCTGGTGAAACGCCCGCGGTCCACCCCGGCAACCTGACACCCGGGAATCTCCCGCGCTGCCAGCGCCACGCATTCGGACGGACACACCAGGATTACCTCATCTCCCCGGCTGGCCAGCGCACCGGCGAGCGCCTGGCCGAAGGGCAGCCAGAGAAAAAAATCGCCGAGCAGCTCCAGTTGTACAATCGCCGTGCGGCCCGCGACCGGCACGGTGGTCCCTGCAACACGCAGCACACCGCGATCCAGCAGTCCAAAAGCCAGAAATTCCAGCATGCGCTTGGCCCGGCGCATGACCAGCCGCAGCTTCACTGTCGATGGCATCATGGCGGACTCCGGCGAACTATTTCCGCGCCAGCAGCTCGATTTCGCTTTCGAACACCTTTGGCCGAGGAAACACATCGACCAACCGGTACAGCATCCGGTGCACGCCGTTGTTCACGTGCCAGCGCATCCGGTTCAGCACACGCAGCAGCGCACGACCGGCGTGGCGCCATGACCAGAAAAGCTGCGGCGGATGCAGGACAAGGGAACAGTGTCCGGCACTGAACCCCGCAGCCTCCATGACCTGCTGGAGTGATTTCTCGTTGAAATGCACGACATGGGTGAAGTCCCCAAAGCACGCATAACCGGCAGCCAGACTGAGCGCGTTAGGCACCTTGACGCTCAGGTATCCGCCTGGCGCAAGGCAGCGTCTGAACTCGCGCAGCAGGGCTACCGTGTGTTCGCGCGCTACATGCTCGAGCACATGATGGAACAGGATGACGTCGAAGCTTCCGTCTGCGGTTCCGGCCAGAAAGTCACGGATATCGGACTGATGGATCGCGACCTGTCCGGCAAGCCGGTGGCGGGCGGCCTCCGCGAGCTCTGCCGAAAGGTCTACGCCGCAGAGCCGGGTATAGCCGCTTTCGCGCAGCAGGCCAAGCAGGTAGCCCGTGGCGCAGCCGCCGTCCAGTATCCGGGCATCTCTCGGAATCCGGTCAATCCAGCGCGGCAACCGGTCGAGGTGCAACGCACGCACCCGCGCCAGCGGCTCGTCGGCAAGCCGCTTCGCCTCGTAGTACGCCTGATAATGGTCGAATATTTCCCTCGACGGATCGCTCATCACAGTCTTCCGACCCCTCCCGCTGCGCTGGCGCCAGGAAATCGCGCGGTGACCCGCACCTGTCGCCGAAGCACCGGGCGGCACAAAATCATCATCACGGGACACGCCCGCGCAATGGGCCCGCGAGCAGTACAGCCTGGGTGACGATGGTTGCGCCTTCCGCCAGGTAGGCTGCGAGCGCGGCTCCCGCCAGCCCGTACCTCAGGGCAAGGACCACCGTCGCCGTGACGCTGGTCACAGTGCCGGCAGCATACGACCACATGAGTGCAGAAGCCCGGTGGGTCGCCATGACATGAAACGTCCCGACATTACGTAACACCTGCAATGCCGGCAACCAGGCCAGCCAGCGCAGCAGACCTGCCGTACCACCGAACCCCGGCCCGAGCAGGCGTGGAAGCAGCGGCGCCGCCATAAACAGTACCGTACCGCCGGCCACCGCCAGACACAAAAGCGCCGCCGCAGACACCAGCATGCGCCGCGCGTGACTGGCGCTGGCATACAGCCGCGGCCACAGCGCATCCTGCATGGCGACGAGCGGCAGACTCGCGACGTCCACGGCGCGCTGCGAAATGCTGAAACTGCCAGCCAGCGCATAACCGAGCTGCGCCAGGACGGGCTTGTTGAATTCGGCCTGCAGCCGCAGCGAAAACCCGCCCCACGCGAACGCCAGGCCGTCCCGGACCAGGCTGTACCGCAGTGCCTGCCGGCTGCGGGGATGGTAGGCACGCAGCGCCCCAACGAGCAGCACCAGCGCGTACGCAGCGCCGGCTAAAGCGTACACCAGCATCCAGGTGGTGACGGACATTCCGTGCCAGGCTGCAAAAACCGCCAGGCACCCCAGCCGCACCAACACCAGACCTGCGATCATCGCCCCAAAGCGACTGGTGCGGTGCTGCGACTGTTCGACCCGCGCCAGCAGATCCACCAGCGAACTGCTCGCAATCTCGGCACAGACAAAGACACAAAGCACCGGCGCCGGAAACTGGCCGTGCAGCACCGTAAACGCAGCAACCAGCCCGAGACCGCCGAATACCGCCGCGCCACGCCACCACAGGCGCAGTGCCTGGGCGAGATTCTCGGGCAGCTGCTGCGGAGCACGTGCGAGATCGCGCAGCAGCACACCTGGCAGTCCCAGACCAGCGAGAGGAACAAAAAATGCGGTTAGGGCAAGCGTCGTGATGAAGCGTCCGAAACCATCAGCGCCAAGCAGCCGTGCAAGCAAGATGACCAGCGCCGCCTGACCTGCCGCACGCAGCACCATCCAGCCGAGCAGGCTGCCGCTCGCGCGCAGGTACCCACCCGGGCGCCACCGCGGAAGGCGTGACAACAGCCGCCAGCCGGACCCGGCACCGGGACGCTCCTGGCGGGCTGCGCCTGAAACACGCCTGCCGCCGGTCCGCGGTCCCGTCATACAAGCCGGACGTCCGCGTCGCACAGCCACGGCGGAGATGAATACCGGGTTCCGTCAGTCCGGCTGACTGCCACCCCGGGCACGGGATGCAGCGCTGTTTTGGACCGAAACATCAGGCAGATCCGGCCGCGCGGTGCCACAGATCCCGGCGGAAAGCTGGGCCGCCGGACCGTGTCATGCATGCGCCCTGGCCGTCCTCATGCGCCACGCTTCCCATCACGCCCTGCACCACGGCAGAAAGCGGAATACATCCGTGCGGAAACGTGATGCAGGGCCATCGGACCGGTGTTCCATTGCCAGTCAATCATACGCATGCCGTTACCGCGGTCAGGTCCGAACATCCGCAGCACAGGTTCTAGTGCTGCCTGATTGGCGGCCGGCTTGGCGGTTCCGCCGAACCGGATCTGGCCGCTCGCCGGCTCCCAGGTTCCACTTCCGTTGATTCCGAGGCTGCCATCCAGGGTCTGTACCCGCAACGCGACATTGCGGCCATGGCCTT
>JAJYCY010000011.1:0-6578 GCA_021778035.1 Pseudomonadota bacterium
CGCATCGCATCTTCGGTCTTCCCGGAAAGTGCCATCTTCCGCATCGATCATTATCTCGGGAAGGAAGCGATCATGAACATTCTCTATTTCCGCTTCGCCAATTCCTTTCTTGAACCGATCTGGAACCGCAACTGCATAGCGAGCATCCAGATCACGATGTCGGAGAATTTCGGGGTCGAGGGCCGCGGCGCGTTCTACGACAGCGCCGGCTGTCTGCGGGATGTCATCCAGAACCACCTGTTCCAGATTGTCGCCCTGCTGGCCATGGAGCCGCCCGCCTACCAGGGTTTCGGGGCAGTGCACACCGAGAAGGCGAAGGTGTTCCGCGCCATGCGTCCGTTGCGTCCCCAGGACCTGGTGCGGGGTCAGTACCAGGGATACCGCAGGGAGCCGGGGGTGGCGAAGGGCTCCGATGTCGAGACCTTCTGTGCGCTGAGGCTGTTCATCGATTCATGGCGCTGGGAAGGCGTGCCGTGGTACCTTCGCTCGGGAAAATGCCTCGCGGAAACAGCCGCCGAGGTCCTGGTGGAGCTAAAGCCTCCGCCGCAGCGGCTGTTCGATGACTCGCGTCCTCCCGCCGGGCGCGCGAACTACGTGCGCTTCCGCATCTCTCCCGGTTCCGCGGTGGCGCTCGCCGCGCGCGTGAAACGGCCAGGGAAGGAATTCATCGGAGACCAGCGCGAGCTGTACCTGCTGGAGAACGTGTCGGGCGGCGACATGCCCTACGAACGGCTTCTGGGAGATGCCATGGCGGGCAACGGCGCGCTGTTTACGCGCCAGGATTCGGTCGAGGCGGCCTGGGCGGTGGTCGACCCGGTACTGAGCAAGCATGCGCGCGCCCATCCCTACCGGCGCGGAAGCTGGGGACCGGCTGCAGCCGACGCGCTTATTGCGCCGCACGGTGTCTGGCACAATCCGCTGCCGGAACGGCTTCCTGGGTCCTGAGCGGCAGGTCCCGGAGATCCCCTGAGCGTGGAAGCGCGGGGGTGGCCGGTTTTCCGCCGCATGAGGTGGAGCCTATGAATGCAACCCGGCAGCTGCGCGATCTCGGTCAAAGTCTGTGGCTCGACAATATCACCCGCAGCCTGCTGCGTGACGGGACGCTCGCGCGCTACATGCGGGACCTGGCGGTGACCGGACTCACGTCGAACCCGACGATCTTCGACAAGGCGATCGAGGAATCCGGTGCCTACGATGCGGCCATCAGCCGCGGCATGACGGCGGGCGTGCCGGAAGAAGCGCTGTTTTTCGAGATTGCGCTGGAAGACGTCGTGCAGGCGGCAGATCTGTTTCTGCCGGTGCATGAGTCCACTGGTGGCGTCGACGGCTGGGTATCGCTGGAGGTGTCGCCGCTGCTGGCCGCCGACACCGCTGGCACGGTCAAGGCAGCCGTCTCGCTGTGGCAGCGGGGAGGCCGGCGCAACCTGTTCATCAAGATTCCCGGAACTCCCGAAGGCATACCGGCAGTCGAGGAAGCGATCTTCGCCGGCGTGCCGGTCAATGTCACGCTGCTGTTTTCCCCAGCACACTATGTTGCCGCCGCCGAGGCATACCTGCGTGGTATCGAGCGGCGGCTCGCTGCCGGACTGGATCCGGATGTCGGTTCCGTCGCTTCGCTTTTCATCAGCCGCTGGGACGTGGCGGTGCAGGACAAGGTGCCGGCAGCGCTGCGCAACCGTCTCGGCATTGCCGTTGCGAAACGCACCTATCGCGCATACCGGGAATTGCTGGCTTCGGCACGGTGGAAGAAGCTTGCCGCCGCCGGCGCACATCCGCAGCGTCTGCTCTGGGCGAGCACCGGGACCAAGGATCCGCAGGCACCGGATACCCTGTACGTCGATGCGTTGGCCGCACCCGGGACGGTGAACACGGTGCCTGACAAGACGCTGCTGGCGTTTGCCACGCACGGGGAGGTGGCCGGTGTGCTGGCGGAGGACGGGGGAGATGCCGATGCCGTGCTGGCCGGTTTCGCACGCGCCGGGATCGATACCGCAGCGCTGGCCGGGACACTGCAGCGTGATGGAACCCGGGCCTTTGCCGAATCCTGGAACAGCCTGATGCGGTGCATTGCATCGAAAGGGCCGCGTCCGGCCCGCACCTGATCCGCCTCCCGCGGCGCGCGTGGGACGGGCGATGCTTCAGGCCGCATTTCTTTGCGGAACTGCCTCGAGCCCGGCGCAGCGCGGGCACTGGGCGCTTATTTCAGGGATTTCGAGCATGCGCAGACAGAAGCTCAGGTCGCTGACCAGGGACGGATGGGAGTACTGCAGATGCAGCGGAATGGTGAAGCACATCGTGTCCGGACAGTCGCAGCACATGGCGCAGGGCTGGGTTCCGGATTCCTTTTGCCAGTGGACGGTGGCAATTTCGAGCAGCCGGTAAATCCAGTTCGAGGGACGGATGCGGCGTTTCGCCGAACCAAACGCCACGAACCCTGCCAGATCGTTCATTGTTGGTCACCTGTATTCGAGCGCCAGGACGCCCACGCGAGGAGTGATAGCAAGCCGTATGCCAACGGAACAGTCTGTGCAAGATCAATGACTTGCGCAGGGCCAGCGCCGGTGTTGCGGATTGTGGTGCACCATCACAAGGAATTTTCAGGCCACGGTGCGCGGTGACAGTGCACGTGCAGGAGGGCGTGTGGCGGACTGGTGAGCGGCTTCGTGTCCGCGTCCCGTCGCACGGGGCGGTCGCCGGCTGCACCGAGAGTGCTGTATCTGCCGGTCAGCGGTCCATCGGTGTTGTTCCCGGAGACGCCGGTTTACCCGGCCGTGGCAACGGCAGTGAGAAGATCACCGTAAGCTGTTGATAAGTGTTATGATGTGCGACAGAGAAGATAAGGAAAGGACATCGTGGTACCGAGGAGAGGACTTGAACCTCCACGGGGTTACCCCCACTAGCACCTGAAGCTAGCGCGTCTACCAGTTCCGCCACCTCGGCATTGCCCCGATCCCTTGTACAGGCCGCCGGATCAGGTCAGGCGGCGCACTCTACCGAGAGAAGAATTTCATGTCAAACCGTGTGTCCGGTGATCCGGATGTGCTGTCAGATCCCATGTCTGCGCGAGAGGCGCAGAAATACGAATTTCCCGTGCCCAGCCGCGAGGCAGTCCTCGCTCATCTCGGGCGCCGCGGCGAGCCGCTGTCCTTCAAATTCCTTGCGAGCGAGCTCGGGGTCGAGGGTGAGCGCGACCTTGACGCGTTCGGGCGCCGTCTGCGCGCGATGGAACGGGACGGGCAGCTGCTCAAAAACCGGCGGGGCCGCTATGGCCTGCTGCAGAAAATGGACATGGTGCGCGGCCGCGTTGTCGGTCACCCCGACGGATTCGGCTTCCTGGTTCCGGACGAGGGCGGGGTGGATCTCTTTCTTCCGCCGAAAGACATGCGCATCGTACTGCACGGTGACCGGGTGGTCGCGCGCGTGGCCGGCATCGATGCGCGCGGGCGCAGGGAAGGAACAGTCGTGGAGGTGCTGGAGCGTGCCAACCCGGTAATCGTCGGCCGCTACAGCAGCGAAAACCGCATCGGATTCGTGGTGCCCGCCGACAAGCGCATCAGCCAGGAGATCCTGATCCCCCACGGAGACGAACTGGGCGCCCGCGATGGCCAGATCGTTGTGGCCGCTGTCAGCGAGCCGCCGACATTCCGCACCCGGCCGGTCGGCCGCATTACCGAGGTGCTTGGCGACCACATGGCGCCGGGTATGGAAGTCGAGATCGCGATCCGCACGTATGACCTGCCGCACAGCTGGCCGGATGCGGTGCTCGACGAGGTGTCCGGGCTGGCTCCGCATGTGCCGCCGCAGGCCGCAGAAGGCAGAGAGGATCTGCGGGACGTTCCGCTCGTGACGATCGACGGTGAAGATGCGCGGGACTTCGACGATGCCGTGTTCTGCGAACGGGAGGGACGCGGTTTCCGCCTGGTCGTGGCGATTGCCGATGTGTCCACCTATGTGCTTCCCGGCAGTGCTCTGGATGCCGAAGCGTACCGCCGCGGCAACTCCGTGTACTTTCCAAATCATGTAATCCCGATGCTGCCGGAGATCCTGTCGAACGGCCTGTGCTCGATCAACCCAGGGGTCGACCGGCTGTGCGTGGCCTGTGAGATGCACATCGGCGCCGGCGGCAGGATCAGGGACTACCGGTTTTTCCGGGCGACGATGCGTTCGCACGCACGCTTCACCTATACCGAGGTGGCAGCGATGCTGGCCGACAGGGACGCGGATCTCCAGCAACGGCATGCGGCGCTGCTGCCCCGTCTGCGCGATCTCCACGCGCTGTACAGCATTCTGCACCGTGCCCGGATAGCGCGCGGGGCAGTGGACTTCGAGCTCCCCGAGACACGCATCATCTATGATGCGCAGCGCAGGATCGACCGCATCGAACCGCTGGTGCGCAACGATGCCCACCGCCTCATCGAGGAGTGCATGCTGGCGGCCAATGTCAGCGCCGCTGATCTGCTCAGCCGGAAGAAGAAGGCTGTTCCGTTCCGGGTGCATGCCGGCCCGACCGCCGAGAAACTCGCCGCGCTGCGGGAATTCCTGTCCGAACTCGGTCTCGATCTGGGCGGTGGCGACGAGCCGAGCGCACATGATTACACACGACTGCTGCAGTCGGTCGAGGGCCGTCCGGAGGCAAGGCTGGTCCACACCGTCATGCTGCGGAGCCTGAGCCAGGCGATCTACACCCCGGAGAACACGGGCCATTTCGCGCTCGGTTATCCGAGCTACGCGCATTTCACCTCCCCGATACGACGCTACCCGGATCTGCTTGTGCACCGCGCCATCATGGAGCTGGTCGAGGGCCGGCGCGGCGGCGCAACGGGCGCCGAGGCGCAGGAGCAGGGCGACCATCTTTCCATGACCGAGCGGCGGGCGGACGAGGCGACGCGGGATGTGGTGCGCTGGCTCAAGACCGAGTTCATGGTTTCCAGGGTCGGCGAAGAGTTCGACGGCATCATCAGCAGCGTGACGAATTTCGGGCTGTTCGTGGAACTCGTGGATATCTATGTCGACGGGCTGGTGCATATCACCGCGCTTGGCAATGACTACTATCACTTCGACGCGGTGCGGCACCGTCTGGTCGGGGACCGGACGCGGCGCACATTCCGGCTCGGCGATCCGGTGCGGGTACGCGTTGTGCGCGTCGACCTGGAAGAGGCGAAAATCGATTTCGAGCTGGCTGATCCGGACGCCCAGCCGGCACCGACAGCCGGGGAACGTCCCGCACGCAAGGCGCGACAGACTTCGCAGCGGCGCGCCCCCAAGACCTCGGCACGTGCGGGCGGCCGCCGGAAGGCGCCGCGGCGAGCGAAGTAGGATGGCGCGGGAGAAAGAGCGGATCTTCGGATGGCATGCGGTACTGTCCGCGCTGGAACGCTCCGGACACCGCGTGCGGCACATCTGGATGGAGGAGGGCCGCGCGGACGGACGCGCCCGCTCCGTGATGCGTGCCGCAGCCGCCGCGCACATCCCGGTGCAGCGCATCGGGCATGCCGGACTGGATGTTCTTGCTGGTGGTGGCCATCATCAGGGTGTAGCGGCCGAGTGCGACCCGCCGGATCCGGCTAGCGAACAGGATCTCGATGCGCTGCTGTCACGGCTCACACAGCCGCTGCTGCTCGTGCTCGACGGAGTCCAGGATCCGCACAATCTCGGTGCCTGTCTGCGCAGTGCCGATGCCGCCGGGGCG
This sequence comes from Pseudomonadota bacterium, assembly GCA_021778035.1. Classification (GTDB taxonomy): domain Bacteria; phylum Pseudomonadota; class Gammaproteobacteria; order Acidiferrobacterales; family UBA6901; genus JAJYCY01. The sequence goes on from JAJYCY010000011.1 coordinate 5,690, forward strand.
CACGCCGTCATCCTGCCGCGCGACAACGCCGTCAGCGTCACGCCGGTCGTGCGCAAGGTCGCGAGCGGCGCAGCCGAGACCGTGCCGGTCATCCGGGTCACGAATCTTGCGCGTACCCTCGACAGCCTGAAGGCGGCCGGACTGTGGATCGCCGGCGCGTCCGGCGAGGCGCAGGACGAGATCTTCACCGCCGACCTGGGCGGTCCGCTGGCGCTGGTGCTGGGTGCCGAAGGCCGGGGCCTGCGGCGTCTGACGCGGGAACGCTGCGACTTTCTGGTGCGTATCCCGATGAGCGGCAGCGTCGCAAGCCTGAACGTGTCGGCCGCCGCCGCTGTCTGCCTGTACGAGGCTGTGCGCCAGCGGCGGGCCGCAGGCGCTGCAGTGCCGCAGCCCGAGCTTGCGAAGCCGCAGGGAACCCTTTAGAATCTGCCGGCTTTGAGCCAGCCGGAATGCTGCCCAGTCAGCGCCGGCCCTCCTTGCCTTACCGGCCCATCCGGAAGGCTTCAATCCACGGGGAGACAGTAATGCGTCATTATGAAATCGTTTTTCTGGTCCATCCTGACCAGAGCGAGCAGGTGCCTGCAATGATCGACCGCTACCGGTCCATCATCGAGTCCGGCCACGGGGCGATTCACCGTCTCGAGGACTGGGGCCGGCGCCAGCTGGCTTATCCGATCAACAAAATCCACAAGGCCCATTACGTGCTCATGAACATCGAGTGCGACGCCGCGGTCTTGTCCGAGATTGAAACCGCGTTCCGCTTCAATGACGCGGTGATCCGCTGGATCACCCTGGCGCGCAAGACGGCGGTCACTGCGCCTTCGCCGCTTGCCAAGGAGAACCAGGAGGAGGCCCGGCCTGCCGGTGGTCACGGCATGCGCGGCGAGCG
>JAJYCY010000011.1:6678-42874 GCA_021778035.1 Pseudomonadota bacterium
TCAATGACGCGGTGATCCGCTGGATCACCCTGGCGCGCAAGACGGCGGTCACTGCGCCTTCGCCGCTTGCCAAGGAGAACCAGGAGGAGGCCCGGCCTGCCGGTGGTCACGGCATGCGCGGCGAGCGTGAGTCTGGCGAGCGCGAGTCCGGCGAGCGGGTAGCTTCAGCGGAGGCGACCAGCGAAGACGCTGAAGGCGCCGGCGCCGGCGAAGCCTGATTCATCACTTCGGGGCCGGTATGATGCCGGCAGGATCCAGCCAGATCTGGAACAGATTCCGGGAGTAACAAGAAGATGTCGCGCTTTTTCCGTCGCAAGAAGTATTGCCGTTTCACTGCCGAGGGCGTGGTCGAGATCGACTACAAGGACATTGCCACGCTGAAGGGGTACGTTACCGAAACCGGCAAGATCATTCCCAGCCGCAACACCGGCACCAAGGCACACTACCAGCGTCAGCTGACACGCGCCGTCAAGCTCGCGCGCTACCTGGCGCTGCTGCCTTACAGCGATTCCCATCGCTAGTTCCACCATCATGACGCCGTCCGTGTGATTCCGGACATGGCGCAAGAGGACGAGGTTCCGACATGCAAGTGATATTGCTGGAAAAGATCCGCAATCTCGGCGACCTGGGTGACCAGGTTAACGTCAAGCCGGGCTTTGGACGCAATTACCTGATACCGCACCGCAAGGCTGTAGCCGCGACTGAGGAGAACAAGGCCCTGTTCAACGCCCGGCGCGCCGAACTCGAGAAGACCCAGGCCGATGCGCTGGTCCGTGCCCGGTCCCGGGCCCAGACAATAGCGGGTGCCACGGTCCAGATCGTCAGCAAGGCGAGCGAGGAAGGCAAGCTGTTCGGTTCGGTTGGTACTGCCGACATCGCCGATGCCATGACTGCCGCCGGGTTCGAGCTTGCGCGCTCTGAGGTCCTGCTGCCCAACGGTCCGCTGAAGAACTTAGGCGACCACGAGGTAAGCGTGCTGCTGCATTCCGAAATGACTGTCCATATAATCGTTTCGGTCATCGGAGAGGCCTAGCCCCCCGGGTTCATCGTCTGCCGGGCTGTCGTTGCGGGCAGCCGGCGCAGGCTGCAGTGCACGGAGGATCGATGGAGGAACTGGCCTTTCCGATCGGGAGCTCCGGGTCCGGCACGGACACGCTCAGGCTTCCGCCGCAGTCCCTCGAAGCCGAGCAGTCCGTGCTCGGCGGTCTCATGCTCGACAACCAGCGCTGGGACCAGGTTGCTGACCGTGTGGTGGCCGAAGATTTCTACCGCAAGGAACACCGGCTGATCTTCCGCGCCGTTGCATCCCTGTGTGACGCTGGCAGTCCGGCCGATGTCGTGACAGTCTCCGAGTGGCTCGAGAAGAACGGCGAGATCGAGGCTGCAGGCGGACTCTCCTATCTCGGGCAGCTCGCGAACAACACCCCCAGTGCCGCCAACATCGTGGCCTACGCGGATATCGTGCGCGAGCGCGCGATCCTGCGTAATCTCATCCGTGTCGCCAACAACATCGGTGCGAGTGCCTACGCCCCGGAAGGACGCAGCGCCGGCGAGCTGCTCGACTACGCCGAAAAGCACATTCTGGACATCAGCGAGCGTGGCATGCATCACCGCAGCGGTTTCCAGCCGCTGAAGACGCTGCTCACCAAGGCGGTCGACCGCATCGACCAGCTGTTCCGGTCCGAAAGCCCGATCACGGGCGTGCCGACGGGCTTCAGCGACCTCGATGCCATGACCTCGGGGTTGCAGGCAGGCGATCTCGTCATTGTGGCCGGCAGGCCGTCCATGGGGAAATGCGTCGCACACGACTCCGAGCTGGTCATGGACGATGGCAGTATCGTGACCATCGAGGAGATTTTCCGTCATCGCCGCGGCCAGCGGGTCGGAACGCTTTCGAATGATTATCGGGTCGGACGCGCCATGCCGGGTGACTATGTCGATGACGGCCTCAGGCCCGTTTTCGAGGTCACCACGCGGCTCGGGCGCCGCATCACGACCACGCTGACGCATCCCTTTCTGACCGTGCCTGGCTGGCGCCCTCTGGGCGAGCTGAAGGCTGGAGACCGGATCGCGGTTCCACGCCGCCTGCCCGTGTTCGGCGAGGAAGAGCTGCGCGACTGTGAGGTCAGGCTGCTTGGCTATCTGGCTGGCGATGGCGGCTGGAGCGGCGGTGGCGTCCAGTGCACTGCCAGCAATCCACGCATTACGGCGGAGTTTCGCCAGTCGGTGGACGCGTGCGGCGGCTCGTCGCCGACCGTGATGGAACAACGCCGGCCGACCGCAGTGCAGGCGGCTTCCCCGGCTGCAGTGACCTGCCGGTATGCCGGGGAACCGGTGCCGGCAGCGGCAGCGTGGAGCAATCCGTGCGCAGTGGCGCATGCCGAACCCGCCGGTCAGGCACCGGATGCGCCCGGACGTGGCGGGGATCCGCTCACCTGCTGGCTCGATGACCTCGGACTTCTGGGGTGCAATCCATCCGAAAAGACCATTCCGGCCGCGATATTCCGTCTCACCCGGCGGCAGCTCGTCCTGTTTCTCAGCCGGTTCTTTGCGGTGGATGGCCGGGTGACGGTGGGTGTGTCCGGCCAGGCGCAGATCGGCTGGTCGACAGCCAGCGAAAAGCTGGCGCACCAGATCCAGCACCTGCTGCTGCGTTTCGGTGTCATCGCGTCGCTGCGCCGGCACGGCCGGCGCCGTCAAGCGCACCATGGCATGTGGCAGCTCGGCATCACCCATGCCGACTCGGTGCTGGCGTTTGCGCGCGATATCGGTATTTACGGGAAGGAAGAAGCGCTGGCAGCGGCCGTCAGGCAGATCGGGCGGCGGCCCCGCAGGGATACGGACCGGGTGCCGGCCGCAGTGTGGCGCCGCATCGCGGCCGCAAAAGGCGATTTGTCGTGGGCGGAACTTGCCCGCAGGGCGGGCGTCCCGGGTCCGGACCGCCGGGCCGGCGGGCGTCAGCTGTCCAGGCCGCAACTCGCCAGGTATGCGCTGGTGCTCGGAAACCGCGAGCTGCTGTCGCTTGCCCAGAGCGATGTCTGCTGGGACCGCATCGTCTCGATCGTGCCGCTGGGTGAAAAGCAGGTCTACGATCTCACCATTCCGGACACGCACAATTTCATCGCCAACGATGTCTGCGTGCACAATACCTCGCTCGCCATGAACATCGCAGAGAGCGCTGCCGTCGGCCAGAAGCTTCCGGTGGCGGTGTTCAGCATGGAGATGCCGGGCGAGCAACTGGCGATGCGCATGATGTCGTCGCTCGGACGCATCAACGCCCACAAGGTGCGCACCGGCAAGCTTGATGACGACGACTGGCCGCGCCTGACATCGGCCATCGGGCTGCTTGCCGACGCGCCGATGTTCATCGACGATACCCCGGCGCTGACGCCGCTCGAGCTGCGGTCGCGCGCGCGGCGCCTGAAGCGTGAACACGGTCTCGGCATGATCGTCGTCGACTACCTGCAGCTTATGCAGTCACCAGAGGCCGGCGAGAACCGCGCGACAGAAATCTCCGGTATCACGCGATCACTCAAGAGTCTGGCGAAGGAGCTGAACGTACCGCTCATCGCGATGTCGCAGCTCAATCGCAGTCTCGAGCAGCGCCCGAACAAGCGGCCGGTCATGTCAGACCTGAGGGAATGCGTCACCGGCGATACCCTGGTCTGTCTGGCGGATGGCCGGCGTGTCGCGATACGCCACCTGGTCGGGACCACGCCCGAGGTATGGGCGGTGTCCGATGATCAGCGGATCGTGGCGGCGCGCAGTGACATGGTCTGGAAGGTGGGGCGGCGCCCGGTGCAACGCGTGATGCTGGCGAGCGGCAGGTCATTGCGGGCCACTGCGGAGCACCGCGTGCTGAGCGGTGGCGGATGGCGGACGATTTCCGAGCTCAGGGTTGGCGAGCGGGTTGCGCTAGCACGGCGCCTGCCTGTGCCGGTCAACGCAACGCAGTGGCCAGGGACCCATCTGATCCGGCTGGCCCGTCTCGTCGGGCATGACAGTCATCCCAGGCATCAGCCGCTGCGGGTTGCCCCGGCGTCCGGGGAAAACCGCGGCGCCGTCGCAGCCGCCGCGTCAGAGAATTCCGGCAGGCACTCCCCGGTTTTCAGCGGAAATGGCCGCTGGCGGCGAGCCGGGATCAACCGGTGGCCACTCGATCACAGGATTTTCGGCCAGCGTCCGGCAGACAAACACCTGCCAGCCGGAATATTTTCGCTTTCCGACGTGCAGACTGCGCTGCTTCTGCGCCATCTCTGGGTGGCCGGCGGGGCGATCCACGCCCGCACCCAGGGTGGCAGCGCGCGGGTTTTTTTCAGCACACCCAGCCGGCGGCTGGCGCTTGATGTGGCGGCGCTGCTGTTGCGATGCTCCATCGTGGGCCGTATCACAGAGCTCAAACAGCAGGGTGCGCGCGATCTTTATACCGTCGACGTTCCGGGCGCAGCCCAGCAGCGTGTTTTTCTCGACGCCGTGGGCGCATCCGGATTGCTCGCGGTTCAGGCCCGGGCTCTGCGCGCCGCGCTCTGTGCCGTGCCGCTAAACAGCCATGCCGGTACGCTGCCGCAGGAACGGGTCGGGCAGGTGCAAGGACATGGGCGCACGCACGGGGTGTCGCAATGGCCGATGGTGGTCGCGCGCGGGATGTCCTGCGGCAGCGCCGGTCATTCCTGCTTCGCGCCATCGCGTGAGACGTCCGCGGATCATGCCGTAACCCCCGACGATCCGGGGTCGTGCCAGGGGCCGGGTTCGGACCTGTTCTGGGACCGCGTGGTGGCCGTGCTCCCGGACGGGGAAGAAGAGGTCTACGACCTCACGGTGCCGGGACCCGCAAACTGGCTGGCGGACGGAATCGTGACGCACAACTCGGGGGCGATCGAGCAGGATGCGGACGTCATTTTCTTCATCTACCGCGATGAGGTCTACAACGAGGACAGCCAGGACAAGGGCACTGCCGAGATCATCATCGGCAAGCAGCGTAACGGTCCGACCGGCAAGATCCGCCTGACTTTCCTCGGCGAATATACCCGGTTCGAGAACTACGCCAGCGGAAACTATGACGAACGCTTCTGACGCTCATCACCGCGCCGGCAGCGACCATGTCTAGGCCGGCCCGTGTACAGCTGTCGGCGGCGGCTCTGCGGCACAATCTGGCGCGCGTGCGCAGCTACGCTCCGGCGTCACGGGTCATGGCGGTGGTCAAGGCCAACGGTTACGGGCACGGGCTCGAATGGGCGGCACAGGTCCTGTCCGGGGCTGATGCCTTCGGCGTCACCAGCCTCGATGAGGCGATCGCGCTGCGCCGTGCCGGCGTGACCGGGCCGGTGTGCCTGCTGGAGGGGGCGTTCCGGCGCGAGGAACTGGCAGAGATCGCGGCACACCGCCTGGCGGCAGTCGTGCACCACGACCGCCAGGTCGAGCAGCTCGAACGCTTGAGCGGCGGTACGCCAGTCGACGTATGGCTTAAGATCGATACCGGCATGCACCGGATCGGTTTCGACTCCGGGCGCGCCGGCGAGGCATTCCGGCGGCTGCGTGCCTGTCGCGGAGTCGGAAGTCTTGGCCTGCTGTCCCATTTTGCGCGTGCCGACAATCCTCTTGATGATGCCACGGTGCTCCAGATCCGGCAGTTCCAGGCATTCGCTGCTGCAGTCGGCGGCGAACGCAGCATTGCCAACTCCGCAGGCATCGTCGCATGGCCGGAAAGCCGCATGGAGTGGGTGCGGCCGGGGATCATGCTGTATGGCGCTTCGCCGGTGATCGGCCAGCCGGCAGGGGCGTACGGACTCGAGCCGGTCATGACGCTGCACAGCGAGGTGATCGCGGTCAACCGGTGGCGGCGTGGCGACGCCATCGGCTATGGCGGCGACTGGCGCTGCCCGCAGGACATGCCGGTCGGTGTAGTGGCGATCGGCTATGGAGACGGCTATCCGCGTCATGCACCTTCCGGCACGCCAGTGCTGGTCAATGGTCGCCGGGTGCCGCTCATCGGACGCGTGTCCATGGACATGATCACGGTCGACCTGCGTACGCAACCCGACACGCGGGTCGGGGACCCTGCGGTGCTGTGGGGCCAGGGGCTGCCGGTGGAAGAAATTGCGGCGCACGCCGGAACGATCTCCTACGAGCTTCTGTGCCACGTCGCGCCGCGGGTGATGCGGGTCGCGCCGCCGGAGGGCTGAGGGCATGTCGCGGGAGAAGTCGGTATTCAGCTGCGGTGAATGTGGCGCCCAGTCACCGAAATGGACCGGACAGTGTCCGGGCTGCGGCGGCTGGAACACGCTCGTGGAGACCGTGCTACCAGCGGCTGCCGGACGGTCCGGAAGGTTCAGTCCGTCCGGCAGTGTATCCCCGGTTCAGGTGCTGGCAGCGGTTCCGGCGCTGGCAGTGGAGAGGATCAGCAGCGGACTGGCGGAGCTCGACCGGGTGCTGGGCGGCAATGGGATGGTCGCCGGGTCGGTGGCATTGATTGGCGGCGATCCGGGCATCGGCAAGTCGACGCTGCTGCTCCAGGCCCTTGCCGTCATTTCCCAGAAAGCGCCCGCCCTGTATGTCACCGGAGAGGAGTCGGCACACCAGGTCGCGCTGCGGGCGCAGCGCCTCGGGGTACGGGCTGAGGCGGTACGGCTGCTCGCCGAGAACCGCATCGAATCGATCATTGCGCACGCGCTGGCCGAACAGCCGGCGGTAATGGTCATCGATTCGATCCAGACCGTGTATACCGAAATGCTGCAGTCGGCTCCCGGCAGTGTCGCCCAGGTACGCGAATCGGCGGCGCAGCTCGTGCGCTACGCCAAGCAGGCAGGCGTCGGGCTGTTTCTGGTCGGGCATGTGACCAAGGAAGGCGCGCTGGCCGGGCCGCGTGTGCTCGAACACATGGTCGATACGGTGCTGTATTTCGAGGGCGACAGCGCCAGCCAGTTCCGTGTCATTCGTGCGATCAAGAACCGGTTCGGCGCCGTGAACGAGATCGGTGTGTTCCTGATGACGGAAACAGGTCTGCGCGAGGTCGGGAACCCGTCGGCGATGTTCATCAGCCGTCAGGCTGACGTGGTGTCCGGAAGCGTGGTACTGGCCACACAGGAGGGCACGCGCCCGCTGCTGGTGGAGGTCCAGGCGCTGGTCGACGAAAGCCATGCACCGAACCCGCGCCGCGTGTGCGTCGGGCTCGATCAGAACCGGCTGGCGATGCTGCTGGCGGTGCTGCACCGGCATGCGGGCATCGCGATGTTCGACCAGGACGTGTTCGTCAACGTGGCCGGGGGCGTGCGGGTGCTCGAGCCGGCTGCCGATCTGGCCGTGCTCACTGCCGCCGTATCCAGCCTGCGCAGTGTGCCGCTCGGCCGGGATCTGGTGGTGTTCGGGGAAGTCGGCCTGGCTGGCGAGGTGCGTCCGGTCCAGCGTGGCCAGGAACGCATCCGGGAAGCGGCGAAGCTCGGCTTCCGGCGTGCCGTGCTGCCGGCAGCCAACATGCCGCGCCGGCCCGAGGCGGGCATCGAGCTCATTGCCGTGCGGCGCGTGGAGGAGGCGCTGGAGGCGGTGCTGCGCTAGGCCGGCGCAGCCTTACTTCAGATGGAACTGCATGCGCGATCCGGCGATCTCGATGATGTCGCCGTTCTTCAGTTCCTCACCGCGCAGCGCGACCGGCTTGCCGTTCAGTACCGGCCGGTCTGCTTCCGAGCCGGGTGTCAGAATGTAGGCGCCGCGTACATTGCGGCTGATCGTCGCCGCCATTTTCCCGGCGCGGCCGAGGTTGGTCACCGCCTTGGTGAGTTCAATGCGCTTGCCGCTGCTGGCGCCGCTTAGCACGAAAATGGCGCCCTGGCGGTTGTCCCGTACTGCGGCGGCAGGGGCCGCCGTGGGGGTGGCCGCAGGGGGCGATGCCGGGTGTGCCGCCTCCTCGTGTTTCAAAGGAGTGATGATGACCGTCTTGGCGAGCGAGTCGCCGCCAGGCAGGGCTGCATTTTCGTTCACGTACAGCAGGGAATGCTTGCCGATGCCCACCGCATCCCCGTTGATGAGGTGGTGCTTGCTGATTTTCTTGTTGTTGACGAACGTACCGTTGGTGCTGTTGAGATCCTGTATGAAGCTGTCTTCGCCAATGGTGAACAGCGACGCATGATTGCCGCTGACGGAAAGATTGTCGAGAACGATGTCGCTCCCCGGGCGGCGGCCTATGGACATATCGCCCTGCTTGAGCACGACCTGGTCGATTACGACGTCTTCAAACTTGATGATCAGTTTCGCCATTGTCTCGATTCCCGCCTTTCAACTGTTAGGCCACAGCCGTGGCACTGAAAAACTGCCGCAAAAGACCCTCATTCGCTGCTGTGCTGCGCCTCCGGTTTCTGGCGGACGAAACGCTTGCCGGTGCGGATCAGGACCACGGATACATTGTCCGGCCCACCCTTGGAATTGACCTCGGTGACGATCTGGCGCGCTGCTTCCTCGAGGTTCCCGGAAAAAGTCCGCAGCAGCAGCTCGATGTCCGAATCCGGCAGCACGTCGCTGAGGCCGTCGGAGCATAGCAGATACACATCACCCGGGCGCACCGCCTCCTCGGCGATGTCAGCCTGCACCTGGGGTTCGACCCCGAGCGCGCGCGTGACCAGATTCTTGTTCACCGAGGTCCTGGCCTCGTCCGCCGACAGCAGTCCGCGCCTGAGCAGCTCCTGTACCATCGAGTGATCCTCGGTGATCTGTTCAAGATGCTGCGTGCGGTAGCGGTACAGGCGCGAATCACCGACATGCGCGATGCACAGGCGGTTGTCGTGGAACAGCGCCACGACCACCGTGGTGCCCATGCCGCCGTACTCCGGACGGGAGCGGGCACTTTCGTAGATGGCCGTGTTGGCCTGACTGATGGCGTCCGCGACGATTTCCGTCTCGGAACGCTGCGGCGGTTGCGTCGTACTCTCCACCGGCGCAGGTTCCAGTGCGGCCTTGATGCTGCGGCTGATGATGTCGACGGCCATGGCGCTGGCCACTTCGCCGGCCTTGTGACCGCCCATCCCGTCGGCCAGCACAGCCAGTCCGTTCATGGCCTCGAATACCACGGCGTCTTCGTTGCGGTCCCGGACCATCCCGGGATCACTGATGCCGGCCATGGCAAGTCGGCTCATTGTGCTCGCACCGGAAACGGGCACGCGGCTGTCCGGCCGCAGTAACGGGTCGCGGCAAGGTACGGACAGGTCGGCAGGATCCGGAAGACGCCGGCGATCAACCATGCCCGGCCCGGGGCCGGGACGTCCGGCCGGCCCGATTTCACAAACCCTCCTCTGGTCATGGTTGATGCCGTGTTCTCGCCACCGGTAACCCGCTTTGTATTATAGATATATAAATATGACACAAACCCCAAGTCCGCAAGGACCTTCCGTCCCGCAGTGGCGTGGAGCGGACGGTTTGCAGGTGTTTCCGCCGGCTGTCAGGCGAGCAGAAGCTCGAGGGTGCGGGCATAGACCCGGGACAGCCGGTCCAGGTCGGCAACGGCGATGTGTTCGTCGATACGGTGGATGCTGTGGTTGAGCGGGCCGAATTCCGCCACCTCGGCGCCGGTCGGGGCGATGAATCGTCCGTCGGACGTACCGCCCGATGTGGACAGCGCCGGCTCCGCTCCGAGCACATCGTGTATCGCCTGGCGCAGGGCGTCCACCAGGCGTCCTCCGGGGGTGAGAAATGGTTCCCCGGACAGCCTCCAGGAAAGGTCGTAGTGCAGCCCGGACGCCCTGAGGATCTCCTCGACGCGCGCCCGCAGTTCGGCCACGGTTACCGCCGTGGAGAAGCGGAAATTGAACTGGGCCGTGAGGGTTCCGGGGGTGACGTTTTCCGCGCCGGTGCCGGCGCGGAGATTCGATATCTGGAAGCTGGTCGGGGGAAATTGCGCATTGCCGCGGTCCCATTCCGTGCGCACCAGGGCGTCGAGTGCCGCGGCGAACGCATGGATGGGGTTGGCTCCGGGGCGCGGGTAGGCGATATGCCGCTGCTCGCCGTGGACCGTAAGCTCGCCGTTGAGCGAGCCACGGCGCCCGATCTTGATGACATCCCCAAGCTGCTCCTGGCAGGATGGTTCGCCCACGACGCAGTAGTCGATATGCCGTCCGGATGCCGTGAGCCATTCCATCACCCGTACTGTTCCGTCGACCGCCGGACCTTCCTCGTCCGAGGTGATAAGCAGGCCGATGGTTCCGCGGTGCTGCGGGTGGTGGGCGAGAAACTGCTCGATGGCGGTGACGAATGCCGCCAGGGACCCCTTCATGTCGGCCGCGCCGCGGCCGTAGAGCTGCCCGTCCCGGATCTCGGGCCGGAAGGGACTGCTTGCCCACTGTCCTTCCGGTCCGGGTGGAACGACGTCAGTGTGGCCGGCGAACACGACGAGCGGCCGGCCGTTGCCGCGCTGCGCCCAGATATTGTCGACCTCGCCGAACCGCAGCCGCTCGACCGCGAAACCGAGGCGCTCAAGGCGGCTGGCGAGCAGCTGCTGGCAGCCTTCATCGTGCGGAGTGACGGAAGGACGCGCCATGAGGTCGATGGCGAGTCTGAGTGTGTCGGACATGGGTGTGGGGACCGGGTCTGTGCCGCCTGTTCAGATATCGCGCAGCAGCTCGTTGATGCCGACCTTGCTGCGGGTTTTCTCGTCCACCTGCTTGACGATGACCGCACAGTACAGGCTGTATCGGCCGTCGGGTGACGGAAGGTTGCCGGATACGACGACCGAACCGGCGGGAACGCGGCCATAGGTCACCTCGCCGGTGGCACGGTTGTAGATCTTCGTGCTGCGACCGATGAACACGCCCATGGAGATGACCGACCCTTCCTCGACCACAACGCCTTCGACGATTTCCGAGCGGGCGCCGATGAAGCAGTTGTCTTCGATGATGGTCGGCGCCGCCTGTACCGGTTCGAGCACCCCGCCGATGCCGACTCCTCCGGAGAGATGGACATTGCGCCCGATCTGCGCGCACGAGCCGACCGTGGACCAGGTGTCCACCATGGTGCCCTCACCGACATATCCGCCGATGTTGACGTAGCTGGGCATGAGTACCACGTTGGGTGCGATATAGGCGCCGCGGCGCACGGTTGCCAGCGGCACCACGCGGAAGCCGCCATCGCGGAAATTGCGCGAATTGTAATCAGCGAACTTCGACGGCACCTTGTCGTAATAGTTGGTGTAGCCGCCTTTGATGAAGCTGTTATCCTCGATGCGGAAATAGAGCAGCACAGCCTTCTTCAGCCACTCGTTGACGACCCAGCCGCCATCGCGCTTCTCCGCCACGCGTGCCTTGCCGGAATCGAGCAGCGCAATCGCCTCGAGCGTGGCGTCCTTGACGTGGGTGTCCACGTTGCGCGGCGTGATCTGGGCGCGGTGCTCGAAGGACTGTTCAATAACGGTACGGATATCGTTCATGGTGCGGTTCCTGTGGGGCAGCCAGATTCTACATGATGGCGTATGCGCTGCGCAGCCGTCACGCATTGTTCGATCGGCGCAACCAGCGCAATGCGCACACGCTGGTGTCCGGGGTTGATGCCTTCGGCGGTGCGTGACAGGTAGCTGCCGGGGAGCACCAGCACGTTCTCGTGCGCGTACAGGCCGCGCGTAAAAGTTTCGTCGTCCTGCGGCGTGCGCGGCCACAGATAGAATCCTGCCTGCGGACGCTCGACGTCGAGGACCGGCCGGAGAATTTCCAGCACCGCGTCGAATTTCGCGCGGTACAGGTCGCGGTTGGCCTGTACATGCTCCTCGTCGCGCCAGGCGCAGATGCTGGCGGCCTGGGCAAGCGAGGAGACGCTGCATCCGTGGTAGGTGCGGTACTCAAGATAGCATTTCAGCACCTCACCGTCTCCGGCGACGATTCCGGAGCGCAGTCCCGGCAGGTTGGAGCGTTTCGACAGGCTCTGGAAAGCAAGACAGTGGCGGTAGTCGCGCACGCCCATGTCATGGGCAACCTGCAGGATGCCGGCGGGCGGACGCTGTTCATCGAAGTAGATCTCGGAATAGCATTCGTCCGATACGATGAGAAAGTCGTGCCGGTGCGCGAGCTCGATCAGCCGCCGGTACTGTGCCGGCGCCATCACCGCCCCGGTCGGATTGCCAGGCGAACAGACAAACACCATGCGCGTGCGCGCCCATACCGCGTCCGGTACCGATCCAAAATCCATCCGGTAGCCGGATTCGGCGACGGTGTTGAGAAAGTACGGTTCCGCACCGGCAAGCAGCACCGCGCCCTCGTAGATCTGGTAGAAAGGATTGGGGAGGATCACCACGGCCTGTCCGCTTTCGGCCGGATCGATCACCGCCTGTACGATCGAAAACAGTGCTTCGCGCGTTCCGCTCACCGGCAGGACATGGCGTTGCGGGTCGAGCGGCATCCGCTCCAGGCGGTAGCGGCGGTTCGCCCAGGCCGCGGCTGCCTCGCGCAGCGCCGGCAGACCGAGTGTAGTCGGATAGGAGGACAGGGTCTGCAGCTGCGCGGTGATCTCTTCCAAAACGATGCGCGGTGCTGCATGCTGTGGTTCGCCGATCGATAGCCGGATGAGTGGCTTGTCCGGTGGCGGAGACACCGGGCGCGTCAGTTCGGCGAGCCTCTGGAAGGGGTAGGGCTGAAGGCCCGAAAGTCTGGGATTCATCTGCGCGCTGGATTGTTTCCGGAACCTGGAATTATACGGTAACGCCCTGATGGCATCCAACCACCGCGCGCACGGGATGCTTCCCGTGCTGGCCCTGCTTGCAGGTTCCGGAATGTGGGGCCTCGTCTGGTATCCGATGCGGCTGCTCAACGCCGCCGGCCTGGATGGCATATGGCTCACGCTGATCCTGTATGCCAGTGCGCTGGTCTTCAGTCTGCCGCGTACCGCACCGGTGTTCAGGGAGTATCCGCGGGCACCTGCGGCGATCGTCGCGCTGATGCTCGCCGGCGGCTGGACCAATGTGGCGTTTCTGGTCGCCGTCCTGCACGGCGATATCCTGCGTGTCATGCTGCTGTTCTATCTCTCCCCCTTGTGGGCAACGCTGCTCGGGTGGCTCGTGCTGGGCGAACGGGTCGGTGTGCGGGCGCAGGCAGGACTCGCGCTGGCGATGGCCGGTGCACTGCTCATGCTCTGGAATCCGCAGACCCGCGGGGTCTGGCCACATGGAGCATCCGACTGGCTGGCCATTTCGTCAGGCTTCGCTTTCGCCGTGGGCAACGTGATGGTACGGCAGATGAAGGGCATTTCGGTGACCGCCAAGTCGGTGGCGATCTGGGTCGGTGTGCTGGGGGTGGGTGCAGCGGTGGCGGGGCTGCTGCATCTGGCTCCGCCCCACGCGCCTGCGGGCGCATTTGCCGGCGCGGTCGCACTGGGCATATTCGGCATCCTGGTCATGACGCTGCTCGTGCAGTATGGAGTGACGCACATGCCGGTACACCGGTCAGCGGTAATCATGCTGTTCGAGCTGGTGGCCGGGGCGCTGTCGCAGCAGCTGCTGGCAGCCGTGCAGGTCGGGGTCCGGGAATGGGCCGGCGGCGCGCTCATCATGACCGGCGCCTATCTGGCGGCGCTCGCCTCGGGCTAGTCAGGGGGGCGCGGCGGGCTGCGTGCGGGCACCGAAGATCGCCGTGCCGATGCGCACCATCGTGGCGCCTTCCAGGATCGCCGGGACGAAATCGGTGCTCATGCCCATCGACAGTTCGCTGAAGCCGGGAATTCCGAACCGGCTGCGGCACTCGTCGCGCAGGGCGCGGACCGCGGCAAAGGCCGCGCGCAGCTGCGGTTCGCTGGCCGGATGCGGACCGACGGCCATAAGCCCGCGCAGGCGGATGTTCGGCAGTGCCGCGTCGAGCAGCTGTGCGATGAGTGGCAACAGCGCGCTGTCCGGGACGCCGTGACGGGCGGGTTCGTGGGCGATGTTCACTTCAATGAGGACATCCAGGGTTGCAGCGGAATCGGCGGCGAGCTGCGACAGACGACGGGCGAGGGGCAGGCTGTCGAGCGAGTGAAGCCAGGCAAACCTGCCCGGAATGAACCGCGCCTTGTTGGACTGCAGATGGCCGATGAAGTGCCAGACCGCATCGAGCCCGCCCAGCCGGTCGATCTTCGCGACGGCTTCCTGCGCCGTACTTTCCCCGAAATCACGCTGTCCGGCGGCTGCCGCCGCGGCAATGAGCTCCGGCGGCTGGCGCTTGGAGACCGCGATCAGCGTGACATCGTCCGGGCTGCGTCCGGCCGAGCGGGCAGCAGAGGCGATCGCCTGGCGCACACCGGCCAGGTTGCGTGCAATGTCGGTGGCGGATGGGTAGCCCATGGCGCCAGTATAAGCCGTCGGGAGGCCGCCGGCGTCTGCCGGAAACGCCTTGCGGCGGTCGTGGAAGTGCGGATAATGCCACTGAAGACAATGCGGACCGGACATATGGCGGCGCAGGCGCGCAGGATCGGCAGCTACTTCCAGCACGACGTACTTGCCCAACTCGGGATGCCGGCGGATTTCCGGGAGCTGCCGCAGGTAAGCGGGGCATGGAACCGGGTGGCGGGCGAGCCGCTGTGCCGGCACGTGCGTCCTGTGCGCTACGCCCGGGGCGAACTGAGTCTCAGGGCCGATTCCGCCGTCTGGGCTGGCCGGGTCCGTTACCGGCAGCAGACACTCATTGCCGAGCTGCAGCACAGCGCCGAATTCCACCATCTCACCGGCCTGAATGTGCGGATTGCGCCGCCGCAAATGCCGCATGCGGCGGCTGCCAGTGCTCGCCGCCTGATGCTGTCGGCCGTCAGCCGCAGCCTCCTCGAGCAGGTGGCAGAGCACGTGGACGATGCCGGACTGCGCATGGCACTGGTCCGGCTCAGCCGCAACGGTGGCGGGCGCTGACGGAACCGGGGCGGGGCGGCCCGGAGCCCCTACGCCCGTGTGCCGATCAGGCACCGCCGTGCCGAAACCGGGCGGCCCGCCGCAGGCTGGCAGACAGCGGGTCCGCTGCCGGTTTCCGCCAGGCGGTTGCTGTGGTTTAATTGGCGCCCAATGATTCGACCGTACGAGCTGTTTGTCGGGCTGCGGTATACCCGTGCCAAACGGCGCAACCACTTCATATCCTTCATATCCCTGTCTTCGATTCTGGGGACTGCCCTGGGCGTGACGGCGCTCATCACGGTGCTGTCGGTGATGAACGGCTTCGACAAGGAGCTGCGCGATCGCATTCTCGGGGTGACCTCCAGCATTACGATCCATGCCGTCGGCGGCCCGATGCATGACTGGCGCAGCGTAGCCGGCGCCGTGCAGGGCATGCAGGGCGTGACCGGCATCGCACCGTACGTGGAGGGGGAGGGCATGCTGACCCATGGGCGCGTCACGAGCGGGGTCGTGGTACGCGGAATCCTTCCGTCGGCGGAACCGCGTGTGACCAACATCGGCGGCAAGATTGTGGCCGGCAGCCTGCGGGCGCTCAAGCCCGGACGCTTCGGCATCGTTCTCGGGCGCGAGCTCGCCTGGAAGCTCGGTGTGGATATCGGTTCGCACGTCATGCTCATCGCGCCCGAGGGCGAAGTGACGCCGGCGGGACTGCTGCCGCGGCTGCGGCGTTTCACCGTGGTCGGCATCTTCGACGTCGGCATGTACGAGTATGATACGGGTCTTGCCTTCATCCAGCTCGACGATGCGGCCAGACTCTACCAGATGCCGCAAGGCATCAGCGGGCTGCGAATCAAGCTGGCCGACATCTACCGTGCCCCGGCCACTGCGCAGAGCATGGCCCGCAGGCTCGGGCCCGGTTTCAGGGTGCGCGACTGGACGGAGGAACACGCGAATTTCTTCCGTGCGCTGAAGATGGAAAAGACCGTGATGTTCGTCATCCTGCTGCTGATCGTGGCGGTGGCCGCCTTCAACATCGTCTCGACGCTGGTGATGGTGGTGACGGACAAGGAGGCGGAAATTGCCATCCTGCGCACGCTTGGCGCGAGCCCCGCCAGCATCATGGGCATATTCATGATCCAGGGCTCGGTGATCGGGGTCGTCGGCACCCTGATCGGCGCGGTGTGCGGCGTAACGCTCGCGCTCAACGTGGTCACGATCGTTCC
This sequence comes from Pseudomonadota bacterium, assembly GCA_021778035.1. Lineage (GTDB taxonomy): Bacteria > Pseudomonadota > Gammaproteobacteria > Acidiferrobacterales > UBA6901 > JAJYCY01. The sequence continues at coordinate 22,717 of JAJYCY010000011.1, forward strand.
ATTCCTCGAGCGCGTGTTCCATACCACCTTCCTCTCGAGCAGCGTGTACTACATAAGCCAGCTGCCGTCGCATCTCAAGTGGACGGATGTCGTGACCGTCTCCAGCGTGTCGCTGGCAATGGGCTTCCTGGCGACGATCTATCCCGCGTGGCGCGCGGCCCAGACGCAACCGGCGGAGGCGCTGCGCTACGAATGACCGAACATGCGGTGCTGCGGTGTGTGGATCTTTCGCGGACATTCAGCCAGGACAGCCTGACGGTTCCGGTGCTGCGGAAGATCGATTTTGCGGTGATGCCGGGTGAACAGGTGGCGATCGTCGGATCCTCGGGGGCCGGCAAAAGCACGTTTCTGCATCTGCTCGGGGGGCTCGATACGCCCAGCACCGGAACGGTGGAGCTCGATGGCCATGACCTGGGGCGGCTCAGCGAGCGTGAACGGGGCGTGCTGCGCAACCGGGCGCTCGGATTCGTGTACCAGTTTCACCATCTGCTGCCCGAGTTCAGTGCGCTCGAGAACGTGGCCATGCCGCTGTTCATGCGCCGTGGACCGGAGGAGGAAGCGCTGCAGGCGGCCGAGGATATGCTCGGCAGGGTCGGTCTTGGGCACCGGCTCATGCACAAGCCCGGAGAGCTTTCGGGCGGCGAGCGGCAGCGCGTCGCGGTCGCACGCGCCCTGGTGACGAGGCCGCTGTGTGTTCTGGCTGATGAACCCACTGGCAACCTCGACCGCCGGACAGCGGAATCGGTCTACGGACTGATGCTCGAACTGCATCAGGCGGCACGCACGAGCTTCATCATCGCTACCCACGATGTGACGCTGGCGGCACGCATGGGGCGCATCGTGACGATTGTCGATGGCGCCCTGCAGGAGGCCTGAACGCATGGCGCTGGCGGACCGGACGGAGGCCTGGCGCCCGCGCTGGCGGACATGGCGCTTTCCGCCCGGGCGCGTGTCTGATAGATTACACACGTTTTCCGTGTCAACCCGATCCTTTCAGGTAAACCCGCGTGTTTGAACTGGTCAGATCCGGCGGCTGGGTGATGGCGCCGATCATCATCTGCTCGATTGCCGCGCTGGCGATCATCGGCGAACGGCTGTGGTCCCTGCAGAAGCGCTACGTGGCGCCGGCCGGGACCCTGCCGCAGGTGCGGCAGTGGCTCGAACGCAGCGAGCTCGACGGGGCGCGGCTTGCGCTGCTGCGTGACAGTTCGCCGCTCGGGCGCGTACTGGCGGCGGGGCTGGTGAACCGCAGCCACGAGCGTGGCATCGTCAAGGAGGCGATCGAGGATGCGGGACGGCATGCGGTGCCCGAGCTCGAGCGCTACCTCAATCCGCTCGGCACGATCGCCGCGATCGCTCCGTTCCTGGGGCTGCTCGGGACCGTGCTCGGGATGATCCGGATGTTTGCCGGCGTCGGCAGCCATGGCCTGGGCGATCCATCGGTGGTCGCTGCCGGCATTTCGCAGGCGCTGGTGTCGACCGCATCGGGGCTGACGGTCGCGATTCCGAGTCTGATGTTCTACCGCTATTTCCGCGGCCGCGTCGATGCGCTGCTGATCGACATGGAGCAGGAGGCGCTGAAGCTCGTCGAGATCATCCAGGGCACGCGCGAGAGCGCGTAGCGCGGACGGACGCGACCATGCAATTCCGTCCGAAACGCATCGAGGAGCCGGAAATCAACCTGATTCCTCTCATCGACGTGCTGCTGATGGCACTGATTTTCCTGCTGCTGACGACCAGCTTCTCGCGTGAGGCGCAGCTGCGCCTCGACCTGCCGAGCGCCCACTCCCAGTCAAAAATGCAGCCGGCCACGCTGCGCGTGGCGATCGATGCCCAGGGCCAGTATTTCGTGGGCGGCAAGGCGCTGCTCAATACGACCGAGAGCGTGCTCAGGCAGGCGATGGCCGAGGCAGCTGCCGGGCAGAAGCATCCGGTGGTCATCATCGAGGCGGACCGGCGCACGCCTGAGGGCGCGGTGGTCCGGGTCATGGACGTTGCACGCCAGCTCGGGTTCGTTCATCTGACCTTCGCCACCCAGAAAGCTGCCGGCGGCAGCCCGCCGTGAGCGCGGTGGCGGGCGCGGAGCCGGCACCGGCACCGGAAACGGGCGCCTACCGCAGACTGCTGCGCTATGCCTTGCCCTACCGCGGCATGTTCGTGGTGGCGGTGCTGAGCATGGCGGTCACTTCCGGTACCGAAACCGGATTTGCGTGGCTGATGAAGCCGCTGATCAATGTCGGATTTGTCAAACACGATCCGCACGCAATCCGCTTTTTTCCGCTGATCATCGTGGCCATTTTCGTGGCGCGCGGGTTCTTCGGTTTCCTGGCCAACTACATCATGAACTGGATCGGGCGCAGGATCATCTTTCACCTGCGCAACAGCATGTTCAGCAGGCTCGTGCACCTGCCGAGCCGGTTCTACGACAACAATTCATCGAGCCTGCTGATTTCGAAGCTCATCTACGACGTCGAGCAGGTGATGTCGGCCACTACCCGCGCGGTGTCATCGGTCATCAAGGACAGCCTGACGCTGGTTGGCCTGCTCGGTCTCATGCTGTGGTACAGCTGGCGCCTGACGCTGATCATGCTGCTCGTCGCGCCGGTCATTTCCTATACGGTGACCCGGATCAGCCGCCGCTTCCGGCATTCGAGCCAGCTGATCCAGCAGTCGATGGGCGAGATCACGCATGCGGTGCAGGAGGCGATCGGGGGCCAGCGTGTGGTCAAGACCTTCTGCGCGCAGGACACGGAAATCGCGGCGTTCGGCAGGGTGAACGGACGCAATCAGCACTACGTGATGAAAAAGGCGGCGGTGTCGGCGCTTAATGTCCCGGTGGTGGAACTGCTGGCCGCCATCGGTATTGCCGTCGTCATCCAGGTAGCGATCGAGGAGATTGCTGCCAGGCAGATCGATGCCGGCACCTTCGTCTCGTATATCACCGCCACGATGCTGATGATGCCGGCGCTCAAGCGGCTGACACAGGTCAACGAGGTGGTGCAGACCGGCGTTGCGGCCGCCGGCAGCGTGTTCGCGATGATGGACGAGGAGCCGGAGCCGGATCCGGGCACGCGCGAGCTTGAGAGCGTGCGCGGGCAGGTCGAGTACCGCGATGTGAGTTTCAGCTATCCGGGAACGGCGGCTCCGGTGCTCGACAGGGTATCGCTGCACATCGAGGCTGGCACAACCCTGGCACTGGTCGGTGCATCGGGAAGCGGCAAGACCACGACGGCCAATCTGCTGGCGCGCTTTTATGTTCCCGATTCCGGGGAAATCCTGCTCGACGGGGTCCCCATCGCGGAGCTGCGCCTTGCGAACCTGCGCCATCATATCGCGCTTGTGAGCCAGGACACGGTGCTGTTTGACGACAGCATCCGCAACAACATCGCCTATGGCCGGACGGCGCCGCCCGATGAGGCGGCCATCGAGGGGGCGGCGCAGGCTGCGCATGTGCTGGAGTTCGCGCGGCGCATGCCCGAAGGGCTCGATACTGTGGTCGGCGAGCGTGGCGTGCGGCTGTCGGGAGGCCAGCGCCAGCGCATCGCCATTGCCCGGGCGCTGTACAAGAACGCGCCGGTGCTCATTCTCGACGAGGCCACTTCGGCACTCGATACGGAATCCGAGCGCCTGGTCCACGATGCGATGCAGCAGCTCATGCGCAACCGCACGACGCTCGTGATTGCGCACCGGCTGTCCACGATCGAGAACGCCGACCGCATCGTGGTGCTCCAGGGCGGCAGGGTGATGGAAGCCGGTGGCCACCGCGAACTGCTCGAGCACAACGGGATCTATGCCCGTCTGCATCGCATACAGTTCAATGAGCCCCGCGGCTGATCCGGCATACGGAAGCCGTCTGCTGTGGCTATGGTGGCAGGGTCTGCGTGACCGCCTGCACGGCAATCATCGCCGCGCCAGTGCGCGCTGGGGCCATCTGCGGCCACCCCCCGGATCCGGAAGGCTTGTCTGGGCCGAGGCCGGGGGAACGGAAGACAGCGTACGGCTGGCCGCCGGGTTGCTGCAGGCGCTGTCCGCGACGCAGCGCGACCTGCGGCTGGTGCTCTCCTTCGAACAGGAGTATCCGCAGCTTGCCGGGCGAATGCTCGACGGTCTGCGGGATACGGCGTACGGTTACGGGCCAGCGGATCCGGCGCGTGCCGTACGGCGCACCCTGCGTGCCCTGGCTCCCTCCGGCGTGCTCATGGTCGCGCGTCATCCGGCGCCCAACCTGTGTGCAGGGCTCGAAACGACGGGCGTACAGTGCGTGGCGGTGCACACGCCGGTGGCGAAAAAAGGCCGTTTTGAAGCTGCCTACCCGGCCGACCGGGAGCAGGAGGAGGCCTGGATACGCTGCCGCCGGGCGGGACACGTCGCACCGCGTGCGGATCTCATGACCCTGCTCGTCGAAGCGCAGGTCGATCCGAACTTTCGCGTGCTGCTGTGTGGCGGGCAGGATTGTTCGGTCTGGTGCATGCTTGGCGTGGACCACCGGCAGTGCCGGCAGATCGACGCCTGGTGGCGTGCATCGGGTCTCGCACGGCGCGGCGTGCTGCTGGTCGCTGCGGAACACTGCCGGCGTCCGCCGGCTGCATGGCAGCGCATCAGCAGCTGGGACCGTACTGCACCCGGCATCGGGGCCGTGCTGCTGCTCGACGACCGGCGCTGGTTCGCGGCAGCAGCAGCGTCGAGCGATGCAATCCATCTGGGAGACTGCGATGCCTGGACATTCTGGCAGGCACTGGCCGGAGGCTGTCCGGTGACGGTTTCCGGTCGCGCCGCGGTGCTGGGACGCTTCGACGCGGACAGCATTTCGGCGCTGCCGGCGGATCTTCTGGCGGAAGTGCGGGACCTGGCGGTGCTGGAGCGGTTCTGGTCGCAGATGCAGGCCGACCCGATCGGCCTGCGCCAGCGTGGCGATGTCCTGCGACGGCTGTTCTGGGGTGAGCGGCGGCGGGCCGGAGAAGTGAGCCGCGAGCTGCTGGATCGGGTGTCGGCATGGTAAGCACGCGCACCACTACCTGGCTGCAGCAGCGCTGGCAGGGCAGATCGGTGCCGGTTCTGGCGCTGGTTCCGCTCAGCTGGATCTACGGGGCGCTGGTCGGACTGCGCCGACAGCTGTACCACCTGGGCGTGCTGAGGCGGCACAGGCTGGCGGTGCCGGTCATCATTGTCGGAAACGTCACCGTAGGCGGAACCGGCAAGACCCCCCTGGTCATCTGGCTCAGCCGGTTTCTGCTGAATGCCGGATACCGGCCGGGCATCATTACGCGCGGCTATGGCGGCCAGGCAGCCGCCTGGCCGCAGGCGGTCACGCCGGATTCCGATCCTGCCCAGGTGGGGGACGAGCCGGTACTGCTCGCCCGCGGCAGCGGATGCCCGGTGGCGGCGGGTCCGGACCGCATTGCCGCGGCGGGGGCTCTGCTTGCCGCGCACCACTGTGATGTGCTGATCAGCGACGACGGCCTGCAGCACCTGCATCTTGCGCGCGATATCGAAATCGTGGTCATTGACGGACAGCGGCGTTTCGGCAACGGCCTGCTGCTGCCGGCCGGGCCGCTGCGCGAACCTGCGGCACGCGCAGGCCTGGCGGATCTGCGTGTCACCCAGGGCAGTGCCCGCGATGGCGAGCACGGCATGGAGCTGCGTGCCGGGCATCTGCGTAACCTGGCGGATGGCAGGGTGCGGGCGCTGCCGGAGTTTGCGGGGTGCACGGTGCATGCCGTGGCCGGCATCGGGAACCCGGCTCGGTTTTTCGCTGGGCTGCGTGCGGCCGGGCTGGTGGTGCAGGAACACGCCTTCCCCGATCATCACCGGTTCCGCGCGCAGGATCTGGAATTCGGGGACGGCGCGCCGGTGATCATGACCGCGAAAGATGCGGTAAAATGTGAACGTTTTGCCCGTCCCGAATACTGGTGCCTCGAGGCGGCGGCGTTTCCGGATGCCGGATTCGGCCCGTCGGTGCTCAGGCTGCTGAAGGAGAAAAGCGGTGGATAGGAAACTACTGGACATTCTGGTCTGTCCCGTCTGCAAGGGCCCGCTGCGCTATGACCGGGCCAAGTCCGAGCTGGTCTGCAAGGTCGACCGCCTTGCCTATCCGGTACGCGACGACATTCCCGTGATGCTGGAGGAAGAGGCGCGGCGGATCCCCGAGGAAGAGGAGCTCTAGGGTGCGGATGAGGCCATGATTGTCCTGATTCCCTCCCGATACGGCTCGACCCGGCTGCCCGGCAAGGCGCTCGCGGACATTGCCGGAAAGTCGATGATCGAACGTGTGCATGACTGTGCGCGTGCGAGCGGTGCCCGGCGGGTGGTTGTCGCGACGGATGACCGGCGGATTGCCGCGGTGGTGCAGGGGTTCGGTGGCGAGGTCTGCATGACTTCTGCCGATCACCGTTCCGGGACCGACCGGATTGCCGAAGCCATCGCGCTGCTCGGGATCGGCGCCGATGAGGTGGTCGTGAACCTGCAGGGGGACGAGCCGCTGATGCCGCCGGCGCTGATTCGCCGGGTGGCCGATACGCTGCTTGCGCATCCCGAGGCGTCCATGGCAACTGCCGCGCACGCGATCCACGACCGGCACGGTTTCCTGGACCCGAACCTGGTGAAGCTCGTGACGGACTGCAACGGATTTGCACTCTACTTCAGCCGCGCCCCGATCCCCTGGCCCCGCGACGAGGACGCCCGTGCCGGGGAATACGCGGTGGATGCGCTGGGTCATATCGGGATCTACGCATATCGCGCCGGGTTCGTCGGACGCTACGCTGACTGGCCGCAGTGTCCGCTCGAACGCATCGAATCGCTCGAGCAGTTGCGTGTGCTCTGGAACGGGGAGCGCATTGCCGTGTGCGAGACGCCGCAGGCGGCGGCGCGTGGCGTCGATACGCCTGAAGACCTGGAGCGGGTGCGGGCAGTTTTCGCGCGCGGCGCCTGAGTGTTTACCGGCCAGCCTGTGCTGTGCCGGGGATGGGCAGTGAAGCCGGTAACGGAGTCAGGGTATGGTGAGAGTGCTGTTCGTGTGTCTCGGAAACATCTGCCGTTCACCGACGGCGGAAGGGGTGTTCCGCGCCGTCGTGCGCGCACAGGGTCTGGAACAGGTCATAGAAACCGATTCTGCGGGGACCCATAGCTATCATGTTGGCGATGCGCCGGATGCGCGCGCCCAGGCCGCAGCTGCACGCCGCGGCATCGATCTGTCCGGTCTGCGGGGGCGTCAGGCGACACGGCGCGATATCGAATCGTTCGATTTCATCCTGGCGATGGACCGGGAGAATCTGCGGCATCTGCGTGCCTTGAGCCCGCCTGGAATGGAGGGCAAGATCCGGCTTTTTCTCGATTTTGCGCCGTCGCGTCCGGAGCGGGAGGTGCCTGATCCATACTTCGGCGGCGACGGCGGCTTTGATCGCGTGCTCGATATGGTCGAGGAAGCCGCGACCGGTCTGCTTGAGCATATCCGGCGTGAACGGCTGCACGCACCCCAGCAGCCGGACCGGGCCCGGTAGCGGCCAATCACGTCCCGGATGGGAACGGTGCCGGGAACGAAGGAAGACGGACTTCCGGTGGTCATGGCCTCGGTAAGGGAAGGCGGGTCCGCTGTCTCCGGCACCTGGCTCGCGCGCCTGGGGCTGGCGTTGCGGCGCCATGACCGGGCCGTGCAAAAGCTGCAGTGGGGCATGACCGTGTGCTATGCGGCGCTGGTGGCAGTGCCTGCATTGCTGCCACTGCCGGGAGCGGACACGCCGCTGTGCGACGATTTCACGCGCTATGCGCGATTCATCCTTTGGGGTATCTGGTGGCCGCTCGTGATCCTTTCGGTCATGACCCTCGGTCGCAGCTGGTGCGGTCTGTTCTGTCCGGAGGGCGCGCTCAGCGAATGGGTCTCGGCTCATGGGGCTGGACGCGGCATTCCGCGCTGGATGAAATGGGGCGGATGGCCCTTTGTTGCCTTTCTTGGCACCACTGTTTTCGGCCAGCTGACCCGAATCTACCGCTATCCGGAACCGACTTTCCTGATTCTGGGCGGATCCACGGCCGCGGCCATGGCAGTGGGGCTCGCCTATGGCCGCGGCAAGCGCGTATGGTGCCGGCATCTGTGTCCGGTCTCGGGGGTGTTCGCGTTGCTGGCGAAGGTAGCGCCGGTCCATTTCCGGACCGACCGTGACGCCTGGGACTCGGCGCCGGCCGGACATCGCACCAGCCGTGCCCATGCCGTCAACTGTGCCCCGCTGATCAGCATCCGGCGGCTCGAAAGCGCGTCTGCCTGCCACATGTGTGGACGCTGCGCCGGAGAGCGGGGCGCCGTGGCGCTGCGCGGGCGCCCGCCGGCATCCGAGATTTTCCGGCTGCGTCCCGGGGATACCCTGCCCGGCGCGCGCGAGACCGGCCGCTGGCCGGCAAGACTGCTTGTCTTTGGAATGCTGGGTGTGGCGCTCGGCGCATTCCAGTGGAGCGTTTCACCGTGGTTCGCCGATGCGACGCGGGGTGTGGCCGGATGGCTGACCACCCAGGGCGTGATGTGGCCGTTACAGGACCCCGGACACTGGTGGCTGCTTGCCGATTATCCGCGGACAGGGGATGTATTCAGCTGGCTCGATGGCGCAATGGTCATTGCTTATATCGGCGCCGAAGCGCTTGTGATCGGAGGATGGGTGGTCGCCTGGATGCGGCTGGCGGAAGCTGCGACCGGCATTGTGCGGGAACGGTTTGTGGAAGTCCTGATTCCGTTTGCCGGCGTGAGCGTGTTCGTAGGGCTCAGCTTTCTGACGACCTCCGGGCTTGCGGGCGACCGGGTACCGCTGCGGTGGGCGGACGCGATGCGGATGCTGCTGCTGGCCGCCGCGGCGATCTGGAGTGCGGTGCTGGCGCGGCGCCTTGCACCCCGCGGACGCGGGGTTGCAGCGGCCGCTACGCTGATTGCGGCGGCACTGCCGCTTGCCGCGTGGACGGTGCAGTGTTACCTGTGGTGACCCGGCGTGACCCGGCGTCCCCCCAGCATCCCGCAGGTGTGCGTGGATGACGCTGTGCGGGATACCGGGCCGCGCGGCGCAGGGTAGGGCTGTCCAGTCGGGTACTGACTTGCGTGCTGCCGGACCTCTACAATGGCGGCAACCCGCCTGGTTTCTCGTGTGGAGACTCTTTGGTTTGAAGGTGATCGGTCTTATCGGTGGCATGAGCCGGGAATCCGCGATGCTCTCTGACCGGCGCAGCAACCCGGCGTTCGGGCAACACCCGGGCGGATTTTCCTCCGTGACACTGATCCCGGTCGGCGTGGATTTCCGGGAGAACGGACGGGTTCAGCGCTGCCCGGACCCGGAGGGGGCAGGGCGACGGGTCGCAGGGGGTATGCGGACGCAAGTACTGGCGGGTGCCCGACTGCGGGTGCCGTGCACTACACTCCTGCACCGGGCGGCTCCGGCAATCGAAGCTGCCGTGATCCTTCCGCTGCCGCACGGCGTTGGGGTCGCCGGTGGACGGACCGGGCACCGGGAAACGGAGTCTGCCGGCCTGACCGCTACCCGCGTCACACGCGCCATTCCACAGTATCATCCACGGCCTGGTGCGGTAGACAGCGCGGGGGATCCATGAGCAGTCCATCCGCAGGAATCGGAGAAGCTGGTGTGCGCGGACTGACGGGTGCGCAGGTGCGTGAGCGCACCGAGCATGGCCTGGTGAATCGTGTCCGGTCTCCCGCCAGCCGCACCGCGCTTGCCATCATACGCAGCAACGTCTTCACGCGATTCAATGCGCTGCTGGGGGCGCTGTGCACCGTGATTCTGCTGACCGGGCCCTGGCAGGACGCGCTGTTCGGCGGGGTGGTCATTGTCAACGCGCTGATCGGGATCGTGCAGGAGCTGCGTGCAAAATGGACGCTCGACCGTCTGGCGATCCTGCACCAGCCGAAGGTCCATGCCTGGCGGGATGGCAGCCGTACGGAACTTGCCGCCGAAGACATCGTCGTCGATGACATCCTCGAGCTCGCACCCGGGGATCAGGCGGTGGTCGATGTCGTGGTGCTGCAGGCAGGCGGTCTCGAGGTTGACGAATCACTGCTGACCGGGGAATCCGTGCCAGTCGTGCGGCAGGCGGGCGACGAGGTGCTGTCCGGGAGCATCATCGTCGCGGGTAGCGGTACCTGCCGCGTTACACGGGTCGGCGGGGCCGCGTTCGGGCAGCAGCTTGCCGGTGAGGCGCGGCGGTTCAGTCTGGCGCATTCGGAGCTGCGGGCCGGAATCGACCGCATCATGCGCTATGTCACCTGGGCCGTGGTGCCGACTTCGGCGCTGCTGTTCAGCAACCAGTTCATCGTCGACGGGGCGCTGACCGGGGCGCTGCTGTTTTCTGCCGGCGGAGTCGTGGCCATGGTGCCGGAAGGGCTGGTGCTGCTGACCAGTCTGGCACTGGCGGTGGCCGCGATCCAGCTCGCGCGCCAGCACATGCTTGTGCAGGATCTGCCGGCCACCGAGGCGCTGGCGCGCGTGGACGTGGTGTGTCTGGACAAGACCGGCACGCTGACCGGACGCGAGCCGCATTTCGAGCGCATCGAGCCGGTGGGAGCAGGGCACAGCGACGTCGCGCACGTGCTCAGCACTCTCGCCAATGCTGACCCGCGCCCCAATGCCACGCTGCGCGCCATCGGGCGCGCCTTTCCCGAAGAACCGCCGCAGCCGGTTACCGGCCACGTGCCGTTTTCGTCGGCACGCAAGTGGAGCGCAGTGATGCTCGGGGTATCCGGATCGTGGGTGCTCGGAGCCCCGGAAGTGCTGCTGGCGCCGACCGCTGACAGTGCGCTGCTGCGTGACCGGGCGGCGGCGCATGCGCGCGAGGGCTGGCGCGTCCTGCTGCTGGCAAGGACGCAAGCCGCACTTGCCGGCGAGCACCTGCCGGACAACCTCGAGGCGGTTGCATTTGTTCTGCTGAGCGAGCAGATCCGGGAAGATGCCGCCAGCACGCTTGGCTACCTGCATGCCCAGGGTGTCTCGGTCAAGGTGTTTTCCGGCGATCATCCGGCCACCGTCGGGCGGATCGCAGCGCGTCTCGGCATCGCCGATGCGGCCGATGCGGTAGACGCTGCGACGCTGCCGCAGGAGTCTCCGGAATTTTTTCGCCTGGCCGAGACGCACCAGGTTTTCGGCCGGCTGTCTCCGATGCAGAAGCGTTCACTGGTTGCCGCGCTGCAGGAACACGGGCACCGGGTTGCGATGGTGGGCGATGGCATCAACGACGTGCTGGCCCTGAAATACGCCGACGTCGGCATCGCCATGGCGGACGGTGCCGCGGCCACGCGTGCGGTGGCGCATCTGGTGCTGCTCGACAACCGTTTCGCAGGTCTGCCGGGGGTCATTGCCGAGGGCCGGCGGGTGATCGCCAACGTCGAACGGCTGGCGGCACTGTTTCTGACCAAGACGGTGTACGCGATGATCCTCGCGCTGGTTGTCGGTGTGGCCGGGGTCACGTTTCCCTTCCTGCCGCGTCACCTGACTCTGGTCGGGTCCCTGACGATCGGCCTGCCGGCATTCTTTCTGTCACTCGAACGGACCGCACAACGGGTGCGTCCGGGGTTTGTCGACCGTGTTCTGCGCTTCGCGGTGCTGAGCGGCCTGTTCGTGGCCGGAGCGACGTTCGCCGCCTACATCGGCGCGGGCAGTGAACTCGGCCTGGGACTCGTACAGTCGCGGACTGTGGCGACAGTGGTGCTGGATGCCGTGGCCACCTGGGTTCTGGTGCTGGTCGCGCGGCCGCTGACCGCGGTGCGCTGGCTGGTGCTTGCCGCCATGGTCGTGGCATTCGCAATCGTGTATGCCGTCGCACCGCTGCGGACCTTTTTCGCGCTCGGGCTGCTGCCACTGAAAGCGTGGGTTTTCGCGACTGTGGTAACGGTTCTGACCGGGGTGCTTCTGAGCCGGGGTGCAGCGATCGCGGCGCGGCCCCACCGGCGCACCATCCGCTTTCGTCCGTTGCGGATCCGGGACATGGTGCAATGGATCACGAGCGGAAAAAGCCCGAAGTGGACGCTGATGCTGGCCATGGTGCTTGTCGTTGGCGGCCTGTGGCTATTTTTCTGGGTGCTCGAGGACGTCCTTGGCCACGAGCACCTGGGGGTCGCGGATATGGTGGTCTATCACGTGGTGCAATCGCTGCGTTCGCCGGCGGTCGATCGCCTGATGGTCATTGCCACCGAGCTGGGTGACGCCCAGGTCCTGCTGCCGGTCATGCTGGTAGCGCTCGCATGGTTTCTGGTGCACCGCAACTGGCTGACGGCCGGTTACTGGCTGGCTGCCATCGGCGTTGCCGAAGTGCTGGCCAACATCATGAAGCTCGCGCTGCACCGCTCGCGTCCCGGTTCGTTGTACAGCGGCGCTGCGCAGTTCTCGTTTCCGAGCGGCCATACGATGATGGGTATGATCGTCTACGGCTTTCTGGCTTACCTGATCGCGCGGCAGGCAGCTCCGGCTCTGCGCCGGCTGGTCGTTGCGGTGACGGTCACGCTTATCGGGCTCATCGCCGTATCGCGCGTCTACCTCGGCGCGCACTGGCTGTCGGATGTCCTGGGGGGTCTGAGTTTCGGCGTGGCGTGGGTGGCAGCATTCGCGGTTGCGTACGAATACCAGTCCCATGACCGGCTGCGGCCGCCGCGTTTCGCAGTGGCCATGCTCGTGACCCTGCTCATCGCCGGCACCGCGCATGTCGCGGGCAGCTGCCAGGCAGACCTTCTGCGTTACGCACCAAAGGGGGCTGCGCGGCGCTGATCTGCCCGGCTGCGCCGCTGCCCCGGTCCGCGCAGGACGCGGACCGGGTGTGGATCAGTCGTCGGCCTTGGGTCCGGATCCGCCGGATCCGGGTGCCGCATAGGTCTCGATCTGGACCAGTGCCGGTGATTCAGTGTGTGCCGATGGCACGGACTGAGGTGCGGGCGTGCGGTCGACGTCAGCAGTGTGCACTCCGGCAGCCTGGGACTGGTCCGTCGCAGGGGCATGGGAATACGGCGGCTGTCCGGAGGGCGGGGTGCCTTCCGCGCCCGTGGCAGCAGGGCTGCGCACGGGTTCTGCCGTTGCATGCTCCGTGGCTGACGGTTCCGTCGCCGGACTGGTGTTCGCTGCCTCGCCTGGCCGTGAGGGAGACCGGCGCCGTCCGCGCCGTCCGCGCCGTCCGCGGACTCCTTCGGGACGCTCGTTCGAGGGTGTGCCCGAACGGGCTGGTTCGCGCTGCGGCGTCGCGGCTGCCCGGCTCTCCGCAGTGCGGGGCTCAGGCGCTGTCCGCTGCGCTGCGGCATGGGGTGGACGCTGGGGACGTCTGGCGCGCGGCTCCTGACGGCGTCCCTGCGCGGAGGGTGCCGATGGCCGTGGGGCAGAAGCCGTGCTTGCACGCGCAGCTGGCTTCGTTTCCACAGCCGCAACCGGTTCGGGAGCGCCGAACAGCCGTCGTGCGATGCGCCGGAACATTCCTTCATGAGGTGTTTGCGCCGGTGCGGCGGGCACGGAAGACACTGGCGCCGCCGCATGCGCGATCTGGCCCACAGCGGGTTTTTCGGCAACCGGAGCAGGAGCGGGGCGGGTGTGGCGCGGCTCCTCTTCCTCGTCTTCCTGGAGTTCGATTTCGTAGCTCGGAATTTCGCTCTGCGCCTCGTATTCCTCGCCGCGCAGGCGCCGCACGTGGTAATGCGGGGTCTCGAGTTCCGGGTCCGGAATGATCAGGATCGGTGTCCCCAGGCGGGTTTCGATGGTGCTGATCTCGTGGCGCTTCTCATTGAGGAGATAGGTTGCGGTCTCGACCGGAAGATGGACGTGCAGCGCGGCGGTATTCTCCTTCATCGCCTCTTCCTGGATGTAGCGCAGCACGTACAGTGCCGAAGACTGCACGCTGCGCACGTGCCCGGTGCCGTCACAACGCGGGCAGACCAGGGAGCTCGATTCGCCCAGCGACGGACGCAGGCGCTGGCGGGACATCTCGAGCAATCCGAAGCGCGAGATCCGGCCGACCTGTACCCGCGCACGGTCAGCCTTCAGGGCCTCGATCAGCTGGTTTTCGACGGCGCGCTGGTTGCGCGCCGGTGTCATGTCGATGAAATCGATCACGATCAGGCCACCGAGGTCGCGCAGGCGCAGCTGACGCGCGAGTTCCTCGGCTGCCTCAAGATTCGTATTGAGCGCCGTCTCTTCGATGTCCGCGCCCTTCGTGGCGCGTGCCGAGTTCACGTCAATCGTGACCAGGGCCTCGGTGTGATCGAAGACCACCGCGCCGCCGGATTCCAGGCGCACTTCGCGCGAAAACGCCGATTCGATCTGGTGTTCGATCTGGAACCGCGAAAACAGCGGTGTCTCGTCCTGGTAGAGTTTGAGCCGGTTCAGGTTCTGCGGCATGACTTGCTGCATGAACTTGAGCGCGCGCTCATGGATTTCGGGGTTGTCGATCAGGATCTCGCCGATGTCCTGGCGCAGGTAATCGCGGATCGCCCGGATCACAAGATTGCTTTCCTGGTAGATCAGGAACGGACCCGAGCGCTCCTCGGCCGCATTGCTGATCGCCGTCCACAGCTGGATCAGGTAATCGAGATCCCACTGCAGTTCCTCGGCGCTTTTGCCGATACCCGCAGTGCGGATGATGACCGCATAGTCCTCGGGGATCTGCAGTTGCGCCATGGCTTCGCGCATCTCGGCGCGTTCTTCGCCTTCGATGCGGCGCGAGATGCCGCCTCCCTTGGGATTGTTGGGCATAAGAACCAGATAGCGCCCGGCCAGGCTGATGAAGGTGGTCAGGGCTGCGCCCTTGCTGCCCCGTTCCTCCTTTTCGACCTGTACGACGAGTTCCTGCCCTTCCTTGATGACATCCTTGATGCGCACCTGCGCCATCGGTGTCTTGTTGTCGTAATCCCGGAAATAAATGCGGGATATTTCCTTGAGCGGCAGAAATCCCTGGCGTTCGGATCCGTAATCCACGAAGGCCGCTTCGAGGCTTGGCTCGACGCGGGTCACTTTCCCTTTGTAAACGTTGCCCTTCTTCTGCTGGTAGGAGGAGGATTCGATATCGAGGTCGAGGAGCTTCTGGCCATCGACAATCGCGACGCGCAACTCTTCGGGGTGAGTTGCATTAAACAGCATTCTCTTCATTTATCAATAGCTTCCAGACGCCCGGTTCCGGCCACCGTGTGCTGCGGACAACCACCCTCAGCTGGCACACGCCGGCGACATATCCAGCCGGCGTCGGGTTTCCTGTCGCCTGGCACTGGACATGCAGGGGTTACCGCCCGGGCCGCTACGTCCCGTGGCGTCTTGTTCGTTGCACCGCTTCGGTAGGGTGAGCGGTGCGGAACCCTGTTCACGGCCCCCGGGACTGACTCCCTGCCGGACCCTGTCCGGTTTGGAGCAAACTTCCCATTCAGCGCCGGCACTTGGCCTGGCGCCCCGTCCGGAAAAACCGGCAACAAAAAGCGGGGCCTCAGCGCCTCGCAGCACATGCATGATGGCTGGTGACGCTGGTCCAAATATAACAGCGCATCGCTATCCCTGCAAATCTGTTATCATTTTTTCCCATGTCAGCGCCCAAGAAGGCCATGAAGCCCGGTTCCGCCCCTCGTGCCAGGCAGGTTCAGGTCGACGCGGAACATGATGGGCAGCGTCTCGATAACTTCCTGATTTCACAGCTGAAAGGGGTACCCAGGACCCATATTTACCGGCTTTTGCGGCGCGGCGAGGTCCGGATCAACAAGGGCCGCAGTCGGGCCGACTACCGGATCCGGCCTGGCGATATCGTCCGCATTCCCCCGGTGCGTACCGCTGAGGGGCAGGCCCGTCTGCAGTCCTCGGTCAGCGATGGAAGCCAGCATGCCTGGCTCGAACAACGCATCCTTTACGAAGACGACAGCCTGATTGCGGTCGACAAGCCTTCGGGCCTCGCCGTCCATGGGGGCAGCGGCGTGAGCCTCGGGCTGATCGAGATGCTGCGCCAGCTCCGCCCGCATGCGCGGATGCTCGAGCTCGTGCACCGGCTGGACCGCGACACCTCGGGCTGCCTGCTGGTCGCCAAGAAGCGCAGCGTGTTGCTGCGGCTGCACGCGATGCTGCGCGACGGGCTGGTCGACAAGCGCTATCTGGCGCTGCTCGCCGGCAACTGGGATTCGGAGATACGGACCGTGACCGCGGCACTGCGCAAGCACGAGCTGCGCAGCGGAGAGCGCCGGGTCAATGTCGATGAATCCGGCAAGCAGTCGGCAACGCGCTTCCGCGTGCTGCGCCGCTTCCGGGGCAAGACAGGCGGGTTTGCGGCCATGCTGGTCGAGGCCGAACTGCTGACCGGACGCACCCATCAGGCGCGGGTGCACGCTGCGCACACCGGACACCCCATCGCCGGGGACGAGAAATACGGAGACAAAGCCTTCAACGGACAGGTCCGCGCGGCCGGACTGCGGCGCCTGTTCCTGCACGCTGCGCGCCTGCAGTTCGATCATCCGGCGCAGGACCAGCGCCTGACGATTGAGGCGCCGCTGCCTGATGACCTGGCCGGATTCCTGCAGCAGCTCGGAAAGCAGCCAGCGTGACGCGGGTACGGAGCTGTACCGGGCGGGGTGCAGGTGCTTTCAGTCGCATCGGGGGCCGGACCGGCTGCGTGGCAACGGACTGAGCACGATGGGCAGACCCTACGATCTGATTGTCTTTGACTGGGATGGCACGCTGATGGATTCCGAGCGCAAGATCGTGCGCTGCATGTCAGCCGCGGCCGCAGATCTCGGCATTCCCGATCCGGGCAGCGCAGCGATACGTGACATCATCGGGCTCGGACTCGATGAAGCCATGCAGCGGCTCTATCCCCAGGCGCCGACCGGGCTGCGGCAGCAGCTCGTGCAGCGCTATCGCGCGCATTTTCTCGAGCTCGACCGCACCGACATGCCCCTTTTCCCCGGAGTGGAGGCGGGTCTTGCGGAACTGGCACGAGACGGATACCTGCTGGCGGTGGCGACGGGCAAGGCGCGTCGCGGTCTTGACCGGGTGCTGCACGAAACCGGCACCGGCCGCTATTTCACCGCTACCCGCTGTGCTGACGAGGCGTTTTCCAAACCCCACCCGAAGATGCTTGAGGATATTCTGGATCAGACCGGAACAGACCGCGTACGCGCGCTGATGGTCGGTGATACCACTTATGATATGGAAATGGCGCGCAACGCCGGAGTCGATGCGCTGGCCGTATGCTATGGCGTGCACGCCCGCGCGCAGCTGCTGGAATGCGGTGCGCTCGGTTGCGCCGAGTCCTTTGCCGCGGTATGCCGTTGGATCCAGTGATTCCGGCACCGCCCGGTGCGCCGTCCCTGCGGGCCGGTGACCGGATCTGCGGCATGCATGAGCTTGCCGACGGCGGTCGCGGCATCCGCTTCAACCTGGCCGGTGCCGGCGCCATACTGCCGGCGTTCGTCGTCCGGTACGGTGGCCACGTATACGGTTACCTGAATCGGTGCGCGCATCGATCGGTCGAGCTCGACTGGACGGAAGGTGAATTTTTCGATGCACGCCAGCAGTTCCTGGTCTGCGCCAGCCATGGCGCCCGCTTCGACCCGGTGAGTGGCGCCTGCATCGACGGGCCGTGTGCCGGGCGCGGGCTCGTGGCAATCGCACTGGAAACCGGCGGCGGCGAGATACGGCTGGCATCTGAATCGCAGATGCCCGGGCAGCCACCCGGGCCGACACACTCATGGAGCACAGACGATGACTGATGATGGCATGCAGCAGGACCGGAAGGGCACGGACGGGCACACGCCCTGGGAACGGGAACTGCTGGAGCGACTGGCGTTCGCGGCACTGAAGGAGCAGCGCAGGGCGCGGCGCTGGGGAATATTCTTCAGGCTCGTGGTGCTGGCGATCGTGATCACGGTGATCTACCTGTCCGTGTCCGGCAGCTGGGGCAAGGGCACGTTCGCCGGACGTTACACCGCCGTGGTACAGCTCGACGGCCAGATCTCCGCGGGCGGTGAAGCCAGCGCCGGTAACGTGATTGCCGGCCTGCGGACGGCATTCGCCAGCACACAGACCGCGGGCGTGATCATCAGTGCCGACAGTCCCGGTGGCAGCCCGGTCCAGGCGGCCGACATCTACAATGCCATCCGGCGCCTGCGCCGCAAGCATCCCAAGATTCCGCTGTATGCGGTGATCGGCGATGAATGCGCTTCCGGCTGCTACTATGCGGTTGCCGGGGCGAAGAAGATCTACGCCAATCCAGCCAGCATCGTCGGTTCGATCGGGGTGCTGATCGACGGCTTCGGTTTTGTCGATGCGATGCACAAACTCGGCGTTTCGCGCCGCCTGCTGACCGCCGGGCGCTACAAGGGGATCCTGGATCCGTTCTCGCCGCTCGCGCCAAAGGAGCGTGGCTACGCGCTTGCAATGCTGCGCGAGATTCACCAGCAGTTCATCGCCGCGGTGAAGCAGGGCCGCGGCAAGGCCCTGAAGACCGGCAGCCCGAATCTGTTCAGCGGACTGTTCTGGACCGGCGAGGATGCACGCAAGCTCGGGCTGATCGACGGTTTCGGAACGACGCGCTATGTTGCGCGCAAGATCATCGGTGCACCGCATATCGTCGATTTCACGGTCAAGCAGAACCTTTTTGACCGCGTGGCCAACCACATCGGTGCAAGCGTCGCCCGGCACATCGAAGCCGATCTGTTCGCGCCGGCGCCGCAGCTGCGCTGAAGGGCCGCAGGCGGTTCAGGGTATGCGCAACCCTTCCTTGGCGAGCATGCGGCAGAGCGTGATGAGCGGCAGGCCGATGAGTGCCGTGGGATCATCGCCCTCAAAACGCTCGAGCAGCGCGATGCCCAGCCCCTCGGACTTGAGACTGCCGGCGCAGTTGTACGGTTTTTCGGCCCGCAGGTAACGCTCGATCTCCTCGTCGTCGAGATGCCGGAACACGGCGGCAAAAGGGACGACCTCGCACTGCGAGCGGCCGCTCGCGGCGTCTACGAGGGCAAGTCCTGTATGCAGCACGACGCGTCGTCCGGAGGCTTCACGCAGCTGCCGCACCGCGCTGGCATGATCGCCAGGTTTTCCGACGATATGGCCGTCCTGGACCGCAACCTGGTCCGAGCCGATGACAAGCGCATCCGGGTGCAGCCGGGCAATCGCCCGCGCCTTGGACAGAGCCAGGCGTTCGACCAGCGCCGGCGGTGTCTCGTGCGCGAAGGGCTGTTCGTCGATGTCGGGCGCAAACACCTGGAAGGGCAGTTGCAGGCGCTGCAGCAGTTCGCGCCGGAACGGCGAGGAGGAGGCGAGGATCAGCGTGCGCTTTGGCATAAGAGAGCGTGGTGTGCGCCTGCGGCGGGTATCAGCCGATCTCGACCAGCGCCTCGTCGGGGTTGACACTGTCACCCTTGGCGGCATACACCGCCTGAACCGTGCCGCTCACCGGAGCCGGAACCTCGTTTTCCATTTTCATCGCCTCGATCACGAGCACCGGATCGCCGGCAGTGACCCGGTCGCCCGGCTTCACCATCATCGCCACCACCGTCCCGGGCATCGAGCTCGTGACGTGTCCCTCCCTGCTTGCTTTCGGGCGGTGCGAAATCCCGGACGGCTGCGGCCCCGTGTGCCCTGCCGGCACCAGACCGTCACAGAGCGTTTCCACCAGCACCTCTTCCGGCATCCCGTCGACAGTCACGTAGAACGGCCTGTGGTGCTCGCTCGGGTGGCCCGCTCCCGTGATCTTCAGGTGATAGGTCTCCCCGTGCACGGTGACGTTGAATTCGGTCGGCGCAGAGGCATCCGGTACTGCGGCCGGCGGTGAGCGCACGGGGGCAGGGGCAGGTGCCGGCGCCCGGCGTGCCTCGAGAAACGCACGCCCGACCTCCGGGAACATTGCGCAGGTCAGCACGTCTTCTTCGCTCACTGCCACGGCGCCAGCCGCCGCTGCCAGGCGTTCGAGCTCCGGCCGCAGAAGATCAGCCGGACGACCGGAGATCACTTCCCCGTCGCCGATCGCTATCCGGCGCACCTCGTCGTTCACCGGGCCGGGCGCCTGTCCATAGCGTCCCTGCAGATAGAGTTTCACCTCGTTGGTGACGCTCCGGTAGCGGCTGCCGGTCAGGACGTTGAGAACCGCCTGGGTACCGATGATCTGCGATGTCGGGGTGACAAGCGGCGGATAGCCCAGGTCCTCGCGCACGCGCGGAATTTCGGCCAGCACCTCA
>JAJYCY010000072.1 GCA_021778035.1 Pseudomonadota bacterium
AGTTATTGTCGTAGACATAAATGGCCGCTTGCGGCAACGCCTCACGGAAATCCGTTACCACGTCGGCGATCGCGACTTCTTCGTTGAAGCATGGAATCAAAACCGCCACAATCGGCATGCGGACCCCCAGGAAGGTGCTGGCGTGTATATTGCCACCAGTTTGCTGAAATTCGCCCTTTTTTCCAAGATTTCTGGCAGATCCGGGCTGTCTGCCGTGCGGATTGGCGGCAGGTGGCGAGCGTGGCCTGCGCGGATGGGTGTCAAAAATCCTCCGCGAAGTCGCGAGGATGTCACATCAATTAACCTGTTGACGGCCATCTGAAACAGAAGGCGATTCCGCGCAACACCACGAGTACGAGTAATTTCCGGAACCAGTCCTGGCAGCGAAGCGCTTGCAGAAATTCACTTCAAATTGCGGGAATCCCGTGACCAGTTATCCAATCGGGCAAGACAGTTCGGGAGCATTAACCAGCAGCGCTGTGAACGTGAATACCTTCGTCCACGCGAAAAACGACACACCGACCAGCACAAGCAAGAACTCACTAGCAGACGCCTCACGGATAGGGGCTGGACCGGTCTTCGTATGGTCGTGACGCGTCAGTCCAGCGCGCTGCCATCCTGCATGTCATACCGCGGTTCTTCGCCGTTATCGTCCGCGACGATACGCGCCTTGCCCTTTGCCTTGGCCTGATACATGCGCCGGTCAGCCAGCACCAGAAGTGCCCGCCAGTCGGCCGTGGGCAGGACACTGTCGCGAAGAAACTCCGCGATTCCAGCGCTGAACGTGAGCTCCGCACCGTCCGACCACTGGTAGACACGGCACCGACCGTCCCTGCAAAGCCGCGCGAGCTGCCTCTGCGCTTCCTCGATGGATGTGTGCGGAAGTACCAGAAGGAACTCCTCCCCTCCCCAGCGAACCAGGATGTCGCTGGTGCGCATGTTCGAGCGCAGAAGCCGCGCCGTCTCGCGCAGCGCAGTGTCGCCGGCATTGTGACCCGCGACGTCGTTCAGCTGCTTGAAATTGTCAAGGTCGAGAAACACAAGCGAAAGCCGGAAGCCATAGCGCCGGGCAAGATCGAACTGCTGGGCGAGAAATTCCTCGCCGCTGCGGCGGTTGTACACGCCCGTGAGCGGATCAATGGCCGACCCCTGGAACAGCTCATACATCAGTCCGAGCTGGCTCACCGAAGCCACGGTGCTGATCGCCACGACCAGCAGCAGCAGCCACAGCAGCATCGCGCCGTCGAGCCCGGGAAGCGCAAGCAGCGGCACGGCAGCAACGACAGCCAGCGGCAGCGTCAGGCCGGCAATCTCGAGCAGGGTAAGCGGAAAAATGCTTAGTCCGACAACCAGCGCAAACGGCAGGAACATATACCCCACCGAAATGGCGGCGCCGACTGTCGAGAGATCCGCACTCTCAAGAACGTGCTGCGAATAGAGATAGAATGCCAGGAGAATCAGATACAACAACGCGAGCACCCGGTAGGCGCCACTGGTTCCGGACTGTGCGCCGCCACGATAAGCCGCCACTCCCGCGAAACCGGCGCTCGCTGCAAGCCTCGCCACCAGCAGCGGCAGATAGACGGTACGTGGAAAAACCATCACGTCGACCGCGATCCACAGTGGTGTCAGCACCGCAAACACTATCGCAACGACGCGTGCCCGAGAAATGATGAACCGGACCCGGTACAGCCCGAACAGCAGTGCGTGCGATGCGGGGCTCAACATCTGCGGAACAAGCCTTGGAACCCCTGGTCCGAACCCGCTGAAGAAATTGCCGGTCCATCGGCGTAGCCGTTCGGTAAACGACACCGTTAGCTTGCCACCTTCCGGTAACGGGCGGCATGCCCGCAGCGCGCGGAAGGCGCTACAGAGACAGGGGACGCGGCACTCGGTACGCGCGCGGCCGGAAAGGTATGTCCGGCAGTCCCGCCAGCATCCGCAACGGAAATTTTCCGGTTGTGGACCGTCTGCCTGCTGGTAGCCGCCTGTTGTGCCTGTTCCATTATTGAGCAGTTTACTGACAGGCGCGGCCGGAGTCACGCTGGCATGAGAATCAAAAAGGCCGCGGGCAATGCAACAGCCATCCACCCCGCCGCGTTCCGTCCGCACGGCTCCGGCAGCCAAACTTGATATCGGATG
The DNA here is from genome assembly GCA_021778035.1 of Pseudomonadota bacterium. Classification (GTDB taxonomy): domain Bacteria; phylum Pseudomonadota; class Gammaproteobacteria; order Acidiferrobacterales; family UBA6901; genus JAJYCY01. The sequence goes on from JAJYCY010000072.1 coordinate 2,143, forward strand.
CGTCAGCCCGCATATTCGGTACAATCAATATCTTCCGGAACCATCCTTGAAATGGGTACATCATCTTTTCTCACGGATGTCACGCTGGGCGATTTCGACAGCCTGGTCCTCAGCCGTTCCCACACCACGCCGGTACTGGTTGATTTCTGGGCACCATGGTGCGCCCCCTGCAAGATGCTGATGCCGGTGCTCGCGCGCATGGCCGAACAGTACCAGGGGAAATTCTATCTCGCCAAGGTCAATACCGATGTCGAGCAGGAGCTTGCGGCGCGCTATGGCATACGCAGCCTGCCGACCGTAAAGCTGTTCAGGAACGGCGTGGTGGTCGACGAATTTCTTGGCGCGCAGCCAGAATCAGTCATCCGTGAACTCATAGACCGTCATGCACCGCGTCCCTCGGACAGCCTTCTGGCGGCAGCGCGCCAGTCGCTCGCTCGCGGCGAGACATCACAGGCCGGCGCCATCCTGAGACAGGCTCTCGAGACCGACCCGGCCAATGATGATGTCAGGATGGAACTTGCCAGGCTGCTGTTCGACCAGGGTGACACGGAAAACGCCGAGCGGGTGCTCGACGGATTGTCCCGCAGCAGCCGCGAGAAGCCGGAAGCAGTCGTGCTGCTTGCGCGCGCGGAAATCGCCCGCATCGCCGCTGCCGGCCCGGATGCCAGCGAACTCGAGCGGATTGCTGCCATCCGGCCCGCGGACAGCGAGGCGGGCTACCGGCTGAGCGCGCACAAGGTGCTGCAAGGCGACTACGAGTCAGCTCTTGAACTGCTGCTGGAAATCGTGCGGCATGACCGCCATTTCGGTGACGATGCCGCGCGCAAGACCATGCTCACGATCTTCACGCTGCTCGGCGGCAAAGGGGATCTCGTCAAGCGCTTCCGCAGCCAGCTGTCGATGGCGCTCAACTGACAACGGTGCATCACCCGTACACCGGCTGGCCGCCGCATGCCGGGACCAGGGGAAACGACAATGACCCGCTTACGGCACGCTCTGGCCACCGCGGCCGCCGGCCTGCTATCAGCCCGGCACCAGGAATCAGCCACGTCACCGCACCACGGGTGATCCGCATCGCCATCGGGAACTTCTACGTCAGGCCGGACAGCCGGTAACCCTGAAAATCTGGAACCAGGCCTGGCTGATCCGCCATGACCGGGTGGTCAGGGGTCCCGCAGCAGGCATGGATTTCAAGGTCAACCTCTGCGGCCATGAAAGCGGCAATGTGACAGTCGCGCCGGCCCGGACCGGGGACTGCCGGATGTGCTGTGTCAAAAAGCCCTTCTTCGGCAAGACCCGCGAAGCCCGGGGCATGCATGGCAGGGTGGAGGTCGTTCGCCAGATGATCCCGGCAGGGGTGCTCGCGCATCACGCCTCAGCGTCGCGGCCACCCTCCACTGCCGTCGTGGTCAGGCGGCTTGTCCCTCACCACCGTGAACTCGCCTTCCAGCGGCTGTCCGTGCACGCCGCTGGCAGCCGTGTGCGACCTGCGGCGGACCCACCACAGGCGCAGACCAAAACCCACCGCCGTCAGCAGGAACAGAAACACCGCTGCCGCCAGAAAGAACACGGAAAACACTGCGGCACCCACCACCAGCGGAAACAGCGCCAGGTAACGCAGCCACTGCGGAGACTGCTGTCCTGGCCTGCCGGAACTGCCGCCCTGATTCATGTTTGTCTTCTCATCCTGCACCGCCGTGGCCCGGCCGCACGGCAGTGAATGATCGCAGGCCACCCCTCGTCATCCGCGGGGGCCGCGCCGCCCGGGCCGGGAAGCGGCAATATACCTTACCATCTGCTGGCCGGGCAGGGATTCGAGCGACCCGTAGCATCGCCTGGCTTCATGCACCAGCGTGTGGATATCATCGTTCGTGCCCGGCTTGAGACCGGTGAGCAGCGCCTGCAGCGCTTCCAGTCCGCCGAATATGATCTTCATTTCCTTGCCAAACGGCAGTTCGCGCGCCGTATCAGTCACCTTGAGCACGAAGCGTGAATGGTCGCGAAGCAGGCGCAGCAGCGTCACGCAGTCCTGGCGGGCGTCCTCCGAACGGCATGCCACCGCGGTACGCTCACCGATGTACTGGTGCATCGCCTTTCCGCACAGAAACCGCGTACTGAGAATCGCCTTCTCGTACGGACAGCGATTATGTTCCATTACCGGACTCCTGTGCGGTCATGCACGTTCCACGTCACCGGTACGGTTCTGACCGCGGTCCGGCTGGCAGCGGCTGCCCTGCCTAGATGGTGAAACGGGCCGCCAGCCAGCTGCTCATGTCCTTGATTTCGGCCGCACAGATGGTGTGCTCCATCGGGTATTCGTGCCACTCTATCTGCGCCCCGCCGCCGGCAAGAAGGTTGCGCGCCGCCTGTGCCGTCGGGAACGGAATGATCCCGTCAAAGTTGCCGTGCGCCATGAAGATCGGGATCTGGCTGTTGGCCGGATCAGCCTGGCCCATCAGGCTTCCGGCTAGAGGTACGGGGGCCGACAGCGCCATGATTCCAGCGAGCCTCTTCGGAAAATGCAGTCCGGTGACCAGGGCAATGGCACCGCCCTGCGAGAATCCAGCAAGCACCACCCGTTCCACCGGAACGCCACGTGCGATCTGTGCATCGATCAGTCCACGCAGAAACGCTTCCGATTCACGGATATGGGACAGCTTCTGGTTGAATCCGGTATCGGTCATCTCGATGTCATACCATGCGCGCATGACCTGGCCGCCGTTGACGGTCACGGGGCGATATGGCGCATCCGGAAACACGAAGCGGACCGCCAGCGACCGCGACAGGCTGAGCTCCGGAACGATCGCGGCCAGGTCATTGCCGTCCGCGCCCAGTCCGTGGAGCCAGATGACACTCGCGTCCGGCCGCGGCGCGGTTTCGATCTCGATCGATGGTTGTGGCCACTCAACGTCCATCTCGGGCTCTCCTGGCGTCATTGTCCGGAATAGACGCATCCGGCGGTGCAGGTTTCGCGCACGACCACCTTCGACAACTGCGGCAGGCGGGGCTGCATCATGCGCCAGACCCAGCGGGCCAGATGTTCGCTCGTGGGATTTTCCAGCCCCGGAATCTCGTTGAGATAATGATGGTCAAGCTGCTCGAAGACCGGAGTGAACGCGCGGCCGATATCGGCAAAATCAAGCACCCAGCCTTCGTGTTCGGCAATCGGGCCGGAAACATGGATCTCGATGCGGAAGGAATGCCCGTGCAGGCGGCGGCACTTGTGGTGTTCAGGCAGATTCGGCAACCGGTGCGCCGCCTCGATTGTGAATACCTTGAAAATTTCCACCAGCTGCTCCAGAGGCCCACTACCCGTGTCGCGGCGCACGAAACTCCGCCCACTTCCCGGGGGATTGTACCGAAAACACCCCGGATCATGAAGTCCGGAAACCATCCACCGCTCCGGTGGGTATTGCTTCCGCAGACGTGGAGAGCCAAGCTAGAATCGGTACCGGACGGTCTGCCCGGTGCGGGCCGGCGAACAGGGACAGAAACATGATCGATAATCAGGCACCGCTTGTCATCGAACCCCAGGACCTCGAGAAACACCTTTCCTCCGGGTCATTCCTGCTCGTCGATCTGTGCCAACCCGAGACCTATGCCCGCGCGCACATCCCCGGAGCAGTACACCTCGACTACGCACAGATTGTCACGGCACGCCCGCCGGTCATGGGACTTCTGCCGAACCGGGAGCAGCTGTCGGCAACATTCTCCGGCATCGGCCTGACTCCCGACCGGCACGTGGTCGCCTACGACGACGAAGGCGGTGGCAAGGCCTGCCGGCTGCTATGGACGCTGGCGGCGATCGGACACCCGCGGTACTCGCTGCTGGATGGCGGAATCCAGGCTTGGGCCGCCGAACATCTTCCGACGACAACGGAGATCCCGCCGCCGGGAAAATCCCGCTACAGCGCCGGGCCGGCAACAGATGCTGTGGTTACGATGGACTATATCGTCGGACATCTCGGGCAGCCTGACATCAGGCTGCTGGATTGCCGCACACCGGGCGAATATTCGGGACAGAAGCGGCTGGCGGCGCGTGCCGGACACATCCCCGGGGCGGTGAACTTTGACTGGGTCGAAGCCATGGACCAGCGCAATCACCTGCGGCTGAAACCGGCGGCAGAACTGCGCCGCATGCTGGACGCGCTCGGCGTGACGCCGGACAAACGGGTCATCACGTACTGCCAGACCCACCACCGATCGGCACACACCTTCATCGTCCTGAAGAGCCTCGGCTTTACACAGGTCGCAGGATACCCCGGCTCCTGGTCCGAATGGGGCAACAGCGCAGACACGCCGGTCGAGTAGGTATCGCGCCGGAGAAGGGGTGCAATCAGCCCCTGGATTGGCCGGCATACCCAGGCACCCCCTGCGGCGCGCTGAAAAACATCCATGAATCGCTGCCAGGGACATGTCCTGGCTGGGTCATCCGGGACATGCAGTCTGCGGCCGGCGCTGCAGATCGTGGGCCAGCCGGATCTGTCCGGGCAGACCCCCGCACGACCCACGGGCAAGTGCCCTGCAGCGGCCGGTCGGCAACCCGAGACAGGCCGCAAAGACCGTGCCAGCCCCCTGGAAAACCGGACGGCAGGCCGGTGCTGGCCAGGGCGGGGTTACCGGCACCGGAACCCCAGCAGGCTTGCGGCCACCCGGCCGCATTTTTGACCGGGATCATGCCGCAGCGTCGCGCGGCACGGCACACTGCATCAGGACATCTGGCTCACACCGGAAATCCGGGAAAGGCAGGGACCATGAACAGAACCTGGGTGTTGGTGGCAAACCGTGGCGGTGCGCGGCTTTATGAGCAGGAACAGCCTGGCGGCGGCCTGCGGCGCGTGCAGGAAATCCCGCATCCCGAAGGGAGACTGAAGGACCACGAAATCGTGAGCGACAAGAGCGGACGGGTGTTCGACAGTTTTCACAGCCGTCATGCGGTGAGCAAGTCTCCGGGCCCGGCAGAGCAGATCGCCATCGGGTTCGCGCAGCATCTGGCCGATATCCTGCGGCAGGGCCGCACCACCGGCCACTTCGAACATCTGGTGCTGGTTGCGGACCCGCATTTTCTCGGGCACCTGCGCGCCGCACTGGACGAACACACGGCAAAAATGCTCGCCGGATCGCTGGCCAAGGACCTGTATGATTTCGCCGACCGCGAACTTCCCGGGCATCTGCAGGCCGTGCTGAAAACCTAGCCGACCGGTCTGCGGAACAGGCGGAACCTAGAAACGATCGATGCCGAGGTGATCCGCGATCCGCCGCACCCCCTCCGCCAGGTTAGCGAGGGTGTTGGCATAGGAGAAGCGCACGTGCTGTAGCGGCCGGTGTTCCCCGAAATCCAGTCCCGGCGTGATCGCCACTCCGGCGTTTTCCAGCAGGTCCATGGCAAATACCGCCGAATCGTCGCAGAAGCGGCTGCAGTCGGCGTAGAGATAGAATGCACCCTGCGGAACCCCGTGGATCCCGAACCCGAGGCGCCGGAGCGCGGGCAGCAGGTAGTCGCGACGCTCCCGGAATGCCTCGCGGCGCCGGACGAGTTCCGCTGACACCGCGGGAGCAAGCGCAGCAAGGGCCGCATGCTGTCCCGGCGTGCTCGCCGCCAGAAACAGGTTCTGCGCAAGCCGCTCGATCTGCGGCAGGTACTCGCCGGGGGCAACGAGCCAGCCGACGCGCCAGCCGGTCATGCCGTAGTACTTCGAAAAGCTGTTCACCACGAATATTGAGCTGGAATGCGCCAGCGCGCTTGTCGCTTCTCCTTCATAGGTGAGACCGAGATAAATCTCGTCAATCACCGGCCGGCCACCGAGCTCGAGCGTGAGATCGACGATCCGGGCCATCTCCTGTGACGGCACGACGGTACCGGTGGGGTTCGATGGCGAAGCGAGCAGCACCGCCCGTGTGCGCGGTGTCCAGTGGTGCCGCACAAGATCGGCGGTCAGCTGATAGCCGGTCGACTCATCCACCGGCACCAGGCGGGCGACACCGCCGAAAAGCCGCACAAAATGGCGGTTGCACGGATAGCCCGGATCCGCCATGAGCACCTCGTCACCGGAATCGACCAGCACCCCGAAGGCGAGCTGCAGCGCACCGGAAGCACCGGGTGTCACCACAACGCGCGCCGGATCGGGGCGCGCCGGCAGCGGATAGCTCTGCGCGATGCGTGCGCGCAGCTCCGGCAGGCCAAGTGCCGGGGTATAACGCGTATGACCCGCCTCCAGGGCAAGCACCCCGGCGCGAAGGATCTCCGGTGCGGCTGGAAAATCCGGCTCGCCGATCTCCATGTGGATGATCGACCGCCCTTGCGCCTCGAGCTCGCGCGCCCGGCCCATGACCTGCATCACATGGAACGGTCCGATGCCGCGCATGCGCGCGGCGAGCGGTGCGGCCCCCTCATGGTCCCCGCACGACGGAGCGGGGTACGGCGGAATGCCGGCGGCCGGCGTCACTGCGGCAGCAGCCTGTGCGCGGTGTCGACGTCAAATACGGACAGCGGACCCCGGATGCGGCCGCTGCGGATGACGCCACAGGGCTGGCCCGGTTCACCGAGACCGTCCAGCACCAGCGCGGCGCCATCGAAGTCGTGGTCACGCGTATAGTCGCTCACGGTGACCACCGTGGTCAGCCCCGCGTCGCGGGCAGCGCGCAGGCCGTTTGCCGAATCCTCGAAGGCCAGGCATTGCTCCGCCCGGACCCCCATCTGGTCCATGGCATGAAGATATATGTCGGGCGCCGGCTTCTTGCGGGGCACGATGTCTCCTGCGGCGATCACCTCGAACCACGCCGTCGAACCGGCACCCAGCGAATGCTCGAGCAGCGTGGTCACATTGTCTGGGGTCGTGGTGGTCGCAATCGCCAGCCGCAGTCCGCGGCGACGCGCCTCCACCAGCAGGCGCCGCACACCGGGGCGCAACGGAATGAGGCCGCGCGCGAGCATTTCCGTGTAGATCCGCGTCTTGGAGGCATGCAGCCGCGCCACGAAATCAGGCGTCTGGTCCGGCAGGACCAGTTCTGGCCGCAATTCCTGGAAATGGCGGATCCGTTCCTTGCCGCCAGTCACGGCGAGCAGCTCGCCGTACAGGCCGACATCCCAGTTCCAGTCCAGGCCCGCTTCGGCAAAAGCCCGGTTGAAAGCCACCCGGTGACCATCACGTTCAGTATCCGCCAAAGTCCCGTCTACGTCGAAAATAAAGGTTGTCAGGGCCACTCGCTGGATCCATCAGGCAGCAGAAACCGCCATTTTACCTGATTTTCGGGCCATACCCGCATGGCGCACTTCTTGCAGCATCAACCTTGCGCCCTACCCCTGTTTTCTGGTATAGATGCGCGCTTGATTTTTGGCCTCTCCGATCCCTTCATGGCAGGAGCAACGATGTCGGTACGCAAGAAAAAGGAGCTTCCTTCCGGCGGCGTCCTCATCCACGGGCTCAAGCCCTATGTGGAGAAGAAGGGCGAGAAATACATGAACAAGAAGCAGGTCGAGCATTTCCGTGCGATTCTCAATGCATGGAAAGATGAGCTGCTCGAGGAGGTGTCGCGCACCGTACACAGCATGCAGGACGAGACGGCGAACCATCCTGATCCGAACGACCGCGCCAGCCAGGAAACCGATATGTCCCTCGAACTGCGCAACCGTGACCGGGAGCGCAAGCTTATCAAGAAGATCGAGGAAGCCCTGGGCAAGATCGATACCGGTGACTACGGCTACTGCGAAACCTGCGGCGTGGAAATCGGGGTACAGCGCCTGGAGGCACGTCCGACCGCGGCTCTGTGCATCGACTGCAAGACGCTGGACGAAATCCGCGAAAAACAGATGGGCTAAACCCGCCGGCAAATCCATCTGCCGGGCAGAACAGGGGGACGGCGGTCCCCTTTGCTGTTTCTGGAGACCAAGCGTGTACGATCTCGTTATCCGAAACGCCACCGTGGCCCGGCCTGACGGCAGCACCATCGCGGCAGACGTCGCCTGCGGCAACGGACTCATCGCCCGCATCGCGCCCGCGCTTGACGTCCGCGGCCGGGAAGAAATCGATGCCGCCGGCCGCCTGCTTCTGCCGGGTGTAATAGATCCGCAGGTACATTTCC
>JAJYCY010000073.1 GCA_021778035.1 Pseudomonadota bacterium
GTATGCCGCTGTTTCTGCACCGTCACCGTGCCTGTGAGGATCCTGCTGCGGGACACACATCCGACTGGCTTCTGGAAAACCCAAGGGGATCCGGGTGTGGGATCCTGCGATGAAGAACCCTTCTACCAGATTAGCCTTCCGGCTCAGGAGTCGGCGCCATCGATCTGGTCGACGGCGATATGGGCACGCACCGGTCGCCCCAGTATATCGAGCAGGACCGTCACCCGCTCGCGGCTCGTGCTGGCAAGAAATATCCCCCGGTACCCGGCGAACGCGCCCTCCGCGACGCGCACCGTCTGACCGGTTCGCAACGGAGCAAGCGTCCACTCGTGCACCCCGGAAGCGGTTTCGTGCGATCGCAGCAAGGCAACAAGCGTATCGGGCACGCGCGCCGGCTCTAGTCCGAACCGGACCAGCGCAGCGACCCCGATAGTCGACCGGATCGGCGCCCAGTTATCCGAATGCCTGTTCAGGCGGACGAAAAGATAACGCGGGAAAAGCGGTTCGACCACCGTTACGCGCTTTCCAGCGCGCCGCCGGCTTTGAGCCCCGCGCGGCAAATACACGGTGTAGCCCTGGCGCTCCAGATTCTGTTTCGCCGTCTCTTCCTGGCGCGGTTTGGAGTAAACGAGAAACCAGCACTCAGCACCGGACCCGCTCATGACACCGCCACCACGCTGCTTTCGATGACCGAGAGAGGTATTCCGTCCGCACAGGCAGTGAAAACCGAATCCGGCGCATTAATCTGCAATTTCTCCCGGATAAAGCAGCCCGGACGCCGATGATTCGGCGCCGATCTGCTCTGGATCCGGTCGCAATACACGCAGCAAATCCTCAAAACGGGGCCCGCAGCTGAATATTGATTTCCTCAAGCGCCGCAACCGGATCGGGAGCCTGGGTAATGGGCCGGCCGATCACCAGGTAATCGGCCCCCTGCCCCACGGCGGCAAGCGGTGTCATGGTGCGCTGCTGATCATCCGCTGCTGTCCCGGCCGGACGGATGCCCGGCGTGACCACCACGAAGCCCGTGCCGAAGCGCACACGCATGATCCCCGCTTCCAGGGCTGAACACACGATCCCGTCGAGACCCGCCTGGTGGGCCAATCCTGCAAGCCTCAGCACCTGGGTCGCAGGATCAGTTTCGACACCGATCTCGGACAGCGTGTGGGCCCCGTGGCTCGTCAGCACCGTGACTCCGATGAGCAGCGGACGGCGTGCGGATCCTTTTTCGAGCGCATCGCGCGCCGCCTGCATCATCTGCACGCCGCCGAGCGCATGCACGTTGAGCATCCATACCCCGAGACCGGCCGCGGCCGCACAGGCGCGGGCCACGGTTGTCGGAATGTCGTGGAATTTCAGGTCAAGAAAGACATCGAACCCGCGCGCCGCAAGCTCCCCGACCACGCCCGGACCGGCACCGGTAAAGAGTTCAAGTCCTACCTTGAGACGGCACAAAGCGGGCGTCACCCGCCGGGCGAACGCCAGCGCTTCCGCAGCGGTCGGCACGTCCAGCGCCACAATGACCCGCGGGTCGCGCTGCGCCGAACCATGCCCGCGTTCCGCCAGGTCAGCCATGCCGCTTGTCCTGCGCGTGCTCCTGCGGCAGCCCGGAAACTGGCTTGACCGTGTTCCAGCGTTGACAGCCCGGACACTGCCAGTGGAGCGTCTTGCCACGGAATCCGCAGTCCTGGCACTGGTAGCCCTGCTGCTGTTCGTTCAGCTGCCCGATCACCCCCTGCAGGAGACCCAGATCAGCCTGGCCTGACACCTGCGGGTTGACCAGATTCAGGTCGATCAGCCGCTGCAGGCCCTGGACCGACGGCTGCCGCCGCAGCCAGCCCGTCACAAACTCACCAGCTGCCTGTGCGCCCTCGCGGCTGCGGATGACATCGGCAAGCGCGAGCATCAGGGCAACGCTGCCATGCCGGCGCAGCAGCGCATCGAAATAGTCGTAGAGGCCGGCCTCGTCGTCGAGCGCCTGGAACGCCGCCGCGATCAGTCCCGCCACTTCACCGAGATACACCGGATCCTGGTCCTCGATCCGCTTCCAGGCCTTGATCGCCTCCCGATGCCGTCCGGCGGCGACTTCCAGGCGCCCGAGCAGAATGCTCGCGCGCACGCAGCGGCGGTCGGCGGCAAACGCCTCGTTCACCTGGTGCCGCGCCATAACATAATTGGCCTCAGAAAATGCCTGCTCGGCCTGCTCACAGTGAAACTGTGCAATCACTTCGTCCTGGCTGCGGCCCGATGCCCGCGCAAGCCGGCGGCTGGTCGAGATCGCACTGACCCATTCCTTCTCCTGCTGGTAGATGTGCACCAGAAACCGCAATGCCTGCTCCGTATGCAGCCGGATTTCGGCGAGCTCCAGGAACAGGTTTTCGGCGCGGTCAAACAGTCCCGCCTTGAGGTAATCCTGGCCGAGTTCGAGCAGCGCCAGTGACCGCTGGGTCTTGTCGAGAGTCGGACGCGCAATGAGGTTCTGGTGGATGCGTATGGCACGCTCCACCTCACCGCGCCGCCGGAACAGGTTCCCCAGCGCAAGATGGGTTTCAACGGTGTCCGAATCGACTTCGAGCATCTGGATGAACACCTCGATCGCCTTGTCCGGCTGCTCGTTCAGCAGGAAATTAAGGCCCTTGAAGTAGGCTGAAGGCAGACCCTGCAGGGTCTTACCCGGCTGCCGTTTCTGGTCCAGACGCGCCGCAAGCCAGCCAGACGCCACCGCCACGGGCAGCAGCAGCCATAGCAGATCGGCCGCGGCAAGATACATAAGCTAGAGCACATCCCTGATCGGCAGCGCGCGCAGGTTCATGACTTCCTGTTCGATCTCCCGGATCTCGCGGCGTGCCCGCACCAGCTGGCGCTGCATGCGCAGAAGCATGCCGAGGCTCGCCACAAAGCCGAGCACGATCCCGGTCGCGAGCGTCGCCAGCAGCATCAGCGACAGCGGACTTTCCCAGTGCAGGCCGAAATAATAGTTCAGCGCCACGATTTCGGCGTTCTTGTAGGCAAAACTCAGGCCCAGGAACACCGTCACCACTCCAAGCAGGAAATACAGCAGGCGCTTCATAACTGCCTCCATGAACTCAATTCGCAACCTGGGACACGATACAAGAAAAACCGGAAAGGATTAACCCGTGCTGCCGGACAGGCCAAAGAAAAAACGGCATTGGAAGAAACCCAATGCCGTTTCCAGTATGCACACCTGGCCCGACCGCAGACCACCTCACAGATCGACGCGTTCGCGCAGCTCCTTCCCGGGCTTGAAATGCGGAACATGCTTGTCGGGAACCCGGACCGAGTCTCCGGTCTTGGGGTTGCGCCCCAGCCTTGGCGGCCGGTAATGCAACGAAAAACTCCCGAAGCCCCGCACCTCGATCCGCTCCCCGGCGGCGAGCGCCGCGGACATCTGCTCCAGCAGCTCCTTGACCGCGAGCTCCACATCCCGATATTCGAGCTGCGGCTGCTTGGCCGCAAGCAAAGCGATCAACTCCGATTTGGTCATCTATGACACCCTCCCGGAACCTGCCAAAGCCGGTCTGCGTCAGCTGCGCCGTCTAGTTGTCCTTGCTGACCAGCTTCTCCTTCAGCTTGTCCGCAAGCGTCGAAGCACCACCGCCAGACTTGCGCGTGTACTCCTGCACCGCCTCGTTCTCTTCCTCGAGATCTTTGGCCTTCACGGACAGCGAGATCTTGCGGTTCTTGCGGTCGATCGTGGTGATCTTGGCTTCCACGGCATCCCCTTCCTTCAGCACCGTGCGCGCGTCCTCGACACGGTCGCGCGAAAGTTCGGAAGCCCGCAGGTATCCTTCGACCTCTTCTGAAAGTTTAACCACCGCGCCCTTGGCGTCAACCGCTCCGATCACACCCGTGACGATGCTGCCCTTGCCGTGCTCGGACACAAAGCTCGTGAACGGATCGCCTTCCATCTGCTTGATGCCGAGAGAGATGCGCTCCCGCTCCGGATCAATCGCCAGCACCACAGCTTCGATTTCATCGCCCTTCTTGTAGTCCCGCACCGCCTCTTCCCCGGTACGGCCCCACGACAGGTCGCTCAGATGGATCAGACCGTCGATGCCACCCTCGAGTCCCACGAACACGCCGAAGTCAGTGATCGACTTGATCTGGCCGCGCACCTTGTCGTTCTTGTTGTGGCTGGCGGCAAACTCTTCCCACGGATTCGGCTGACACTGCTTGATGCCGAGCGAGATGCGCCGGCGCTCGGAATCGATGTCGAGCACCATGACCTCGACCTCGTCACCAAGCTGCACGACCTTGGTCGGATGGATGTTCTTGTTGGTCCAGTCCATCTCCGAGACATGCACCAGGCCTTCCACCCCTTCCTCGATCTCGACGAAGGCACCGTAGTCGGTGATGTTGGTGACTTTCCCGAACAGGCGGGTGCCTTCCGGATAGCGGCGCGCAAGATCCACCCACGGATCATCGCCGAGCTGCTTCAGTCCGAGCGACACACGATTGCGTTCACGATCGAAGCGCAGCACCTTGGCCTCGATCTCGTCACCGATCTTGAGCACCTCGGAGGGATGCTTCACGCGCTTCCAGGCGAGGTCGGTGATATGCAGCAGACCATCGATGCCACCGAGATCGACGAACGCGCCGTAGTCGGTGAGGTTCTTGACCACACCCTTGACGATCTGGCCTTCCTCGAGATTCGACAGCAGCGCGTCACGCTCCACCGACATCTCGGATTCGACGACCGCGCGCCGCGACACGACGACATTGTTGCGCTTGCGGTCAAGCTTGATGACCTTGAACTCGAGGTCCTTGCCTTCAAGATAGCTCGGGTCTCGTACCGGACGCACGTCCACCAGCGACCCGGGAAGGAACGCGCGGATCGTGTCGATCGCGACGGTGAAACCGCCCTTGACCTTGTCGGTGATGACGCCAGTGACGATCGACTGGGCTTCAAACGCTTTTTCCAGGACATCCCAGGCCTTGACGCGACAGGCCTTCTCGCGCGACAGACGGGTCTCGCCGAACCCGTCCTCGATGTTCTCGACGACCACCTCGACCATGTCGCCGACTTTCACGTTCAGCTCGCCGTGGCTGTCACGGAACTGCTCGGCCGGGATCATGCCCTCGGACTTGAGGCCAGCGTCCACGACAACCACCTCGTTGTCGATGCGCATGACTTCGCCCGTAACTAGCCCGCCCGCGCGGACCGGGACCTTGGACAGACTCTGTTCAAACAACTCGGCAAAACTTTCACTCATGATGGATGGTCAACCTGTCGAGATCCGGGTTGGCAACGGTACGGACCGCTGCGCCCGATGTGCTTTCCATGGACTCCGCGAACCGTCCGCAGGGACGGGCACGCGAACCACAGGATAGACGTTGAAGTTCCGGAGATCCGCGACCGCACCGTGCACCCCGCCTGCGCTCACAGCCGCTGCTGAAGCTGCCGATAGATATGCTCCACCACCTGGACGATGTCCAGCCCGGAGGTGTCGAACATCTCGGCGTCCGCAGCGGGTCTTAACGGCGAGGCCTGGCGCGCAGCATCACGTGCATCACGCTCACGAATCTCCCCCAATAACCCTGAAATAGTAACATCTAACCCCTTTTCCTTCAACTGTTTATAGCGTCTTTCGGCCCGTACTTCCGGACTGGCGGTCAGAAATACCTTAAGAACAGCGTCCGGAAAGACGGTGGTACCCATGTCCCGGCCGTCGGTGACCAGTCCGGGCAGCCGCCGGAAATCCCGCTGTTTGCCGAGCAGCGCCCCGCGGACCGCCGCAACCTGGGCCACCCGGGAAGCAAGGCAGCCGGTCTCTTCCGTACGCAGGATTTCGCTGATATCCCGCCCGTCCAGCCAGACCCGGGCCGGCTGGCCGTCCGCCTGGGGCTCAAACCGGACATCCGCCGCCGCGGCCAGGCGCGCCAGGGCCGCACCATCCTCGAAGCTCACCCCCCGTTCCCGGGCCGCCAGGCCAACCGCCCGGTAAAGGGCTCCACTATCAAGATAATGCCAGGCCAGACGTGCCGCCAGCAGCTGGCTGACCGTCCCCTTGCCAGAACCGCCCGGACCGTCGATGGTAACCACTGGCACCGTCACTGCTGCGCCCCTTCAGTCCGGCCCGGCCGTCCGGATCGCCAGTCCGGCATGCCGGGCCAGGACCGGAAACCCGGGGAACGAAGTCGCAACATTCCGGCAGTCGCGCACCCGCACCCGTCCGCCGGCCCGCAGGGCAGCCATGGCGAAGGCCATGGCCACACGATGGTCGCCGTGGCTGTCGATTTCGGCAGCAACCCGTTTCGTGCCGAGGCCCCCACCCTCGATGAGAATGCCATCCGGCGTTTCCTGTGTTTCCACGCCGAGCCGCGCCAGCCCTTCGGCCATCACGGCGATACGGTCGCTTTCCTTGACCCGCAGTTCCCCGGCGCCCGCCAGCCGGGTCTGGCCTTCTGCGCAGGCGGCCGCGATGAACAGCGCCGGAAATTCATCGATCGCAAGCGGCACCTGGTCTGCCGGAATGGTGATGCCGCGCAGATGCCCGCCGCGTACCCGCAGGTCGGCAACCGGCTCTCCGCCAACCATGCGCCGGTCCAGTTCGTCGATGGACGCGCCCATCGCCCGCAGGATGTTCAGCACGCCGATGCGCGTCGGATTGATGCCGACGTGCTCCAGAATGACGTCCGAACCGGGACTGATCGCGGCCCCGACCAGAAAGAAGGCGGCCGAGGAAATGTCCGCCGGCACATCGATGGCACAGCCGGTCAGTGTCCCGCCCCCGTTCAGGCTGATCGTGGCGCCTTCCGTGCTCACCGGATAGCCGAAACCGCGCAGCATGCGTTCGGTGTGGTCGCGGGTCGGCGCCGGTTCATGCACCTGCGTGCGGCCTTCGGCATACAGTCCAGCGAGCAGCAGCGCCGACTTGACCTGAGCGCTGGCCACCGGCAGCCGGTAGTCGATGCCTTGTAGCCGCTGCCCGCCGTGGATGCGCAGCGGCGGCCGCCCGCCGGGGGCAGTGTCGATCCGTGCACCCATCCTGGCCAGGGGCTCCGCGACCCGGCCCATCGGACGGCGGCTGAGCGACTCGTCTCCGGTGAGCACCGTGTCAAAAACCTGACCCGACAGGATGCCGGCCATGAGCCGCATGGCCGTCCCCGAGTTGCCCATGTCGAGCGCCGCCACCGGGGGGCGCAGACCATGCAATCCTGCCCCGCGGATGCGCAGCGAGCCGTCGAACGGACCCTCAGCCTCGACACCCATGGCGCGGAACGCGGCCAGTGTCGCCAGCACGTCCTCCCCTTCCAGCAGGCCGCTCACCTGGGTCTCTCCGTGGGCGAGCGAACCCAGCATCACGCAGCGGTGGGAAATGGACTTGTCCCCGGGTACGCGCAGGCGGCCGTGCAGCCGGCCGCCGGCTTCAATCAGGTAATCAACCGTAAATCCGGCCGGTTCCGGTCGGGCAGTCATTCGGGTTCTCGCAGTCTATGGCTTGATGGCAAAAAAAACGCATCCGCAGGTGCCGATGCCCTCTGTACGTCGCTAGTCGCGGTCACGGTCAAGCGCCTCACGTTCGTGCCGGGCGCGCGTGAACAGCGTTTCCAGCCATGCGCCATCGCCGCGCTCGACGGCCTGCGCCAGGGCGTCCAGATCCTGGCGATACTGTCTGAGCGCGGCCAGCACCGCGGTACGGTTGGCAAGACAGATGTCGCGCCACATCACCGGGTCGCTCGCCGCAATGCGCGTAAAATCGCGGAAACCGCCGCCGGCAAAATCAAAGATCACGCGGCTGTCGTCCATGGTACAGAGTGCATCCACCAGGCAGAAGGCAAGCAGGTGCGGCAGATGGCTCGTCGCCGCAAGGATCTCGTCGTGATGCGCAACATCCATGACCACCGTCTGCGCGCCGGTCGCCTGCCACATCGCCTGCACCTGCGCGATGGCGCTGGTGTCGGTCTCAGGCAGTGGAGTCAGCACCACTCGCCGCCCCTGGAACAGCCCTGCAAACGACGCCGTGACTCCCGATTTCTCGGTGCCGGCAATCGGGTGCGCCGGCACAAATTGCACGAAATGCGCACCGAGTGCGGCGCGCGCCGCATTCACGATGCTGCCTTTGACGCTGCCGACATCGGTCACCACGGTCCGGGGGCCGAGGTGCGGGGCGATCTGAGCGAACGTCGAGGCCATCGATCCGACCGGCAGCGCCAGCACTACCATGTCTGCACCGCGCACCGCATCGGCCGCGGATGCTTCCGCATGATCGATGACTCCGAGCTCCAGGGCTTTCCGCAGATTGGCCTGGCTGCGGCCGCAGCCGGCCACTTCGCCGACCGCACCGGCCGCGCGCAGGGCGCGTGCCAGCGAACCGCCGATCAGGCCCACACCGAGGATGGCAAGGCGCCCGATCACCGGCTGGCGCTCCACCACCCGCCCGATGGACCCTCTATGCGTGGTCCCGCACCGGTCTTCACACGTCCCTCCCGAGGACCCGGGCGATGCCACGCAGTTCGTCCATGAGCACATTGAGCTCCTGAGGCGTGAGCGCCTGGTCAGCGTCACACCAGGCTTCGTTCGGACAGGGATGCATTTCCACCAGCAGTCCGTCGGCGCCGGCCGCTACTGCGGCCCGCGCAAGGGCCGGAACCATCCACGCCTTGCCGCCGGCATGCGAGGGATCGATGATCACAGGCAGATGGGTCTCGCGCTTGAGCACCGGGACTGCGGTCACATCGAGCATGTTGCGGTAGGCAGTTTCGAAACTGCGCACGCCGCGCTCGCAGAAAATGATGTTGTGATTGCCGCCGGCGGCGATGTACTCCGCCGACATGAGCCATTCGCTCACCGTCGCCGACATGCCACGTTTGAGAATCACCGGCCGGTCGACACGGCCCACCTCCTTCAGCAGGTCAAAATTCTGCATGTTGCGGGTACCGATCTGGATCACATCCACACCATAGCGCAGAAACATTTCGAGCTGACGCACGTCCATGAGTTCGGTCACGACTGGCAGTCCCTGCAGCTTCGCGGCATGCATCAGGTATTCGAGACCCTTCTCGCCCAGTCCCTGGAACGTGTACGGACTGGTGCGCGGCTTGAAGGCACCGCCCCGCATGAGCCGGCAGCCGGCCGCGTGCACTGCCGCGGCCGCCGCTGCCATCTGTTCCGGCGTCTCGACCGAGCACGGACCGGCAATCACCTGCACGGTGCGGCCTCCGATCTGCACATCGCCAACCGGAACGACACTGTCTTCGTGGTGCCATTCACGCGCGACGATCTTGTAGGGCTTGAGCACCCGTATGACGCGCTCTACGCCGGGCAGGGTCTCGAGGTACTCGGACTGGATCTTGCGATCATCGCCGATGGCGCCGATAACCGTGATCTCGCGGCCACGCGAGATGTTGGCGGCGAGATCCAGCGACCGCAGCCGGCTCTCCACCGCCTGGATCTGCTCTTCGGTGGCATCCGCGCGCATGACGATGATCACTGGTTTTTCCCTCGCATGAGGCAGATTTTAGCGGTTATCCCGCATGGATTGAAGAAACCGGCCGGCTGGAACCGGGGGCGCTCCCGGGAAAGCGCTACCACCGCGGTCGTTCTCGGGGCCAGGCCTGATGCTACCTCTTCAGGTTCCCCGGACATCATCCCGTCACACCAAGAGGCTGAATCATAAAGACGAAGGCCAGCCTGACGGAGCGGGAGGACGGGTATTGCAAGACATCCAATCCGCCAAACCGGGAGGCCAGCCTTGGAGAAAATGATGGCAGCTTTCGATCACACGCAACGAAAAGGATGTACACCGACGTAATTCGCGAAGGGTAGCGTCGATTCCCCTTATCGTCAATCGGCCGCGCCGGAGGGTAGTGTCTCAGTTTGGCGGGAGCAGAGGTTGCGGCCCGGATCGCTCACTATACCCGGTACTATCCAATGACTTGGCTAATGCCCAGGACGCAACCGTCCCGCGTATCCGGGGGCGTTCG
>JAJYCY010000012.1 GCA_021778035.1 Pseudomonadota bacterium
TCGGCGCGAGTCTGGGCATCGCCCTGGGCGGGACAGGAATGCGTGCCGCGGTGGTCGAGTCTGTGCCTTATGGCGATGCGCGGCAGCCGAGCTATGATGACAGGACCGTCGCGCTTGCTTACGGGTCAAAGCGCATTTTCCTGGCGCTGGATGTCTGGAACGGCCTGTGTGCCCGGGACGGAGTCACGGCGATCCAGCGGATTCACGTTTCCGACCAGGGCCATTTCGGTCTTGCCCACCTCGATGCCGCCACTGCTGGTGTCGAGGCGCTCGGGTTCGTGGTGGAAAACCGCGTTCTGGGTGCCGTCCTGACCGAACGGCTCGGATCGGTGACCGGAGTTGAACTGCTGCAGCCCGCCACCATGACTGCGGTCGAATTCGAGGACCAGAACGTTTCGGTGACAATCGATCACGCCGGCCAAACGCGGCGGCTGACGTCGCGGCTGGTTGTAGCCGCAGACGGCGGCAATTCGGTGGCGCGATCGCTTGCAGGAATTCCGGTCAGCCGGATGCATTACCGTCAGTCGGCGATAGTTACCAATGTTTCCACGGAGCGCCCGCATCAGGGAACGGCGTTTGAGCGGTTTACGCAGAGCGGGCCGCTGGCACTGCTGCCCATGTCGGGGGACCGCTGCAGCGTGGTGTGGAGTCTCGGGCCGCAGCAGGCGCAGGCCATGCTGGAGCTGCCTGATGTCGCCTTTCTCGACCGGTTGCAGGACACATTCGGCGACCGTCTCGGCCGGCTGACCCGCGTCGGCAGGCGCCAGTGTCACGCTCTGGAGCTCACCCGCGTCGCCGAACACGTGCGGCCACGCCTGGCCCTGGTCGGAAACGCCGCACATACCGTGCATCCGGTGGCCGGCCAGGGCTTCAATCTCGGACTGCGTGATGTCGCCGTGCTGGCCCAGGTGCTGGTGGAAGCCTGGCGGCAGGGCGCGGATCCGGGCAGCATCGGCGTTCTGCGCCGCTATGCCGAGTGGCGGCGACGCGACAATCTTGCCGTCAGCCGGTTTACAGATGGTCTGGTGCGCATTTTCTCCAACAGTGTTGTGCCCCTGGTCTTCGCACGCAACCTCGGCCTGGTGGCGGTTGATCTCGTGCCTGGCATCAAGCGCGCACTGGTAAACCGCGCGACAGGTCTCGCAGGACGGCAGCCGCTCCTTGCCCGCGGCCTGCCGCTGGTCTAGCGCGATGAGTGGATGCGCAGCCGGGCGCCGGCTGGAAGGCGGACGGTCTGGCCCGGAGGCCAGCCCGTGATTCCGTCGAAAGCGTACGGCAAGGCCGCTGACTGCGATCTGCTCATCGTTGGTGCCGGGATGGTCGGGGCAGTGCTAGCGCTTGCCTGTGGCCAGGCCGGGCTGCGGGTAATCGTGGTCGATAGTCAGATTTCCGCACCCCCGCCACCCGGAGGATATGACCTGCGGGTCAGCGCCTTTACACTGGCGTCCCGCGCGATTTTCCGCAATCTGGGGATCTGGGATGACCTGGTTGCGCGGCGCGTATGTCCGTTCCGGGAAATGCAGGTCTGGGATTCACGTGGAAGCGGAGCAATCCACTTCGATGCCGCTGATCTCGGCGAGGCACAGCTGGGGTACATAATCGAGAATGCGGCGATCGCGCATGCTGCGCACGCGCATATCTCCAGGCTGCCCACCGTGAGATACCTCTGCCCGGTTGATCTGGTCAGGCTCGAGGTCAATGACGCGGGGGTCACAGCGGTCCTTTCGGACGGGAAGCCGGTCACGGCGGGTCTTGTGGTCGGTGCCGACGGCGGCAGGTCACAGGTGCGTCGCCTCGCGGGCATCGACAGCCGTTCCGGGAGCTACGGCCAGGTTGCCATTGTTGCGAATGTCCACACTTCAGTGCCCCATGGTGAAATTGCGCGCCAGGTTTTTCTCGCGGGTGGCCCGCTCGCGTTTCTTCCGCTGTGCGATGCGAATCTGTCCTCCATCGTCTGGTCGTGTGATTCCGGCCACGCTACATCCCTGCTCGGCCTTGAAGATACCGCTTTCTGCCGGCAACTCGAGGAGCAGTTTGGCGACAGTCTGGGCAGAATCGGTCCGGTGGGGGCGCGCGCCGCGTTCCCGCTGGGTTTTGCGCATGCCGATCACTACGTTGCCACGCGGGTCGCGCTGGTCGGGGATGCCGCGCACCGTGTCCATCCTCTGGCCGGTCAGGGGGTCAATCTCGGACTGCTCGATGCCGCAGCGCTTGCCGAGGTCACCAAAAATGCTTTCCGGTGCGGCAGGGATATCGGTGCGTTCGGGACGCTGCGCCGCTACGAGCGGTGGCGCAAGGGCGCCAACTTCATGATGCTGGAGGTCACCGACGCATTCAAGCGCGTGTTCGGCACTGACAGCCCGCCGGTGCGGGCAGCGCGGAATTTCGGTCTGACGGCTGCCGACGCAATTGTTCCCGTCAAGCGCCTGATCATGCGCAGGGCTGTCGGGCTGGACGGTGATCTGCCACCGCTTGCCAGGGTCACGAGAGCCGCAGACTGACCCCGGTTCCCGGGTGCCGGGGCGGATTCCGGTGCGGCCCCGCAAATGTCCCGCTGCCGGCAGCGCTATTGTCCGTCAGTCTGTCCGTTCCGGATCCGGGTTTCTGCGTCTTACCTCGAGCCCGAGTTCCTTTAGCTTGCGGGTGAGGGTATTGCGGCCCCAACCGAGCTTGTGCGCCGCATCCCGCTTCCTGCCGCCGGTGTGCCTGAGCGCCACCTCAATCAAAATGCGCTCAAAGGCCGGATTCAGATTTTCGAGGATGTTGGTTTCGCCGCGCGTCAGGCGCTCGTCGATCAGATGCCGCAGTCCGGTCTCCCAGTCCGGCTTCCGCTGCGGATCAGACACTGAACTGCGCAGCTCCTGTGGCAGATCCTCGATGCGTATGTTCTGCCCCGGAGCCATGACCGTCAGCCAGCGGCAGGTATTCTCAAGCTGCCGGACATTGCCGGGCCATGACAGGTTGCCTATGTAGGCCAGTGTTTCCGGCAGCAGCTGCTTGGTTTCCGTCTGCAACTCCTGCGCGCAGGCCTCAAGGAAATGCAGCGCCAGCACCGCGATGTCTTCACGGCGGGCGCGCAGCGGCGGGATGTGCACGCGGATCACGTTCAGCCGGTGAAACAGGTCCTCACGGAAGCGCCCGTCCTGGACGCGGCCTTCGAGATCCTGGTTCGTTGCCGCCACGATGCGCACGTTGGTTTCGATCTGTTCATGACCTCCGACGCGGTAGAATCTTCCGTCAGAAAGTACGCGCAGCAGCCTCGTCTGGAGTTCTGCCGGCATGTCTCCGATTTCGTCGAGAAACAGGGTTCCCTCGTGTGCCTGCTCGAACCGGCCCTTACGCTGCGATGTGGCGCCGGTGAACGCCCCACGCTCATGGCCAAACAGCTCGGACTCAAGCAGCTCTCGGGGAATGGCTGCGATGTTTATTGCGATAAACGGTTTGTCTGCGCGGGGACTGTGACGGTGGAGCGCCCGCGCCACAAGTTCCTTGCCGGTGCCTGATTCGCCATTGATAAGAACGTTCAGATGCGACCGGGACAGGCGTCCGATGGCCCGGAATACCTCCTGCATGGCCGGTGCCTCGCCGAGGATCTCCGGCACCGCGCCCCGTCCGGAAACGGGTTCATTGCGATGCCGGCGATGATGCTCGATGGCGCGGCGTGTGAGCTTTACCGCATCGTCGACGTCGAAAGGCTTGGGCAGGTATTCGAATGCGCCGCCGCGGTAGGCAGCCACCGCGCTTTCCAGGTCGGAGTGCGCGGTCATGATGATGATCGGAAGCTCCGGAAAGCGTCCGCGGATGGAATCCAAAAGCTCGAGCCCGCCCACACCCGGCATGCGTATATCCGTGATGATGGCATCCGGCTGCTGGTGGCTGAGGTTGGCCAGAACCTGATCGGCAGACTCGAACGTACGCACGGCGATTCCGTCCTGCTGCAGGGCTCGTTCCAGAACCCAGCGGATTGACTGATCGTCGTCGATAATCCAGGCGGCTTCCTGCTTACCCATTTCCGTCTCCCATTGGCAAATAAATGCGAAACACCGTCTGCAGCGGCCGGCTGATGCATTCAATCATGCCATCGTGGCGGTGAATGATGTCCTGCGCGATAAACAGGCCCAGTCCGGTCCCGTCGGCGCGACCGGTGATCATCGGATAGAAGATGTGTTCGCGGATTTCATCCGGAACCCCGGGGCCGTTGTCCTCGATTTCCGCTCGCAGTACCAGTCTGTGACGGAGCTGTCCGATGGTGAACTGACGCTCTATGCGCGAGCGCAGCCATATGGTTCCCTTGCCAGCAAGCGCCTGGGAAGCATTGCGGACGATATTCAGGATCGCCTGAATGAGCTGATCGGGGTCGGCCGGAAAATCAGGCAGGCTGGGATCGTAGTCACGGCGTACGCTGATGCCGTCTGGAGTCTCTGCGAGCACCAGGCTGCGGACGTGTTCGAATACCTGGTGGATGTTTGTCGAGCGTTTGTTGAGCGGGGTATTCGGGCCGACCATGCGGTCTACGAGACTGCGCAGACGGTCCGCCTCGCGGATGATGATGCGCGTGTATTCAGCAAGCTCGTCATCCGGAAGCCTGCGCTCCAGAAGCTGTGCCGCGCCACGCAGTCCACCAAGCGGATTTTTGATCTCATGCGCAAGCCCGCGGATCAGTGCCCGGCTCGTGGCACGCTGATCGAGCATCCTCTCCTCGCGGGCAATGCGCAGAAGCCGGTCCACGGGCGTCAATTCAATGAGCAGTTCGGTTGTACCATCGACCGGAAGCGGCGTGACTGCACAGTCCACGGTGATGTCACGCCCGTCGGCAAGCGTGACGCGCAGGCCGTGATCGGTAAATGGGTGCCCGCTCTCCAGGCTGTCTTCGAGCTGTCCGATCAGCGCGGCGTTGTGCGGGAGCAGCTCGCGCAGCCCGATCCCCAGGATTTGGCGGGCGCTGAGGTGAAAAAGCATCTCGCCAGCCGGGTTAATGGCCCGTATCCGCAACGAACTGTCCAGGACAACGACTGTTGCGGTCAGGTTTTCCAGAATATGCCGGCAATCGTTCACCGAAACGGAGCCTCAGAAGGTCACGGAGCAACAAAAAGCAAAAACCGCACCAATTACGATTTCCAAGGAAAATAAATGGGTTACACGAGGTACGTATGTTAGCAGAAAATCATTTGCACCAGAAGAGTGCAAATTAATCCGGATCGCCGCCAGATTAATCACCAAAAAAACGCCCCCGGGAGCGGGGGCGTTCGGTATTGCGCGGGAGACCTGAGGATCAGACGCTGTAATACATGTCGAATTCCACCGGGTGGGTCGTCATGCGCAGGCGTGTGACATCGTTCATCTTGAGTGCAATGTAGGCATCGATGAGATCATCCGTGAAGACGCCGCCTGCTGTCAGGAACTTCCTGTCCTTGTCGAGCATGTCGATCGCCTGGTCGAGCGCATGGCAAACAGTTGGGATCTTCTTTTCCTCTTCCGGAGGCAGATCGTACAGATCCTTGTCCATGGCTTCGCCGGGATGGATCTTGTTCTGGATGCCATCGAGGCCAGCCATCATCATTGCAGCGAAAGCAAGGTAGGGGTTGCTGCCAGCGTCCGGAAACCGCACTTCGATGCGACGCGCTTTCGGGTTGGAAACGTAGGGGATTCGAATGGATGCAGACCGGTTGCGTGCCGAGTAGGCCAGCATGACCGGCGCTTCGAATCCGGGTACCAGGCGCTTGTAGCTGTTGGTAAGCGAGTTGGTGAACGCATTCAGGGCGCGCGCGTGCTTGATGATGCCGCCGATGTAGTACAGCGCGACGTCGCTCAGGCCACCATAGCTATTGCCGGTAAACAGGTTCTTGCCGCCCTTGGCGAGCGACTGGTGCACATGCATTCCCGAGCCGTTGTCTCCGACTAGCGGTTTCGGCATGAAGGTCGCCGTTTTGCCGTAGGCGTGGGCAACATTATGAACGCAGTACTTGTAGATCTGGAGCTCATCGGCTTTCTTGACGAGCGTGTTGAATTTCATGCCGATTTCGTTCTGCCCTGCGGTCGCGACTTCGTGATGGTGGGTTTCGATGCTGAGACCCATTTCCTCCATGGCAAGGCACATGGCCGAACGGATGTCCTGCTGGGAATCGACCGGTGGTACCGGGAAGTAGCCGCCCTTGATGCCGGGACGGTGGCCGAGATTGCCACCCTCATAGGCTTTCTCCGTGTTCCACGATGCTTCCTCGGAATCGACCTTCACGAATGACCCGCTGATGTCGGAGCTCCAGCGCACGTCATCGAAAATGAAAAACTCAGCTTCGGGCCCGAAGAAGGCGGTATCAGCAACGCCGGTGCTCTTGAGGTAAGCCTCGGCGCGTTTGGCGAGCGATCGTGGGTCGCGTTCGTAACCCTGCATGGTGCTGGGTTCGATGACGTCGCAGCGCAGGATAAGCGTTTTCTCTTCCATGAAGGGGTCCATGACAGCAGTGGCTGCCTCTGGCATGAGGATCATGTCGGATTCCTGGATCCCCTTCCATCCCGCGATCGATGAACCATCGAACATCTTGCCTTCCTCGAACAGGGTGGCATCAACGGTGCTTGCCGGCACCGAAACATGCTGTTCCTTGCCCTTGGTGTCGGTAAAACGGAAGTCCACGAACTTTACTTCCTTTTCCTTGATCATTTTGAGCACATCAGCGCCAGACATCGGATTTCCTCCTAAAAATGAAGACAATGATACTTGGAACCGGGCATGGACCTGCGCACAGGCATCGGTCCATGGCGAAACTTGAGCCCGACATTTTGCACGAAATATGCCATCATCGGAATGGAAATAATTTGTTGTTTTTACGCTTGTTTTATTCTAGTTGTCCTGATCAGTGGCCCTATTATAGGGCATTAATCGCACTATTTGCGCAATAATGGTGCGTTACCGAAAATATACCGCCAGCCTCGAGATATCAGGGTCATGCCTGACCGCGTCTTCCAGCTGCCGTGCGAGGCGAGTCGCCTCCGCATGATCGGATACGACGCCGAGGGGAATGACGATTTCCACGCAGATGCGTCCATCGAGGTAGTGCAGAGTAACACGCTCGATATTCGTGCTGGCTTCGATCCCCCTGAAATACCCATCCAGGCGCCCAAGTACCTCGGCACGCAGTGGCAGCAGGGAAGAGGGGGATCGCGCTGCGTCATCCTCGGCGTCGATATGGACCATGACATCGGCAATACCGTCGATTTCACTCATCAGCTTCACACGTACCGCCTCGCTAATCTGGTGTCCTTCAGAAACGCTGATTGCTTCATCGACGATCAGGTGTACGTCGACCAGCCCGCGGCCCCCGATGCGGCGCGTACGCAGAAGGTGCAGCGTTTTGACGCCACCGACGGCAAGAATTGTCTCGCGGATGCGCCGTAGCTTGTCGGTTTCCAGTCCGGTGTCGATCAACTCGCGCACTGCTGGCCATCCCAGGCTGATGCCGACTCTTCCGACGAACAGTGCAACGCCCAGTGCTGCCAGGGAATCCATGTAATGCAGGCCGGCAATCGAGCCCGCAATACCCACGAAAACAATTATCGAGGAAATCGCATCGCTGCGGTGGTGCCACGCGTTCGCATGCAGGAGTTCCGACGCATAGCGGCGGGCGGTATGTTCGGTGTAGCGGTACAGCCCCTCCTTGACGAGGATGGTCAGGCCCGATACCCACAGGGTAAGCACGGACGGAGGAGGATACAGCGCGCCGCCGGAAAGACGCAGGCCGGCACGTATGGCAATGCTGATGGCCACGAGCAGCAGTACTGCGCCAAGGACCACCGTAACAGCGGTTTCTATGCGGGCATGGCCGTAGGGGTGTTCTTCATCGGCGGCTTTGGAACTGTGGGCCAGCGCGAACAGCACCAGCGTGTCCGTCGTGAGGTCGGAGAGCGTATGAAAGCCGTCCGCCACCAGCCCCTGCGAGCGGCCGACGAAGCCGGTAACTACCTGTCCGACCGCCAGTAGCGCATTCGTCGTGAGACTGACGAAGGTAACGCGGCGGCTGGCGCGGTAGCGCGCCGGATCGGTACTGTCGAGCAGCCCCGAAGCCGTTCGTTCGCTCATGATCCGCCGACCTGGTGGCCGGCACGGATGATAACAACGACTTCCCCGTCTTCCGTGCGGCTGTCCAGCACTTCATGTCCGTTGATGCGGCACCAGGACGGTATGTCCCGCAGCGCGCCCGGATCGGTGCATCGCACCTCCAGGATGTCACCGGCACTCAATGTGGCCATCCGGTTCTGGGTCCGTATGACCGGCATAGGGCAAAGCATGTTGCGGGCGTCAAGTTGGTGGCGATGCATCACAGGTACCAGTCTTCCGAAATTTCTTTGCTTGCAAGCGGCACTACTTCCAGCAGCTTCGAGCCGCCGTGCGGGTCGGTGACCTCGACGGTCACCATGCCGGCATGGCGTCCCTGGCCGAACCGCGCCGTAAGGCGTGCCGCCAGGTCGATGTCTGCGGCCGTGGGTTCACCCTGGATCAGCGCCAGCGGTCCCCGGTGACTTGTGGCTGCCATGTGCACGAAGCGTCCGCGGTACCCGGACAGGTACCGGTTCTCACCCTCCTCGCGGCCGATGATGATTTTGAAATTCGGAGCCGGACGCAAGTGCCGCCCGACCTTGAGAAGCATGATGTCGTCGAGATCATATTGCCTGTGTCCGCGGTTTGACCATAGGTCCGAAAGTCTCTTCGTGTAGCTGGCATCGGTAAGAAAGCAGCAGCCCCCGGCCGGCTGCGCGTAATCGCGGAATCCGTAGTGTTCTGCGAGCGCGATCTGCGGCTTGCGGTTGCGGCCGTTCAGCGCAAGTAGCTTTTCCCGGTCTACCCAGCCTTCCTGTTCCGGCAGTGTCGGCGGAAGAAGCTTGGCGCAGAGCGGGCGAAGCAGCCGGTCAAATGCTCCCGACTCGCGGGCGACCACCGGAAGGGCGTCGCGGCGCTGGGAATTCGGACGCTGCCCCACCACCTCTCCGGTGATGATGAAATCGAAGCCGTGTGCAGTCATCCATTCACGGGCCTTTCCGACCATGAAGCCCTTGCAATCCAGACACGGATTGAGGTGCGCGCCGTAGCCGTGTTTAGGGTTGATCACCACCGTCTTGTATTCCTCGACGACTTCGATCATATGGAGGCGGATCCCGAGCTGTTCGGCCACCCATAGCGCATTGTTGCGAAGCGGCTTGGTACGGCGGCGTTCACGGATCGCATGCGTGTGACCTTCGACACAGAAGCCGGTGTAGAAATTGATGCCTTCTACATGGATGCCCTGGTCGAGCATCAGCCGTGCGGCAAGCAACGAGTCCAGTCCGCCCGAAATCAGCGCTACTGCCCTGCGTATCTGGTCCATGTCGGATATCCGGATTCTGTCCAAGTGATCTGCTGCAGACGCCAGATGGGAAAATGGGCCTGTCTGCAGGCCATTGAAAGCCAGTCGCCGGAAATTTTAAACCATTTGGCCCGAAACCGGGCATTTGCCGAACAGCAGCCGCTGGTACGTGTTTGGAATAATACTGTGCGAAATCAAGGAAATCGCCGCCAAAAGGCCCGTCGCAGCGCCTTCTGGAAAATAGCCATCCGGGTTCGCGGGCGGGGGTACTGCAGTGGACGGGTGTCTTGATTGTCCCGGCAGGAGCAAAATGCGGCCGACGGAACTGCTGCCTCTCGGCGCTATCCCCGGTTGGTGCGTCAGCCACGGCTGTTTGTCACGGGTATCGGCCAGCGTTCATGCCGGCAGCATGCTGCTATACTTGCGGGTCGGCAGCGATGGCCAGGGCTGGTAACACCCTGGCGCACGCGATCCGCGTTTGGGTGATTTACTGGCAAGTCATGATGGCAAAAGCGAGACATCCGGGACGCCGGTCAGCTGTGTCTGCAGTTCTTCTGCGCTGGGCGCTGAGACTGTTCCTGCTTTTCGTGGTCGGGGATCTGGTCTATCTGGCCAGCGTCTGGCCGGACTGGCAGAGAATTGCGCACGGACCCGTTCCCGAGACCCGCTTTATCCGCCATTACGTGTCGGTGCGGGCGGCGCATCACTGGCCGAGACTGCGGTGGAAGCCTGTCCCGCTGTGGGAAATTCCGAAGACTGTGCAGCGGGC
This sequence comes from Pseudomonadota bacterium, assembly GCA_021778035.1. Taxonomy (GTDB): domain Bacteria; phylum Pseudomonadota; class Gammaproteobacteria; order Acidiferrobacterales; family UBA6901; genus JAJYCY01. The sequence goes on from JAJYCY010000012.1 coordinate 10,105, forward strand.
TGTCATCGTCGCGGAAGACAGCCGTTTCTGGCAGGAAAAGGACGGGTTCGATTTTCCTGCAATCCGCGATGCATTTCTGTACAACCTCAGAAAAGGGCACATCGTCTACGGGGCAAGCACGATTACCCAGCAGACTGCCAAGAATCTGTTCCTGACGCCATCGCGAAACTTCCTGCGCAAAGGCAACGAAGCGCTGCTTACCTGGATCCTGGTGCATCATCTTTCCAAAAGCCGGATCCTCGAGATCTATCTCGATACTGCGCAGTTTGGCCGCGGGATTTACGGGGTCGAGGCGGCATCGCGGGCTTACTGGGGCTTGTCCGTGACGCAGCTGTCCCTGGCCCAGGCCGCCGCGCTTGCGGCGTCGCTGCCCAGTCCGGTCGATAATAATCCCGCGCACCAGGGGAGGTTTTTCGTCCATCATTACCGCAAGATATTTGGCCAGCTGACACTCCTCTACCAGGCACGGCAGCCGGTCGCGGCTTCTGCACCCTCCGGACAGACCGCCGTAGTGCCGGCAGGGCCGGTCGCGGCTTCTGCACCCTCCGGACAGACCGCCGTAGTGCCGGCAGGGCCGGTTGCGGCCGGCGCCCCGGCGACGGGAGTGCCGTCGGGCCAGACTGCTCCGGTGCCTGTATCGGTGCACCCGCAGTGACCTGCGGGTTATAATCCCGATGCCTGAGCCGCTCAGGCAAACATCAGAAAAAGGCCATACCCTGAACTTCCAGGATCTCATATTCTCGCTGCAACGGTACTGGGCTGACCGGGGCTGCATCGTTCTGCAGCCCTATGATATGGAAATGGGGGCCGGAACATTCCATACGGCCACATTCCTGCGTGCGCTCGGACCCGAGCCTTGGCGGGCTGCCTATGTCCAGCCATCGCGGCGTCCGAAAGACGGACGCTACGGCGAGAATCCGAACCGCCTGCAGCATTACTATCAGTTCCAGGTCGTCCTCAAGCCGTCGCCTGACAACATCCAGGACCTGTATCTGGGGTCTTTGCAGAAACTGGGCATCGATACGCGGGTGCACGACGTGCGTTTTGTCGAGGACGACTGGGAATCCCCGACTTTGGGCGCCTGGGGTCTCGGCTGGGAGGTTTGGCTCGACGGAATGGAAGTCACCCAGTTCACCTATTTCCAGGAAGTAGGCAGCCTGCCATGCAAGCCGGTGCTGGGAGAGATAACCTACGGACTCGAGCGTCTCGCCATGTATCTGCAGGGGGTCGACAGCGTCTATGACATCAGCTGGAACGGCGAGATCGGCTATGGAGACGTGTACCATCAGAACGAAGTCGAGCAGTCCCGTTACAATTTCGAGCACAGCAACGTCAACTGGCTTTTCCAGCAGTTTAACGATTTTGAGGCCGAAGCCAGGCGTCTCATGGACGAAAAACTGCCGCTGCCCGGTTTCGAGATGGTCATGAAGTGTTCGCATGTATTCAATCTGCTTGATGCGCGTGGCGCCATATCCACGACCGAGCGTGCTGCGTATATCGGTCGTGTGCGCGCGCTGGCCCGGCTTGTGGCGCAGAGTTATTTTGAATCGCGGCAGGCGCTCGGATTCCCACTGCTGAACCGTACTGGAGACAGGTAGAGCGTGAAAACGCGTTCGGCCCGTGTCAAACGCCGCAGCCGTCCGGCACAGGCCGGCGACGTCCTGCTTGTCGAGCTTCTCACCGAGGAGCTGCCACCCAGGTCGCTGCAGCGTCTCGCCGAGGCATTTGCTGCGGGTGTCATGAAGGGTCTGGCAGAGAAGGCGCTGCTGCAGGATGGCAGTACGCACCAGGTCTATGCGACCCCCCGACGTCTCGCGGTGCTCGCTACCGGCGTCCTCGCCGTGCAGCCGGACCGGGATGTCGAGCGGCGTGGTCCCCCGGTTGCCACGGGGCATGATGCGTCAGGAAACCCGACCGCCGCGCTGAGCGGTTTTGCGCGGTCCTGCGGGGTTCTGCCGGAGAATCTCGAGAGGCGCAGTGGCGAGAAAGGTGATTACTTCGTGTATCGCACGAAGCAGAAGGGCGAGCCTCTGGCCCACCATCTGGGTGCCATCGTCGAGGCGAGTCTCGCGGGATTGCCCGTGGCCAAGCTGATGAGGTGGGGAGATACGGATGTCACGTTCGTGCGCCCGGTGCATGGGCTGGTGATGATGCGCGGAGCCCGTGTCGTTTCCGGATCGGTTCTCGGACTGAAGAGCGGAAGGATAACATCCGGACACCGGTTTCTCGGCCGCCGCCGGCTGGCAATACCGCATGCGCGCCGCTACGCCGAGACACTGCGGCGAAGCGGCCGCGTGATTGCCGGTTTTGCAGAGCGTCGCGACGAGGTCGAACGCCAGTTGCGGGCAGCTGCCGCGGGGATCAGAAAAGGGGCACTGGTGCTGGATCCGGATGCTGTGGCGGCTCGCTGCCACGGCGAGGCGTGGGGATATGCCGCAGAAGAAGTTGTCCGGAACAATGTGGCGTTGCTTGACGAGGTGACCGCCCTGGTCGAATGGCCCGCCGTATACGCCGGAGGTTTCGATTCCGGTTTTCTGGGCGTTCCAATTCCTTGTCTGGCGCTGAGCATGCAGCACCATCAACGGTATTTTCCGGTGTTTCATTCACAGGCGGCAGGCGGGATGCTGCCCCGGTTCCTGGTGGTAAGCAACATGCAGATCCGCGCACCAGGGCGCATCGTGCATGGCAATGAGCGGGTGCTGCGAGCCCGGCTGAGTGATGCCCGTTTTTTCTACGACCAGGACCGCAAAACCAGGCTCGAGGACCGCGTGCCGAAGCTTGCCGGTGTCGTGTACCAGAGCCGGCTTGGCAGCCAGCTCGAAAGGGTTCAGCGCATCGGAAAACTTGCAGGCGAGATAGCCGCGCGCGCTGGGCTGACGGATGCGGACAGGCGCGATGCGGAACGCGCGGCCTATCTGTGCAAGGCAGACCTGCTGACCGAAATGGTCGGAGAGTTTCCCGAACTTCAGGGCTACATGGGCGCCGATTATGCCCGTCACGACGGCGAGCCGGAAAGCGTCGCGGAAGCCATCCGCACGCATTATTCGCCACGGTTCTCCGGGGATCGCGTGCCCTCGACACCCGCCGGTGTTTGCCTGGCGCTGGCCGACAAGCTTGATACCCTGGTTGGCATCTACGGGGTGGGGCTCGTCCCGACCGGCGACAAGGATCCGTTCGGCCTCAGGAGACAGGCGCTGGGCGTGGTGCGCATTCTGGTGGAACGCTCGCTGCCGCTGGATCTCAGGGATCTCCTCGGGCTTGCGCGCAGCTATTTCGGTGCGGACCTTCTGTCCGAAGGGGTGGTGCAGGACCTTTACGGATTCCTGCTGGAACGGCTCAAACCCTATCTGCGTGACCGTGGTTTCATGTCAGACGAAATTGATTCGGTGCTGAGCCTCGGACCGACACGTCTTGACCAGGTGCTGCCGCGCCTCGAGGCCCTGCAGATTTTCCGGCGCATGCCCGAGGCTGAAGCACTCGCCGGAGCGAACAAGCGTATCCGCAATATTCTCCGGCAGGCGGGAACGGGACCTGAGGGTCATGTCGAGGCCGGTCTGCTCTGCGAGCCCGCCGAGCAGCGATTGGCACGTGAGCTCGGGAAGCTGCGCACGCATGTCGAAGACCTGATCCGGCGGGGTGATTTCACCACCGCCCTGAAACAGCTGGCGAGTCTCCGGTCGCCGGTGGACGAATTCTTCGACCAGGTCATGGTGATGGTCGATGACGTGCGCATACGCAACAACCGGCTTGCCCTGCTGCATGAGCTCGGAAACCTTTTTCTTGGCGCAGCCGACATTTCCAGGCTGCAGCCACGGCAGCAGTAACAGACCCGGACAAGGCGAGGTGAAGTGTAATGAATCCGGATTCATATGGAGATATGCTGGCTACGGTCCAGTCTTTTCATGACAAGCACCGGTTCCGCGAGACCGGCGGCGAAGACCTTGTGTACCGGGTGGCGCTCATGGCCGAGGAGCTGGGGGAAATTTCTGCCTGTGTCACGAAGGGAAAGGACAAGGAAGCTCTGGCCGAGGAGGTGGCGGATCTGCTCATCCTTGTGCTCGGTACTGCGATCAGCGCAGGATTCGACCTGCGGCAGGCCTTCTGGGACAAGATGCGCAAGATCGAGAGCCGGCAGGCCCGCATGATCAATGGCCGGGTGCGGGTGTCGGAATTCCGTGACTAGGCACGGAATCTGCGTATCTCCCGGGAATAGCAGGCCGATGACGGAACTGAGCCACCGTGGTTCCGAAGCAGCGGGCGGCGGCATCCATGTGCCGGAGACTGCGATCCGTTACGCTTCCGGGGTAGGCGCCTGATGAGACTGCTTATCCTCGGGCGCGACGGCGTTATCAACCGGCCCATGGCTGACGGTGTGCGGCGTCCGGACGAATGGACCCCCCTGCCGGGAAGCCTGGAAGCTCTGGCGCGGCTCCAGCGCGAGGGTTACAGGGTGGTGATTGCCACGGCCCAGCCGGGCGTGGCTGGCGGTGTGCCGCAGATGGAGACGCTTAACCGCATCCACGTACGCATGATCGAATCAGTCCGCAGCAAGGGTGGGCAGGTCGACGCCGTGTTCGTCTGTCCGCATTCACCGGAAGCGGGATGCCAGTGCCGGCCGCCCAGGCCCGGCCTGTACATGGAAATCGCCGAGCGGCTCAAAATCAATTTGTCCTCGGTGCATGTGGTATGTGCTACCGGAGCGGAGGCAAGCGCTGCGCAGGCAGCAGGCGCGCACGCAGTGCTGCTCGGCAGTGTTGCCACGGCCCGTCCAGGCGCGCTTGCCGGATTCGGAAACCTTGGGGCATTTGCGGATGCGCTGATCACGGGTCAGGTCGACCGCTAGCATGGTCGCGTTGCGCTCCCTGCTGTTCAACCTCCTCATGTTCATGACAGTGGCTGTCTATGCCGTTCTCAGCCTTTTTACGCTTCCGTTCCCCGGATTGACACGCTACCGGTTCATCAGCCAGTGGGCACGCATGCAGATATGGCTGCTGAAGGGAATCTGCGGGCTGGATTACCGGGTCGAGGGTCACGAAAATCTGCCGGCCGGTCCGGCAATCATACTGGCAAAGCACCAGTCGTCCTGGGAAACCCTGGCCTTCCAGGTCATATTTCCGCCGCAGGTCTGGGTACTCAAGCGCGAGCTGCTGTTTATCCCTTTTTTCGGCTGGGGGCTGGCGATGACGCAGCCCATAGCCATTGACCGCGGCGGCGGTGTCCATGCGATCGACCAGATCGTCAAACAGGGACGTGACCGCCTCGACAGCGGTCGCTGGGTCGTGGTTTTTCCCGAAGGAACACGTCTTGCACCAGGACAGAGCAAGCGGCATGGCGTCGGTGGAGCTGTTCTGGCGGCCGAGACCGGCTACCCGGTCGTGCCTGTGGCGCACAATGCCGGGTCATTCTGGCCCCGGCACGGATTCAACAAGCTGCCCGGTACAATTCGGGTTGTCATAGGACCTGTCATCGAAAGTCACGGGCGGTCCGCGCAGGAAATACGCGATACCGCCGAGCAGTGGATGCGTCAGGCCATGTCCGAACTGGAGCAGCCGGCGGGTGAAGGCAGCCTTGCCGGAGACGGCTCGCAGGCCGGCTAGGTATCGCCCCCGCCATTGTCCGGATTGCCGCCGGCCGAACAGTGCCGGGCGGCTGCAGCGAGGTTCGACAGCGTCGCGAAATCCGCGATACCCAGGGTTTCTGCGCGCCGGCCCGGATCGATTCCCGCCTGGGTGATCAGATGTGGTGTCACCAGGCGGCCGATGCTGTTGCGCAGGGTCTTGCGGCGCTGGGCAAAGGCTGCGCGCACGATTTCTGCAAAACATCCCGGATCGCTCACTGCCACGGGATCGCTGCGGTACGGGGTTAGCTGTACGACCGCCGATTCGACCTTCGGGGGCGGCGAGAACGCGGAAGAGGGCACTTCGAACAGCCGCTCCACGCGGCAGCGCCACTGGACCATCACGCTGAGTCGTCCATAGGCGCTGCCGCCTGGCTGGGCGGCGAGGCGGTCCACAACTTCTTTCTGCAGCATGAACAGCATGTCCTGGATGCAGGGGCATGCATCCAGCAGATGAAAAAGCAGCGGTGTCGAGATGTTGTAGGGCAGGTTGCCGATGATGCGCAGCTGATGCGGCGGTTCGGTCAGCCGGCAGAAATCGAACTTCAGGGCGTCGGCCTGGTGAATCTCCAGCTGCTGTCCGCCGATGTGGCGCAGGATCGGAATGAGGTCGCGGTCGATCTCCACGGCGTGCAGGGACGCGACGTGCCGCAGAAGCGCCAGTGTCAGCGCGCCTCTGCCCGGACCGATTTCCACGACTCTGTCCCCGGACCCAGGCCGGAATGCGTCGACGATTCGTGCAATGACGCGGTCGTCGTGCAGAAAGTGCTGTCCGAATCGCTTGCGGGGCTGGTGGGCTGGTGTCATTGGGCAGGAGCGGTTCTCGGCTGGCCGGTTCCGGTCAGGATACAACGCCGCGTGTCGCCAGCGTCCGGGCCATCGCTAGCGCCGCCCGCATGCTGGAGGTGTCCACCCGGCCGCTCCCGGCCAGATCCAGGGCCGTTCCGTGATCAACCGAAGTGCGCACAAATGGCAGTCCGAGGGTGATATTGACCGTATTTGCGAAATCATGGTGCTTGACGACCGCCAGGCCCTGATCATGGTACATGGCCAGCACGGCATCCGCGCCGCGCAGCTGCGATGGGATGAAGGCGGTGTCTGCCGGAACCGGTCCCTTCAGCCGCATCCCCCGGCCGATGAGCTCCTCCACGACCGGAATAAGGACCTCCGTCTCTTCCGAGCCCAGATGCCCGGATTCGCCGGCATGCGGATTGAGGCCACAAACCACAATCACCGGGTTGGCAATCCCGAAACGCATGCGCAGATCGTGATGCAGTACCTCCAGGACGCTGGATACGCGATGGCGGGTGATAAGAGAGCTGACCTGCGCAAGCGGCACATGAATGGTGACCAGCGCCACCCGCAGATCGGGACAGGCCAGCATCATCACTGGCTGCTCCGCACCGCTTCGTTGCGCAAGCATTTCGGTATGTCCGGTGAACGCGATACCGGCATCGTTGATAACGCCCTTATGGACCGGTCCGGTCACCAGAGCGTCAAATTCGGCCCGCAGGCAGCCATCGACCGCCACCTCCAGAGTCCTTGTGACGTAGGCGGAATTGGCCGGGTCGAGCTTTCCAGGATCAGCCGGTCGTGCAGCTGTCACGGGCAGGATGAAGCGGCGCGGCTCCCCGTCCGCACGTCCTGGCCAGGGTTCGAGCTGCAAACGAAGTCCCAGCCGGGCCGCCCGCTGTGCGAGCATATCCGGATCGGAGATCAGTACTTCATGGGTAGCCGGAGGCGACTGTGCAAGCATGATGCACAGGTCCGGACCGATACCCGCAGGTTCTCCGGGCGTGACTGCCAGTACCGGCGGCCTAGCCATATCCGTCACGTAGCCCGCGCGGCCGCCGGTGGTCCGGCGGCATGGATTCAGTTGAGACCCTTGGCCAGATATTCCACATAGGCTTCGGCCCGCAGCTGGCGCACCCACTGGTCGTAGCGTTCGGCCGCCTTGCGTGCGTGGATCTGTTCGCGCGCGTTCGCCTCGTCCAGTTCGTTGGTGACATCCTTGGTCCGTCGTCCTATGACCTGGATCAGGTCATAGCCTCCCGGTACCCGTAGCGGTTTGCTGATCTCGTTTACCTTGAGGGCGTTCATCACCTTTTCGGTCCGTGGGTCCAGCTGTCCGGGATCTACCCAGCCGATGTCGCCTCCGTGAGGAGCGGAAATCGGATCCTGGGAATCCGCCCTGGCAATAAGCCCGAAATGCTCGCCGTTTTCTATGCGCATGCGCAGCCGCTCCAGGCGCATGCGTGCCTCGTGACGCGTGACAAGCGCATTAGTCCGGATCAGGATCATCCGCACGTGAGTCTGGGTGATCGTGTGGGTTTGCTTTCCCCCGCGCTTGGCATTGAGTTTTAGTATATGAAAGCCGTTTGCGCTGCGCAGTACCCCGCTTACTTGTCCCGGCTGCATCTTCCGCAGGGCATTGACGAACAGCTCCGGAAGCTGTCCGGCCTTTTTCCATCCGAGATCACCGCCTTTGAGTGCGTTCTCGCCCTGGGAATCGGCGATGGCAAGCTGCGTGAAGTTTGCCCCGGACTGCAGCTGCCTCAGCAGATCATGGGCTTTCTGTCGGGCGTTTTCGATCTGCGCAGGTGTCGCATTGTCGGGAATGGCGATGAGAATATGCGAGATATTGTACTCAGTGGTCCCGTTTCTCTTGGCCTCATCAGCCAGAAAATTCGCAATTTCGGCTTTCGAGACCGTCACGCGGTCGTTGATTTCCCGGTCTATCAGCTTTTGAATCACCATCTGGTTATGGATCTGCTGGCGGAAGCGCGCAGGCTTGATGCCTTCCTGGGCCAGGGCGCTGTACAAGCCGGGTAGCGACAGATGATTCCGGGCAGCGATGGTCTGAAGCGCGCGGTTCAGCCTGGCCGGGCTGATCTTGATGCCGACGCGCCGGGCAATCTGCAGCTGGAGCTGCTCTATGATCAGGTGTTTGAGCACCTGTTTGCGCAGCACGTCGAGCGGTGGCGCCTGGATATGCTGCGCGGCAATCCGGCGTTTGATATCCCTGACCCGGCTCTCGAGTTCGCTGCGGGTGATGACGTCATTGTTGACAACAACGAGTATCCGGTCGATTACCCTGGTCGGTGGGGCTGCGGCAGACCCCGCCGGGGGCTGAGGGCTGGCCAGGACCACAGCCGGCAGCATGCACAATGCAAGCAGCAGCTGCAGCAACATGCGCCCGACTGACCTGGAAAAAGCCCGGGGAACGGCACCGCTGGTCGAAAACTGCTGTTGGCCGTGCATAGCGTGATTGCTCTCTGGCGGCAACCGCGTTAGGCGTTTTGCCCGCTCAAACGTGCTGGACATAATTGCCTAAGAATATCACGATCTGGCTGCCCGCCGCAGGCCGCGGCCGGATTCCGGCTCTGCCTGGCCGGCGGCAGAGGCGCCGGTGCCGCTACTGGAAGATAAACTGGCCCTGCTGCAGCGGATTTTGCATGGGGGTGCCCAGTTTTCCGAGCCCGGTAAGTTGCAATTCGAATACAATTGCGTTATCAGAAACTCCGCTGGCCAGGATCAGATCCTGCTTGACGATGCGGATCGCCCAGCAGCAGCTGCGGTATTGCACCCCGAAATACCCCTGGAGCGTGCGGTGGTAGAACTGCGAGTAGTTCCAGCGGGCTAGGCCAGTCCAGCGCGAGGACAGTGGCCATTCGGCCGAGACGTCGCTCTGCAGTTGCTGGCCGCGCGAGTAGCGGTAGCCGACGTTCACAATGCTGCTGCTGGAAGGGTGATATTGAACCAGAAAATCCCCCTGTTCATTGGCATCGCCGTGGCTGTCCCATTCGAGACCGGTGCGCAGGTACCAGTCCTGCGTAAGCCGGGCGCGCATCACCGCAACGCTATTGGCGGAAGCGGCCGCGGTACTGACAGCAATCGTGGGCGGAAGGGTAATGATCGGCTGGCGGATATTGACGATTCTTCCTATGCTGAGCCGCAGGCGCTGGATTCCCGTGTCTGTTTCGAGATACCTGCTCGTCAGCGCAACCACGAACCGGTCTGCATCCCCGACCCGGTCTGCCCCGACAAAGCGGTTATCGCGGAATAGACCATCAAAGCTGAAATCAGGCTCACCGGTATCGAACAGCGGCAGGGCATTCTGGTTGCGGTACGGCACATAAAGATAGAACAGCCGGGGCTCGAGGGTCTGCGTGTAGTGCGTTCCGCTTATCCTGAGCGAACGATCGAACTGCAGGCCGGTGTCGACGCTGAATACGGGGATGGTACGCTGCGGCGTCGCGTCGGCCGGAGGCGCAACACCGTTCGCACTCAAGTCGTAGCTTGTATAGCGCAGCTGCGCCTTCGGGATGAAGTAGGCATAGGAATTGCGCAACGGGAGGCTGATTCCTGGCCGCACGTCCAGGCGTTGACCGACAACGCTTTCGCTGCGCTGGAAATAGTCCCACTCGCCGCGTAGCTGGAGATGGGGCGAGTTGGAAGCGCCCGGAGAACCGGCCGAGACCCACAGTTCGGGCAGCTGGCTGTAAGGTTGGTCGGTGACGGGAATCGTCGGGTCCAGGTTCTGGTAGCCAGACAGTGCGCCTCCGAACTGCCAGACCGGACCCCCATAGGTCATCTGCAGCAGGCGTGGCAGATAGGTCTGTGTCGCGTAATACGTCCCTTCTTCCATGTCCGTGAGATACGACTGGTCGGATACCCAGCCCAGGTTGGCGTATGCGCTCCAGTATGGCGAGAGCGTCTGATTGTGATTCAGGAACACCGCACCCCGATCGGTTCCGGTCGTCTGGTCGTGCGGCAGGTATTCGATCTGTGCGGTCCCCGAATAGTCGGAACCGAGGTAGCGGAATTCGTTCTGGAGCTGGAGCCCGTGCTTGCTCATTATGCGCGGCGTGACCGTCAGATCGTAGTTGGGAGCCAGATTGAAGTAATACGGGGCCGAAATGAAAGTTCCGAGCGTCGTCGAAGTGCCGAAACTTGGAGGCAGAAAGCCCGATTTGCGCTGGTCGGTCAGCGGAAAACTGAAAATCGGCAGATACAGGATCGGCACATGCATGAATCGCAGAACCATGTTGCGGCCTGTGCCGACACTGGTTGCTCTGTCGAGATCCAGACGCGAGCCGCTCAGCACCCAGTCCTCGTTGCCGGGGGGGCAGGTGGTGTACCGCATGTCATCAAGCTGCAGCTGGTTGTTGCCGGTCAGTTTGATGGATTTGGTTGTGCCCCGGGCGTGGTAATGAGCGAACTGAAAGCTCGCAAAACCGGTGTTTCCGCTTTCCTTCTGCAGACTGTAGTTGAGGATGGGGGTGTTGATCACGTCGCCGCTGCGGTTCCTCAGGATAATATTTCCCTGGGCGTGCACCTGGCCGGTATTGCGGTTGAATGTAAGCGTATCGGCGCCTATGCAGAGCTTGCCGCGGCGCAGCGTGACATTGCCGGTGAACGTGCCAGTACCATCGGGCCGGGCCATTGCCTGGTCGGCATTGATGTAGACGAGCGGATTCGTGGTGTCCGGGGAAGACGGAACGTTGGCTGGTGCGTGTGTGCCCGGCTGTGCCGTCGCGGCACAGCCGGAGGTAGAACCCGTGATCTGTGCCCCGAAGAGTGGCTCAGCAGCCAGGAGAGCCACGCACGCCATGCACCACTTCAGGGGGGTACGGGGCATCATTCGCCGGTAATTTTTGAATCCGCATAAAATCGCATAGAATCGATGCCCCATCAAGCTGCGCTGGCGGTTTCCGGCAAGAGGTCGTGCTTCTTTCCGGCAGAGTGCCGGTCATGCCCGGTTGGTGAGCAGGTGAGACTTTGGACGAACGGCTAGAGAAACTCAGGCGCTGGGTTGTTTCCGTACTTGGACGTGCTGACTGTGACATCCGGGCGGCATCGGAAGATGCCAGCTTCCGACGCTATTTCCGTGTCACGGCTGGCGCAGAAAGCTATATCGCCATGGATGCGCCCCCGGAAAAGGAGGATCTGCACCCGTATCTGGCCATCGCCGCTAGGTTTCGTGCGCTCGGACTGCATGTGCCGGAGGTATTCCACCAGGACCTCGGCTCCGGGTTTCTGCTGCTGAGCGACCTTGGGGACCGCCTGTATCTCAGGCACCTGGACGAGCAGAATGTCGAGCGCCTTTACGGGGATGCCCTAGGCGCCCTGGTTGTCCTTCAGGCTGGTGTATTCACGGACAGCGCTTTCCTGCCGGACTACGACCACACCCTGCTCAGCCGCGAAATGGAGCTGTTCCGCGAGTGGTATCTCGTGCGACATCTCGGCAGGACGCTGAGCCAGAAGGAAAACGCCGTGCTTGACCGGGTTTTCGAGCTTCTGGCACGCAGCGCCCTGGATCAGCCGCGTGTGTGGGTTCACCGGGATTTCCATTCCCGCAACCTGATGGTGACGGCAGAAAACAATCCGGGCATTCTGGATTTCCAGGATGCGGTGCGCGGTCCTGTTACCTATGACCTGGTATCCCTGCTCCGCGATTGCTACATCGCGTGGCCCCGGACGAGGGTGGAGGAGTGGGCGCTGGGGTACCAGACACTGGCCCTTCAGTCGGGTCTTCCAGTATGCGAAGACGAGACCCTGTTTCTCCGGTGGTTCGACTGGATGGGCGTGCAAAGACATCTGAAGGCCACTGGCATCTTTGCGCGACTCAATCACCGTGATGGCAAGTCCGGATATCTTCGTGATATCCCGCGTACCCTGGGATATGTGCAGGAAGTCAGTGCACGCTATCCGGAGCTGGAAGGCCTGCACCAGCTGCTGCGGGAGCTGGGGTCCGTCGCGTGGGCCGGATGAAGGTCCTGATTCTGGCAGCAGGCCGCGGCGAGCGCATGCGTCCGCTTACTGATCAGGTTCCCAAACCGCTGCTCAAGGCCGGAGGAAAGAGCCTGATCCAGCACATGGTCGAGTCCCTGGTGCGCGCGGGCCTGACAGATCTGGTTCTCAATCATGCCCATCTGGGTGGACAGATTATCTCCACGCTGGGTGACGGGCGGGAATTCGGTGCAGAGATTACCTATTCTGCGGAACCTGAGGGGGCGCTCGAGACAGGCGGCGGGATCCTGCACGCATTGCCGAAACTCGACAGCGATCCCTTTGCCGTAGTGAACGGCGATATCTGGACTGATTACCCATTTGAGCGTCTTCCGCGGCAGATCGCCGGTCTTGCCCATCTGGTGCTGGTGGACAATCCCGCGCATCACCCGCATGGGGATTTCCTGCTGACAGACAGAGGAAGGCTGATCCCGGACAATCAGGCGAAAGACGGGGATGTCAGGCTCACCTTCAGCGGAATCGGGGTTTACCGCCACGCATTGTTCGACGGGCTAAAGCTGTCACGGTTTCCCCTGGCGCCGCTGCTGCGCTCGGCCGTGGCGCGGGGATCTGTTAGCGCGGAGCACTATGCCGGCCGGTGGCGGGATATCGGGACACCGGAGCGGCTTGCCGACCTCGATCGTGAGCTGGATTCAACCTGAGCCAGAAGCGGGTATTCCAGAAAGAGGCGTATTGACCATGACCGGACACGAAATCGACATGCTCGCCGAGCTCGATCCGCTGTGGGCGGAGCACGTTCGGGAAAAGTGGCTGCGCCTGATGGAAATTGCAGTGTGGGGTGACCTTAGATGCGAGGCACCGGGTACCGCCGGCAAGTTGCGCCGCCGGTCCCTTGATCTCGGCGAAAAATGGCGCTCCCTGTTCAATGACCGGGCATGGATCCCCCAGGTCCGGGAGCGGGGAAAAAACTTCCTCGGGTCGGCACTGAGCCTGCGCGACAGCATGGGGGCGCTGAAAAAGACGGCAAAAGAGCTGACCGGGGGCGGAGACTACGGCGAATTCAGCGCGATCCTGTCGGAGCTGGATGAAATGATGGCAGGTCCGCTCGCGCGGCGTGAAAACGAGCTGGCAGCGGCACTGGAACGTCTGAACCGGGACGCTTCGGAGGACAGTGGATCGGGTTAGCGGCCCTGAGGAGGATAATCCGTGCGGGCATTAAAAAACCGGCAGCGCCGCGCCTGGCTAGAAATGCTCAGCGGCAGAGCTGCCGGTTCGGTGCTGAGGAAGCAGGGTAACGGTTCGCCATCGACATCTCTACTTCCCGGTAGGTAATTCTCCGCCTGCGAACCATCCGGCACCTGTGGTGGTCGCCTCCACAATACGGGCGACCACCTGGCCATCCTGCTTCTTTCAGCTACTTCTTTTTCTTGGCAGTCTTTTTCTTGGCAGCCTTCTTTGCGCCTTTCTTCTTCGCAGCCTTCTTCTTTGTTGCCATGATTTACTCCTTGGGTTTGTGTGGTTAGGGGACTAACAAGAAAAACGGGACCGCGGGTCCCTTTTTGGTGCTGCTCTGCAAAAAAGAAAAGACAGCCCATGGCTGTCTCTCCACAACTTCCGTCATCGGCAAACACGCTTCAAATGGGGAATTGCGCTGCACCGACAACCGCTGGTTGCCGGAAGGAGTCATTGCTTTCAAACTTCGCAATCGATCCAATGTATCCTGTAACCCCGTCTGTGTTACACCCGGCATCGCGTGTCTCAGTCATCCCGCTCTGCAGGGGTCATCTGTCGTCATGCCATCTCACGTCAGATGGTGAAGGATGCAGCCCCTTAAGCTCAGGTGTAGCACGATTTCACCACACGTCAAGTCTTACTTTAATGAGCGTTAACAAAAATTGCAAACACTTTTTCAAAAAAGTTTCCGAGTGAGTGTTGTGTGAAGCATCGAATCATTCATGTGTGGAGGATCCGATACTCGCATCTCATCCGCACTTCGAGTCTCCGCAGTTCAGACACGTCATGCAACCATCGAGCTTGATCACTGCCTTCGTCGAACATTTTGCGCATAGCTGAGACTCGGCCGGGAAAGTGCCGGTATCGCCGCCGGCGGTGCCAGACTCGCCGCAGCGTTCTCTGTGGGCGGCGCGCTTTTCGGCGATAAACTTCTGTCTATCCCCGTCCATATCCTCGGTGCGAATCATGCCGATCATCTTCATGTGACATTCGATGGCGTCACCGATCTCGGCAACCAGTGACGGAGTGTATTTCCCTTTCTTGAAGTACCCGCCGCGCGGGTCAAACACGCTGCGCAGCTCCTCGACCAGGAAGGTTGCGTCCCCACCCTTGCGGAAGACGGCCGAAATGATGCGGGTAAGGGCAACGATCCACTGGAAATGGTCCATGCTTTTCGAATTTATAAAGATTTCGAACGGACGCCGCTTTTCGTGGGGTGTGCCTGGGTTCAGGACGATATCGTTGATCGTGACGTACAGTGCGTGCTCGGTAAGGGGCGTCTTGATCTTGTAGGTATTACCTACCAGCGTTTCGGGGCGTTCGAGCTTCTCGTGCATATGCACGACGTTGGTTTCGCTGGCCGTGGTTCCCTGTGGCGCAGCTTCGTCTTTGACAACCTCGTATCCCGTGATTTTCGCGTCAATTTTGGTAGCCATGTCGAATTCTCCTTGAGCGCTGCAGAATGCGGTCCGTTCCCCGGCCCGCATTCTGCCAGCCGGCATTCAGAATTTCCCGTAATAGCCCTCTTTCAGGGCATCGTAGAGATTGGCGGCACTATGGATCTCGCCATCGTATTCAATTTCCTCATTCCCCTTTACTTCAACCACCCCACCCCCTTCCAGCTGGAAGCGGTAGGTCGTATTTTCAAGGTCCTTTTCCTTGACCAGCACTCCCTGAAACGCCTGGGGATTGAAGCGGAAGGTGGTGCATCCCTTGAGGCCTTTTTCATAGGCATACATGTAGATGTCCTTGAATTCCTCATAGGGGAAATCAGTCGGCACATTGGCGGTCTTGGAGATCGAGGAGTCCACCCATTTCTGGGCTGCAGCCTGCACGTCTACGTGTTGCCGGGGCGCGATGGTGTCGGCGCTGACAAAGTAGGCGGGCAACCGTGTTTCCGGATTGCTGGAGTTGGGGTCAGCATTCGGGTTTACCAGGCTCCGGTAGGCCAGCAGCTCGTAGGAGTACACATCGACTTTTTCCTTGGTCTTGCGTCCCTCGCGGATCACATTACGGCTGTACTGGTGGGCAAATGAAGGTTCGATTCCGTTGCTGGCGTTGTTCGCCAGGGACAGGGAAATCGTTCCGGTGGGCGCGATCGACGTATGATGGGTAAACCGTACGCCGGACTCTGCGATACGGTCAGTGAGCTCCTTGCTGAATTTCTGCATGTACCGGCTGTACTTGGCCAGCAGCACTTTCCCGGAGACTTTGTCGCCAACCTGGTATCCGTGGCGTTTCATCTCCGGACGCTTGCCGAGCATTTCCTCGGTGACAGTGAATTCCTCCAGAAGGATGGGTGCCGGCCCCTTTTCTTCCGCGAGAGTGACGCCGGTCTCCCAGCCGACCTCCGCCATTTCCCTTGCAACCTGCTCCGTAAATGCGAGGGAGTCCGGATCCCCGTAGCTCATCCGGAGCATTGTCATGGCCGAGCCCAGCCCCAGGAAACCCATGCCATGACGGCGTTTGCGGGTGATTTCGTCCCGCTGTTTTGCCAGCGGGAGGCCGTTTATCTCCACGACGTTATCCAGCATCCGGGTAAATATCGCAACTACGCGGCGGTAGCGCTCCCAGTCAAAACGGGCTTCCGGCGTAAACGGGTTCTCGACAAATTTCGTAAGGTTAACGGACCCGAGCAGGCATGAGCCGTAGGGTGGCAGGGGTTGTTCGCCACAGTTATGGGCATGCAGGCCATTGGCGTCAAAGGCATTGACTCCCGGTATCTGGACGTCATAGACCTCCTCGATGCCGTCGGGGGTCACTGTCTCTACGCGGGCAGTAAAGCGTTCACGTCGCAGGTCGCTGCGGCAGCGTGACAGCATGGCATCAAGCCGCCGCATCTTGTTGCTGTCACTGAAACCGACCATTGTGCGGAACTGCACCAGGTTCTCTCCTCTGATGAGGAGTTCATGGCGCACGCACTGGCTGCCAGAGCCATCGCACCGTAATCCGCCATCCGTCTTGTGGCTGTTGTGGCGAATTGCGCTGGAGATGCCCAGACGCAGAAGCATGCGTTGCACGGCCTGAAGCCTGGCAGGATCTGAAGCCAGGCGTATCTCTTCCGGTTCGCCCTGGCCATCCCGTACGGAGCCGTCAGCATCATAAAGGCCCTGCAGGAAGCCACGGCAGAAATCGCTTGACCCACGTTCCATCACGGGGCTGATGTGCTGCGCCCGGGGGCCCATGCCGAGTTCCATGGCCAGACCGTGCAGTGCCGGAACCTCAAGCCGGTATTCACCGGGGGCGGCCTCAGTCCATCCGCAGGAATCGGCACGCTGAAGCAGCGTTCCAGCCGCCTGGAGCGCCGCATCCATGGTTGCCTCGATCCCCACTGCGGTTCCTGTTCCGTTTGCCACCGCTGCCAGTTTCCAGACGGACAGCATGGCTGTACCGTTGCCGAGGGTGCCACACCCCGCCAACAGTCCGGCAAGATAGCCCTGTTCACGCGTGTAGTCGCCTTTCCAGTCCGGCAGCGCGCGATGATCATTGAGCATCACATGGTCGCCGGGACGCAGCTCGCCCGCTTCGCACCATGCGGTTTCCGTGGCGTGGAGGGCAAACCGCACGACGCGGCGGACACGGTGATCTGTCGTTAGGCGCAGTCCGTATCCTTCACTGGTAACCAGGCGTACCACCGGTTTGGTGGCGGTACGGAAGAAGCCTCCGGTACCGGAGGCGTGATTCTGCCCATCCAGGCGGGCAACGAAGCCCCGTCCGATGAGGTCCCGTACCTGGCGTGGGCCGCTGGAGGTATGCACCCATGTGTCGGATGTCACGCACGGATTGGTGGCGCGGATATCCTCGCAGAACCAGTTGTTGTTCATCTCGTTGATCCGGTCGATCAGGATGAAACCGGGTTCGGCATAATCGTAGGTCGATGCCATGATCAGATCCCACAGCCGGCGGGCAGGCATGGTCTTGTAAACCTTGCAGGCGACCTGGCCCAGTTCATTGGTGATATAACCCTGGGTAATCGGCCAGTGGCGCCAGACGATGCGTAGTGCAGCCTGGTCAAATTCGAACTGGTTCGCCGGAAATGCCAGATCCCAGGTGGCGTCATTTCTGACCGCCTGCATGAATTCATCCGAAATCAGGCACGACAGGTTGAACTGGCGGAGACGTCCATCCTCGCGTTTGGCGCGGATGAAGGACGTGATATCCGGATGTGAAATATCAAAGGTGCCCATCTGTGCGCCGCGGCGCCCGCCGGCCGACGAGACCGTGAAACACATGGCATTGAAGATATCCATGAAGGACAGCGGTCCCGATGTGTGGGCTCCGGCGCCATTTACGAATGCGCCCCTGGGGCGCAGCGTGGAAAACTCGTAGCCGATACCGCAGCCGGCCTTGAGCGTCAGCCCTGCTTCGTGGACCGAGCTCAGGATTCCGTCCATCGAGTCCGGCACTGTGCCGGAAACGGTGCAGTTGATCGTGCTGGTCGCCGGTTTATGTTCCTGGGCGCCGGCATTCGAAGTGACCCGACCCGCAGGGATTGCGCCGTTCAGCAGGGCCCAGAGGAACCTGTCAAACCATTCAGTACGTTTTTCCGGGGAATTTTCGACATCAGCAAGCGCACGCGCAATACGGGTGTAGGTCCCCAGAATATCCTGGTCGACAGGTTCGCCGGTTTTGGCCTTGAGGCGGTATTTCTTGTCCCAGATATCGTAAGAAGTGGGTTGGAGCGGGATCTCGAAGGTACCCGTCTGTTGCGCCTGTATTGTCGCCGCCTTCATTGGTAGCTGTCTCCTAAATTACACTTGCTGGCAAAAATGCGCTTATAATAATTTCAATATCCGGCACATGATACAAGATGTTGTGCCAGGCGCAGACTGTAGACCCATCAATTTGTGCCTGTCAAGAAACCTTATCCGGGTATTCATTAAAGTTGGTCATCACGACCCCCCCATCCCTGAATCGCCACGGGACCATTCTATATATAAGAGTTCACGATTCAGATCGCCCTCGGGAGGGGAAGCGGAGGGGTGGATGAAAACCACCATTTCGAATGTTTCCGGGACGGGTCATCGCGATGGCAGCTATAGGCGACCCCTCCGGTCCCAGTCCAGCGGGACGGCATTTGCCCGCTCGATTGGGATACCGGCTGCCCGTGAAAGTCCGTGATCCCGGGCTGCACGAGTGTCTGTGCCGCCACACCGGTTCCGGCAACGCCGCTATCCGATGTTCCGCCGCCGCGGAAAAGGCCTCTCCCGGAAGGTGCAACACCGGATGTACGGCCGGTCCGGTCGCTGGAGCCGGGCCGGGCGGTGTTTGAGCCTAGCCCTTGATGCATATCATCGGCACCAGCTTTGCAACTTTGCGTGCAATACCGGCTGCATCTGCCGCATCGACGACCGCAGTGACATCCTTGTATGCCCCGGGCGCTTCCTCCGCTATCCCGCGCGCTGACGGACTGCGGATGATGATCCCGCGTCCCGCCAGGTCGTCGATCACCTGGTGCCCGCGCCACTGCTTTCCTGCCTGGTGGCGGCTCATGGCCCGCCCGGCGCCATGGCAGGCCGACCCGAATGAAAGCGCCATGCCCTGCGGGGTGCCGGTCATCACATAGGACGACGTGCCCATGCTGCCACCAATCAGGACCGGCTGTCCGGCGGCGCGCAGTGCACGAGGCACTTCAGGGTGACCAGGACCCAGGGCTCGGGTTGCTCCTTTCCTGTGCACAAAAAGGCGCCGCGACGTACCGTTGACGAGGTGCTGTTCTTCCTTGCAGGTATTATGGGAAACGTCGTAAAGCACCCGAAGCGTGGCCTGGGGAAGAACCGAGGCAAACACCTCGCGCGTGATGTGCGTGATAATCTGCCGGTTTGCCAGCGCGCAGTTTATGCCGGCGCGCATGGCGCCCAGATATTCCTGCCCTAGCGCCGAGGTGATTGGGGCACATGCGAGTTCGCGGTCTGGCAATTCTATACCGTATTCCGCCGCCGATATCGCCATCTTCTTCAGGTATTCGGTACCGATCTGGTGGCCAAGGCCACGCGACCCGCAGTGGATGCTCACTACAATCTCGCCCTCACTCAGGCCGAAGACAGCAGCTGTCGCGGAATCATGGATTTCAGCGACACGCTGGACCTCCAGATAGTGATTTCCGGATCCGAGCGTGCCCATTTCGCCACGCTGGCGGTTTCTGGCGTGCCCGGAAACATTTTGCGGCAGTGCGCCTGAGATGCAACCTTCCTCCTCGGTGCAGAGAAGATCCTCCGGAGTGCCGTAGCCCTGCGCCACCGCCCAGCGCGCACCCCCGGCGAGCATGTCATCGACCTCGCCCGCTGCGAGATGAATATGCCCGGTACTGCCAAGCCCGGCCGGAACCCTGGAAAAAAGGGCGTCCGCCAGCTGTGGCGCATGATTCGCGATATCTGCCGAATGAAGCCCCGTATGCAAAGTGCGGACGCCGCACGAAATATCGAAACCGACACCTCCTGCCGAGATCACGCCGCCTTGCGCGGGATCAAAGGCAGCTACGCCGCCTATGGGGAAGCCGTAGCCCCAGTGGGCGTCGGGCATCGCGTATGCCGCCTGTACGATTCCGGGCAGCGTGGCAACGTTCCTGATCTGCTCATACACCTTGCTGTCCATGTCGCGGATCAGCTGTTCGCTGGCGAAAATGACGGCGGGGACCCGCATCATTCCGGCCGGCGCGATTTCCCACCGGTACGGGTCATGGCGGGCAAACAGCGACAGTTCCATGGGCTCACCTCCGCTTTCGGGCATCCGGTAACCGGGCCGGAATGCGCCAGCCGTCCCGCTAGACGTCCACCACGCACTGGGCTTCCCAGTGTCCGGCGGGATCCTGTCTGACCGACAGGCTGGTGTAGGTGGCACCCTTGACCTCGACCGCCGGCCGGTGGCGCTGCAGATCGATAGTCTCACCGAATGCGCTGCCTTGGAGGTGGTGGTCCGTTATGCCCACCCGGAAGCGGCTGAACAGCATGTGGCGAGTTGCCATTTCATATATCACAGCGTTGAGCCAGTCGACGAGCAGCAGTTCATCGTCTGGCGCCTGGCAGACGATGTTCACTTTTTCGTGCGCGATCACCCGGGCCGTTTCCGTGATAACTTCCGTCAATGCCAGTGCTGCTTGCTCGAAAGCCTCACTTTTCGTGCGTCCGATGCCCCGCACTCCGATGTCGGCCTCGTGAGAGAAGTGAACCCAGCGCGGCACCGTCGCTGCCTGTTCCATGGACCCATCTTGCGCCGGCTTGACCAGCCGGGCAAGCCGTGATGACAGCGTCCGGGCACCGGTAGTGCAGCCACGCTCCGGGCCAGAGTCAGGTCGTCAGTCGCCGGTAGATTTCCGATACCTTGAGCGGCAGTCTGCGCACATCATCAATGATCGTCCAGTTCACCGCACCATACATGTGCGGAAGGTAGTCGCGCGCCTCGGTGTCGATCGTGATGCAGAACGGGTGAATGCCGTCGCGCTTTGCCTCGATCAGCGCCTGCCGCGTGTCCTCGATACCGTAGTCTCCGCGGTAGCCGTCATAGTCGTCCGGCTTTCCGTCAGACAGGGTGATAAGGAGCTTGGTCCTTGCCTCCACGTCATTCAGCAGCCGGGTCAGATGCCTGATCGTCGCACCCATCCGGGTATAGTCCTCAGGCTTTATCCCCGAGATACGGGCCTGTACCGAAATCGAGTAGGGTTCATCAAACCGCTTGATGCGGTAGAGATCGCAGCGCTTGCGGGTAATGCCCGAGAATCCGTAGATCGCATAGCGGTCGCCGAGGACCTCGAGCGCCTCGCAAAGCAGCACAAGCGCCTCGCGCTCGGCATCGTTGATCCATCCCTTGGTGGACCCGCTCATGTCGACCATGAACATCACGGCAATGTCCCGTTCAAGTTTCTGCCGTTTCGTGAGCACCTGTTCGCTCAGCTCCATTCCATGATGCATGTCGGCATAGGCCTCGACGAGCGCATCAAAATCAATGTTGTCCCCGTTCTTCTGCCTTTTCATAAGCCGTTCCTCGCCCCGCAGTGCCTCGAACGACCGGCGCAGGCTGGCGATGGACGCTGAATACTTGGCGCGCGTGCGGGCGACGAAGTCATCCTCGACCGGATGGACATCAACCTCGCGCAGCACGCACCAGTGCTTGCGGTAGTGCTGGCGACGGTAATCCCATTCGTTGTAGAGAAAGGCTCCTTCCTCGTGGTAGGTCCCTTTCCAGACGTCATCCGGATTCTTCTCTTCGCCTTCACGCCGGTAGCCCCCATCGCCTGCGGCGACCAGGTACTCATCGGGAATGTCCCCGAGATCCTGGATGATGGAATCCATCAGTGCCTTTACGTCGGGGGGGATGGCCACGACCTGCCCGTCAAGGGCAAGCTCATGATGCCATTTACCTGGATGGTCCGGGTCGGGCGTGCGCTGCATGCGAAAACGTTCAGAATCGGCCCCGGATTCCTCGGCGGGTGCCCCCGGTTCTGCACGGCGGTGTTTTTCCTCGAGCAGTCGCGCCAGTGCCGCGTGGAACTGGTCCTTCTCCCGTGCCAGCCGCTGGGCCATGGCCTGTGTGGCGCGTGCCGGGTACAGGAATCCCTGGTAACACTGCGCAGCTGGAATATCGGTACCATAGAGCGCCTGCAGCGCGCCAATCGTTGTCCGGACCGAAGCAGCCGGCGAGCGCAGTGACGCGAGATGTCCGTGCCATGAGGCGGGGTAGGATGTCTCGCCGAGTTCGGTCTTCAGCCGCTGCATGTCCCGGTACAGCCCGGGCAGATCAGTGGCAATGCGCGCATCCAGCCGCGCGGTTTCCAGGGCATAGAAAAGCCGGGTTGCATAGTCCGGGTCCGGAAAATCTGAAAGCACTTCCGTCAGATCGGCGCAGTATGTCCCATACCAGGTCTGCGCCCACTGGTGCGCTGCGATCGCCTTGTATAGCCGGAAATTGTCAGCCTTGCCGGGCAGGCGCGCCAGGGTCGCAGGGAGAAACAGTGTGGTGGTATCTGTATAGACTTCATCGCACGCCTCGACCTTGAGTGCGCGTCCGGACAGTCCCCGCAGAAATATCTCGAGAACCCCGGAAACACTGTCGAGTGACACGCCGATCGAGCGCGCCCGGGCACGTGCTGCGTAAGCCGCCACGTTCTGGAACTCCGCGCTTGCCGGATAAAGTCCCATCCTGTCATACGCATCCATCGCCTGAATGATCCAGGACTCGAGGTCATCCGGAGGCATCAGGCGCAGCCCCTCGGGGGCCTGCGCCGCAAACTGGTAGGCCAGCTCGGCATTTGTCTTGGCAATGATGCCGACCCAGCGCAGCGCGAAGTCCTGCTGGTCGCGGGCAAACTCGGCAAGTCCTGCGGCCAGGTTTACGGCAGTGCGACGTGACGAAAGAACAGGATCGAGATACTCGTCGAGTTTTTCCTCGAGCTCAATGGCGGACAGGGATGTGGACGCAGCGGTCATGATCGGGCACGGTGACAGAAAATGCAGGTACGCACCCTAGAAAAGCGATGCGCTCAGCTCATTGACCGCCGCCAGCATCTCGGCATCGTCAGTGAGCGCCTCGGCGATTGCCCCGCGACACGCCTGGCGCGGATCTATGCCGGACGCCATCAGTTTCGCGGCATGGACCAAAAGACGGGTGCTGGCTCCCTCATCAAGACCATTGCCCTTGAGGTTGCGTGTCATGCCGGCAAATTTCACCAATCTTGCGGCCATCTCCGGGTCTATGCCGGACTCGTGGATGATGATGCGTTGCTCGAGTTCGGTGGCCGGATAGGTGAATTCTATGGCCACGAAACGCTGGCGCGTGCTCTGCTTGAGATCCTTCAGTACGCTCTGGTAGCCGGGATTGTAGGAGATGGCGAGACAGAACTCCGGAGCCGCCTGCAGCAGTTCGCCGGTCTTTTCTATCGGCAGCGCGCGACGATCGTCCGCCAGCGGGTGGATCACGACGGTGGTATCCTTGCGGGCCTCGACGATCTCGTCCAGATAGCAGACCGCGCCGATGCGCACGGCGCGCGCAAGCGGCCCGTCCACCCAGGCTGTTTCGGATGCCGTGATCAGGTAGCGACCGACCAGGTCGGATGCAGTGAGGTCATCGTGGCAGGAGACGGTAACGAGCGGCCGTTTCAGGCGCCAGGCCATGTGTTCCATGAAGCGCGTTTTGCCGCAGCCAGTGGGTCCTTTCAGGAGCACTGGAATCTGGTTGCGATATGCAGCTTCGAACAGAGCGATTTCGTTGCCCTGGGGTTCGTAATAGGGTTCTTTCCTGACCAGATAGTCCCTGGCGCTTACTGCATGTACGTCCACGATTTCCCCCAGGTTTAGAGTAGGTATAGCGCTAAACACGCACGACTTATCGGTGAACAGCAATAGTGCAGCGACCAGTATGCCAAAAATCAACAGACATGAAAAAATCGATTGACGCCTCCGTATCCCTTCTCCGAGAATACCTCGATTTTTGTCGGCCCGCCCGGCAGGCGGGTGGATACAGACAATCTATCCATGCATTCAAAATTTGAATCCGTTGGTAGGTGCAAGACAGTAGCGTGAGTCGGGTCCGACGACGTATGTTTGCCCTCCCGAATCAGCACCACTTGCGTGCGTCTTGCCCAGGTTCCCAGAAGATCAGAAGTCATGGAGGTTAGGCAATGGCCGGTGCAGTCGCGACAAACGAGACCATCCTGGTCGTAGGCGGGGGCATCAGCGGCATGACCGCAGCCCTCGAGGCTGCCGAATGCGGCAAAGATGTGGTGCTTGTAGAGAAGAATCCGTCACTCGGCGGACGTGTCAGCCAGCTCTACAAGTATTTTCCGAAGCTCTGCCATCCAACGTGTGGCATGGAAATCAACCTTCGGCGCATCAAGGCGAACAAGCGGCTGCGTGTGTTCACGCTGGCTGAAGTCGCCAAAGTGGATGGCGGCCCCGGAGACTACACGGTCAGCATCCGGCTCAGCCCGCGATACGTGAATGAGAACTGCACGGCATGTGGGGCCTGCGCCGAGGTGGTAAGCGCGGAGATCGACAACCCGCACAATTACGGGCTCAGCAAAATGAAGGCCGTGTACCTGCCCTTCAACATGGCCTATCCGCAGCGCTATGTGATTGATCAGAGCGTCATAGGCACGCCCGATGCCGAAAAGGCGAAGGCCGCCTGCAAGTACGACGCCATCGATCTCGGCATGAAAGAGCAGACGATGACCATCAAGGTCGGTGCGATTGTCTGGGCGACCGGCTGGAAGCCGTATGACGCCGCAAAGATCCAGCCGTACGGCTACGACCGCTTCGACAATGTCGTCACCAGCGTCGAATTCGAGCGCATGATGGATCCGTTCGGGCCCACGGGCGGCAAGCTGCTGCGGCCGTCTGACGGCAAGGAGGCCAAGAACGTGGCTTTCATACAGTGCGCCGGATCGCGTGACCGCAATCATCTGCGGCACTGCTCACGCATCTGCTGCATGGCCTCCCTGAAGCAGTCAACGTATGTGAGCGAGCAGTTTGGCGACCAGGGACAGTCGACGATCTATTACATAGACATCCGCGCCATCGACCGTATCGAGGATTTCTATGCGAAAGTCAGGGCGAATCCTGCGGTCAAGTTCGTCAAGTCCAAAGTGGCAAACATCACTGAGGACCGTACGAGCGCAGACGTGATACTCCACGGAGTGGATACGGAAGGTTACCACCGCTATGACAACCGCCACGACCTGTGCGTTCTGGCGGTCGGCATGGAGCCGAGCGTCGATGTGCGCACAGCCGCAGCCACCGTGCATGTGGATGCAAGCGGGTTCGTCGAGGCGGATCCGGTCAACGGTGCGATCTTCGGCGCCGGCTGTGCCTCCAACGCGCTGGATGTGAACCGCGCCGTCCAGAGCGCGACGGCCGCGTCGCTGCGTGCCATCCAGGTGATCAACAAGGTTTCGGGGGCGGAGGTTTAGACATGGCAGACATCAAGATCGGTGCCTACGTGTGCAAGGGCTGCGGCCTGGGCGAACGCCTGAACACCGCGCAGCTCATGACGGTGGCGCAGCGGGAAGGGAAGGCGCAGGTGGTGCGCGAACATGAATTCCTGTGCAATGGCGCAGGAGTTGCCATGATCAGGCAGGACATAGAGAAGGAGGGGGTCAACCACGTTGTTATCGCCGCCTGTTCCCGGCGCGCCAAGACCGATGCGTTCGGGTTCGAAGGTGTGGCGATATCGAGGGTCAACCTGCGTGAAGGAGTGATCTGGGTACAGCCCGATACCGACGAGGTGAAGGAGATCACCCAGGAGATGGCAGCGGATTACGTCCGCATGGGCTGTGCCGAATCGGCCCGGATGAACATTCCCCAGATCAATCCCGGCCATGGCAACAACAAGCGCATCCTGGTCGTGGGCGGCGGTATCAGTGGCATGACCTCGGCCGTGGAAGCGGCGAAAGCCGGTTACGAGGTGCTGCTTGTCGAGAAAACGGCCGCGCTCGGGGGCTGGCTGGCGAAGCTTCACCGGCGCGTTCCATTCCATGAGCCCTATGCCGACCCGATAGAGACCGGCATGCCGGCTCTGCTCAAGCGGATCGAATCCGATAAGCGGATTACGGTATACCTGAATTCCGTAGTCAGTCGAACCAGCGGTGCGCCCGGGCAGTTCAGCATCGACATTTCCAAGGAGTCAGGCGGTACTACGACGGAAAACGTCGGCGCCATCATCATGGCAAGCGGTTTCGAGCCTTACGATGTGAAAAAGCTGCCGGAACTCGGTGGCGGAAAGTCCCCGGATGTAGTGGATCAGGCAGGGCTCGAGCAGCTTGCGCGTGCGGCCAACGGGGCGCCGATCAGGCGGCCTTCGGATGGGCGGGAAATCAAGAGCGTGGTGTTTGTGCAGTGCGCCGGCCAGCGTGACGAAACCGGCAAGAATCTCCCATACTGCTCCGGGCACTGCTGTAATACCAGCATCAAGCAGGCCATGTACTTCAAGGATTCCAATCCGGACGTGGATGCAGTGGTGGTCTACACAGATCTGCGTACCCCGGGGAACGGTGAAGATTTTTATCGCAGCGCGCAGCGCAAGGGCGTTATCTTTACCAAGGGCAAGGTCAGCGAGGTCGTCCCCGGCGCCGAGCTGCAGGTCAAATTCAAGGACCTCATACTCAACGACGATGCCGTCGCCAAGGCCGATCTAGTCGTGCTGGCAACCGGTATGGTGGCCAACTCCGGAGTCGATATAGACGCCGCCGGCGGGACACCGAATGTCGAAGGACAGGATCAGGCTGCTGCGGGCGATGGCAAGGTGGTATCCATCCTTAATCTCACCTACCGGCAGGGCAAGGATCTGCCGATGCTCAGGTACGGATTCAACGATTCGCATTTCATCTGTTTTCCGTACGAGACCCGGCGCACCGGAATCTATTCGTGCGGGCCGGTACGCCGCCCAATGGACATCGTGCAGGCGACAGAAGATGCAACTGGCGCCGCCCTCAAGGCGATCCAGGCTGCGGAAAATGCGGCGCTTGGCCGCGCCGCACATCCCCGGTCCGGCGATCTGAGTTTTCCAGCCTTCCGCCGCGAAGGATGCACCCAGTGCAAGCGGTGTACCGTCGAGTGCCCGTTTGGTGCGATCGATGAGGACGAGCAGCGTTACCCTCTGTTCAACGAATCGCGCTGCCGCCGCTGCGGCACCTGCATGGGTGCCTGTCCGGTACGGGTGATCTCCTTTGAAAACTATTCGGTGGATACCGTCGGCTACCAGGTAAAGGCCGTGGACGTTCCTGACCAGTTTTCGGAAAAGCCGCGGATCCTGGTGCTGGCCTGCGAGAATGATGCCTATCCCGCACTTGATATGGCTGCTATGAACCGGATCCAGTACAGCGCGTTCGCGCGCGTCGTTCCGGTGCGCTGCCTTGGGAGCGTGAACACCATCTGGATTAATGATGCACTGACCGCTGGTTATGACGGCGTCTTGCTGATGGGGTGCCAGAAGGGCGAGAACTACCAGTGCCACTTCGTCAAGGGTTCGGAAATGGCGCATTACCGCATGAGCAAGATCGACGATACTCTCAAGGGAATGTCGCTCGAGGTCGAACGCGTGCGCACCTGCGAAGTAGCGATTACCGACATCCAGCGTGCACCGAAGATCATCAATGAGATGGCCGAAACGATCCAGAAAATCGGCCTGAGCCCCATGAAGTTCTAGGAGCTGATCATGAGCGAGCGTAACAATGCGATGGTTGAGAAATACCGCAACGACTTCCTGAAAGAGGTCGAGGCGAATGTGGAAGAGGGCCCTTGGGTCAAGATGTGCATGCAGTGTGGCGTCTGTTCGGGCTCATGTCCCTTTGGGCCGTACTGGGAGCACCCGCCGCAGGAGATTTTCATGATGATCCGCGCAGGCAAGCGCGACGAAGTGCTCAAAAGCGAATCCATGTGGATGTGCACATCGTGCTACAACTGCATTGTACGC
Organism: Pseudomonadota bacterium; assembly: GCA_021778035.1. GTDB lineage: Bacteria > Pseudomonadota > Gammaproteobacteria > Acidiferrobacterales > UBA6901 > JAJYCY01. The sequence continues at coordinate 38,108 of JAJYCY010000012.1, forward strand.
TGTCCGCGCGAGCTTCCGATTACCCACATCATGCACGGTCTTGCAAACTACGCCCATCGGCTCGGCATTGCGCCCAAGATGAATCCCACCCGCCGTTTTGCCAAGCTGTTCTGGCAGAACATCATGAAGGGCGGGCGGGTCAACGAGCTCAAGCTGTCTGTCGGACTTTATTTCATGGATGGTTTTGCGAACGGAGTGAAAAAAGGTCTGGCAATGCTGCCGGTGGGGATCGGGATGTTCAAGACCGGGCGGCTGAATCCCCTGGGTCTGCTTGGCGGCGGCAAGTGCAAGGGCGCGGGAGACATTCACAAGATGGTGAAGAAGGCCCAAGAGATCGAGAACCGGCGCAAGGGTTTCGCGTCGTAAGGAGCGTATCATGGCGAAAAAAGAATATTCCTTTTATCCCGGCTGCTCCTCGGAGCGCAAGGCTTCGGCATCCAACTACATGGTTTCGGTCGAATCCATGTGCAAGACGCTGGACGTCAAGCTGAACGAGATTCCCGACTGGAACTGCTGCGGAGCGTCGATCGGTTATGCCGAAGGCGGTGAACTGCCGCGGCATGCCATGAATGCCCGCAATATCGCGCTTTCGGAGAAACACAATCCCGGGCAGAACATCGTGGCGACATGCGCCGCGTGCTGGCTGGGTACCAAGGAGACGCATGAACGGCTGTCGGGGTCGGCCCAGCTTCTGGCGGACACGAAGGAGGCGCTCAAGGAAGCGGGGCTCGACATGGATTACAAGGGCGACGTCGAGATCCGCCATATGGTCGAGGTTCTCATCGAGGATTTCGGTTATGAGGAGCTTGCCAAGCCTGTCGTCAAGCCGCTGGAAGGCATCAAGATAGCGGGCTATGTCGGGTGTCAGACCAATCGGCCATTCGGTGTTGCCGGCGAGTCGTTCGAGAACCCGAAGTATCTCGACAAGCTGACCGAGATCATGGGCGCAGAACCGGTCGAAAAGTACGACCAGAAAGTGACCTGCTGTGGCGGCGCGCTCGCTTTCAGCGAGCCCGACAAAAGCCAGGCGCAGATCAAGAAGATCATAGAGTCCGCGTACGATTTCGGGGCGGAAATGATCGTGACTCCCTGCCCGGTGTGCCAGATGAATGTCGAGGTATACCAGGATCAGATCAACAAGAAGTACGGGACGAAATTCCATATCCCGGTGATGTATTACAGCCAGCTCATGGCAGTCGCCTATGGTGGCACGGCCAGGGAAGCCGGACTCAATGGCAACATCGTCCGCGCAACCCGTCTTGAGGAAATCGCTGCCAGGCCGGCAAAAAAGTAGCTGCTGCCCCGCCCGGCAAAATCGAGCGCCGGCGCGGTATCGAACGGGTGGGACGACGGACTCTGCTTTCGGGCAGGAGCTGCTGTCCCACCCCTGTTCCCCTTCCGATCCAGAGCAGTTGACAATCTGATTGCGCGGGAGTACGTCTGTCATACGGTCCCGGCAGTCTTTGAGACCGGAGGAGGGCGTTATGCGTACCGAAACTACGGACCCGATCAGCGGCACCACGATTGCGAACCCGGAAGGACACCCTTTTGTCATCGAGGGCAGCGGCGATGGCGCGCTGAAAATCTACTTTGAATCGGAAGAGAACAGGCGGATTTACCTGGACATCGATGTCGAACACCCCGGCAGGGATTTCAAAACCAATCTTGATAATCCGGTGCCCATGGGGGGTGACGCGAGGAAATAGCCTGACCCGCAGGGTGCGCCGCGTTGCGCTCTGTGGATGAAACGCCTGTGCCGGCGGCGGGCCGGCTGTACTGATCGCCCCGGGTGATCAGCAAAGTGCAGTGCTGTGCATCGTCGCGACAGTTAGCGAGGGTATTGCGGATGTGCCGGGCTCAGTCCTGCACGTTGCGCCCGGGTCAGTGGCAATCAGGGTGATCCGGCTTGTTTTCTGTTTGCACCATCTGGCAGCGAAGGCAACGTCTGTCATCACTTCCTGTCCCGGCGTCCACGCCACAAGACGGCCTTGATGCATCCCAGTAACTTAGTCGCTGATAACTTGGTAGATGCCCAGTTCAGTTCCGTCAGACATGTCGTTTCCAAAACGCTGGATGGAGTGAATCAGTCTGCTCAAACCAATTTATAATCAAACAGATAGATCAAAAGCGTCCCCCAGATAAAGGCACGCTCTAACGCCTGTCGGCAAAGGATCCACCAAAGAACGGCCCGCCGGGGGTGGCATGACGACACAGGGGAAGACCGGTGCCCGCGCGATGCCGGGAACTGCCCTGCCGGGGGGTTGTGTGGCATAATAACCACCGAGTTCTGCGCGCTTTTGGCGCGAATGTCGGCAGTTCGTCGTCCAGGCGGCCTATGCAAGAAGACCCAGCGGTACCGCAGTACGATTTCCAGAGACTCAGGGTTGCCTGCCGGGAGTGCACGCTTTTCCAGCTGTGCCTTCCAGTAGGCGTATCCGAATCGGATCTCGACATTCTCGAGAGCATCATCCGTCGCCGCCGCCCGGTGCAGCGTGGCGAATACC
>JAJYCY010000074.1 GCA_021778035.1 Pseudomonadota bacterium
ATCCGGGCCTTTGCCGATCATGTTGCGGGCGTGCTGGTGATCGTGCTGCTGGGGGTGAGCGTTGTCGGGGTCCTGGCGGCACCCCTGCTGGTGTCGGTGCTTGCGCCGGGCTTTATCGCTGTGCCGGCGAAGTTCGGGCTGACAGTGCAGATGTTGCGCATCACCTTCCCCTACATCCTGTTCATATCGCTGGTGTCCATGTCGGCAGGCATGCTGAACACCTACGGCCGCTTCGCGGTGCCGGCGTTCACGCCGGTGCTGCTGAACCTGTCGCTGATCGCGGCCGCGCTGCTGATCGCTCCTCGCATGCACAGTCCGGTACTTGCTCTCGCCTGGGGTGTGGCAATCGCGGGTGTAGCGCAGCTGCTGTTCCAGATACCGTTCCTGATGCGTCTGCGGCTGCTTCCGCGCCCGCACCCGGTGCTGCGTGACGAGGGTGTGCGGCGTGTGTTCCGGCTCATGATCCCGGGGATTTTTGGCGTATCGATTTCCCAGATAAACCTGCTGGTCGACACGCTGCTTGCGTCATTCCTGATCACAGGCAGCGTGTCGTGGCTCTATTATTCCGACCGGCTGATGGAGTTTCCCGTCGGGGTGTTCGGCATTGCCCTGGGTACGGTGATTCTTCCGAGCCTCTCGGAGAAGCATGTGCGTGACTCGCGCAACGCCTTTTCGCATACGCTCGACTGGGCGATCCGTCTTGTTCTGCTGGTCGCATTTCCGGCGACCGTCGCGCTGATGGTTCTCGGCGGACCGATGCTTGCCACGCTCTTTCGCTATGGTGCCTTCGGATCGCACGACGTGGTCATGGCTTCGCGCAGCCTCACAGCCTTTGCATTCGGGTTGACCGGATTTCTGCTGATCAAGGTTCTCGCACCAGGGTTCTACTCGCGCCAGGATACCCGTACCCCGGTGCGGATCGGAGTGGTGGCGCTGGTATCCAACATGGTCCTCAGCCTGGCGCTGGTGTTCCCGCTCGCGCACGCGGGCCTTGCCCTTGCCACCTCCCTGTCGGCCTATGTCAATGCCGGGCTGCTGCTACGTGCCCTGCTGCGGCAGCAGGTATACCGGCCCGGCCCGGGCCTCGGCAGCTATCTCGTGAAGCTCGTTGTGGCAAGCGCGGTGATGGGTGTGCTGCTGTGGTGGGGGTCCGGCACGCTTGCCGCCTGGCTCGATGCGCCGGCATTGCAGCGCGTCGCGCGGCTGGCATTCTGGGTGGTTGCTGGTATGCTGGTCTATGCGGGGACGCTGCTGCTGCTCGGCGTGCGGCCCCGGCAGCTGGTAATGCAACAGGCGGATGCCGATGAGTAGAGGTTCGAGCATATTCCAGATTGTCGCACCGAATGACCCGCGGATTTTCACGCTGGCCGAAGCGCGCGACCTGTTCCCGCTGGTGCGCTCGATCACCCAGGCTGCGCATACCGAGCTTGATCCGGTCCGGCGCCGGCTGGAATCGATGGTTCCGACCAATCCCATGATCCGGGACATCGAATGCCGCTACGAGGCCATCGTCAAACGCTGGGTTGCGAAAATGGAACGGCTTGGCCTCGTGGTAAAGGGGCTGTGGCTGGTCGATTTTGATACCGGCGACGGGTACCTGTGCTGGAAGTTTCCGGAACTCAGGATCGGGCATTATCACACCTATCATGAAGGTTTTTCCGGCCGGCGTCCGCTGGACGAAGTGATCCAGGAATTCGATCCGGACTGGGCAGTGTGATCAACGTTGCCGGGAGACAAGACCTGCTGCGGCAGGTGCCGGGACTGCGCGTGCCGGCAGGATGCGCGGCTGCCTGCCGGTACCGTCAGCGCGACCGCGGTTTTCCCCTATGGAACTGATACGCGGATACCACAATCTGCGCCCTTGCCACCGGGGGTGCGTGGCCACCATCGGGAATTTCGATGGCGTCCATCTCGGCCATCAGGCGGTGATCGGCCAGCTCGCGGAGAAAGCGTCGGAATTCCGGTTGCCGACGGCCGTGGTGTTGTTCGAACCGCAGCCACAGGAATTTTTTCAGCCGGTGGAAGCTCCGGCACGCATCATGCGCCTGCGCGACAAGCTGATGGCGCTCAGGCGCTACTCCGTCGACCGCGTTCTGTGTCTGCGCTTCGGAAGGTGGCTGGCGGAAATGGAAGCCGGGGATTTCATCCGCAGGATCCTGATCGACGGAATCGGGGTGCGTTTTCTCGTTGTCGGGGATGATTTCCGATTTGGCCGGCGGCGCGCTGGAGATTTCGGCCTGCTGCAGCGGGTCGGACAGGAAAACGGATTCGCGGTTGCACCGATGCACACATTCAGCGTAGACGGCATGCGTGTGAGCAGTACCCGGATCCGCGAAGCGCTTGCCGCCGGAGCGCTGGAGGAAGCCGCGCGGCTTCTTGGCCGCGGTTTCCGCATGTCCGGACGGGTGGCGCACGGCGACAAGCGTGGACGCACGATCGGAGTGCCTACTGCGAATATTCACCTGCACCGGAAGGTGAGTCCGGTGCGAGGCGTCTATGTTGTCGAGGTTCTGGGCGTGGAGGACGGGCCCGTGGCGGGCGTCGCCAATGTCGGTACCAGGCCGACCGTCGAAGGGACGCGGACCCTGCTCGAAGTGCACCTGCTTGATTTCAACCGAGACATCTACGGCCAGCAGGTCAGTGTCGAATTTCTGCACAGGCTGCGGGACGAGCAGCGTTTTGCCTCGTTCGACGCGCTGCGGGTGCGGATCGGACAGGATATCGCCGAGGCGCGCGCGTGGCTCGAGGCCAGACGGTGGCGTTGACCCGCGTGCCTTGGACTTTTCTGCGGCCACGGCGGAAAATGCGGTTCCGGGTTTTCCAGGGGATGCCGGCCGCTGGTGCGGTGAGGTGCATCGGCCAGGACCGGCCGGTGACTGAAAGGCTGCACTGATGGACGCAAAAGAAAAAGACTACAAGCAGACCCTGAATCTGCCGCAGACTGATTTTCCGATGAAAGCCAGTCTGGCGGCGCGTGAACCCGAGGTGCTCAGGCGCTGGCGGGAGCTTGACCTTTACCGGCTCATGCGGCAGCGGGGCAGCAACCGGCCACGGTTCATCCTTCATGACGGTCCGCCGTATGCCAACGGCGACATTCATATCGGTCATGCGGTCAACAAAATCCTTAAGGACATCATCGTCAAGTCGCGGACGCTGGCCGGCTTTGATGCGCCCTATGTTCCCGGCTGGGACTGCCACGGCCTGCCGATCGAGCATATGGTTGAAAAGAAGATCGGCAAGGCTGGGGAAAAGGTCAGGCCGGACGCCTTCCGCAAGGCCTGCCGCGAGTACGCGGCCCGGCAGGTGGACGGGCAGCGTGCCGACTTCCAGCGCCTCGGTGTCGTGGGCGACTGGGAGCACCCCTATCTCACTATGGATTTCGGCGTTGAGGCCGACATCATCCGCGAGCTGGGCAAGGTGATCGCCCAGGGTCACCTCTACAAGAGCTTCAAGCCGGTTCACTGGTGCATCGACTGTGGCTCTGCGCTCGCGGAGGCCGAGGTCGAATACGAGGACAGGACTTCGCCCGCCATCGACGTGCGGTTCATGCTGGTCGACGAGGAAGAGCTGTTCGCGCGTTGCCGTGCGCCGGCCGGACACAGGGGTAGCGGTCCGGTGTCGGTTCCGATCTGGACCACTACGCCGTGGACATTGCCGGCCAACCAGGCAGTTGCACTCAACCCTGTGGCCGAATATGTGCTTGTGCAATGCATAAACGGACACAGTCCCGAGCGGCTGCTGCTGGCGGAAGCCCTGATGAAGGACGCCATGCTGCGCTACGGCATGGATGACTATCATGTGATTGCTACCTGCCGCGGTTCCGATCTGGAAGGGCTGCGCCTGCGCCATCCCTTTCTCGCGCGCGAGGTGCCGATCATCCTCGGTGAGCATGTCACGACCGAATCCGGCACCGGAGCAGTCCATACCGCGCCAGGCCATGGTCAGGAAGATTTTATTGTCGGCGCGCGCTATGGCCTTGCGGTGGAGAATCCCGTGGGGGGCGATGGCCGGTTTCTTCCTGGAACCGAGTATTTTGCGGGTGAGCATGTCTTCGCGGCTAACGATCACGTCGTCGAACTCCTGAAGGCTCGTGGCGCGCTGCTTCGGGTCGAGGCGCTGCGCCACAGCTATCCGCACTGCTGGCGGCACAAGACCCCGCTGATATTCCGTGCCACCCCGCAGTGGTTCATCGGCATGGACCAGGCGGGACTGCGCACGCAGGCTCTTGCCGCAATACACAAGGTCAGGTGGATACCCGACTGGGGGCAGGCGCGCATCGAGGGTATGGTGTCCACCCGTCCCGACTGGTGCATTTCGCGTCAGCGGACCTGGGGGGTTCCGATCGCCCTGTTTGTCGAGCGGCAGACCGGAAAGCTGCATCCGGACACGGCCGTGCTGATTGAAAAGGTTGCGGGCATGGTCGAGCAGCACGGCATCGATGCCTGGTTTGATCTTGATCCTGCGGAACTCCTTGGCGGGGACGCGGCGCGTTACGAAAAAATCATCGATACGCTGGATGTGTGGTTTGATTCCGGTGTGACCCATGCCTGTGTCCTGGATCGCCGTCCGGAACTCGGTCAGCCGGCCGATCTCTATCTGGAAGGATCGGATCAGCACCGGGGATGGTTCCAGTCGTCGCTGCTCACATCGGTTGCCACCCGCGGCTCGGCCCCGTACCGGTCTGTCCTGACCCATGGTTTCACGGTCGACGCCAAGGGTATGAAGATGTCGAAATCGCTGGGCAACCAGGTGTTTCCGCAGAAGGTGATCGGCACCCTCGGGGCAGACATCCTGCGGCTGTGGGTTGCGGCCACCGATTATCGTGCCGAAATGAACATCTCCGACGAGATCCTGAAGCGCATGGCAGATTCCTACCGCCGCATCCGCAACACCGCGCGCTACCTGCTCGGAAACCTGGCCGGCTTCGATGCACGGGATGCGCTTGCGCCGTCGCAGATGCTGGCTTTGGATCGGTGGGCGCTAGAGAAGACATTCCGGCTTCAGCAGCAGTTGCAGGATGCGTACGAGGCATTTTCCTTCCATCTGGTCTACCAGAAACTGCACCAGTTCTGTGTGGTGGAGATGGGCAGTTTTTATCTTGACGTGATCAAGGATCGCCTCTATACGACCGGCCGCAGCAGTCTGGCGCGGCGTTCTGCGCAGACCGCGATGCTTCATGTCCTCGAATCCCTGGTCCGGTGGATGGCGCCGATCCTGAGTTTTACCGCCGAGGAAGTCTGGCAGGCCATGCCACAGAGGCCTGCAGAGAGCGTGTTTCTTGATGAATGGCATGCCATCCCCAGGCCCAGTGCAGATGCACCGCCCGAAACGACTGACTCCTTCTGGTCCGTGGTGCTGGAAGTCCGCGAGCAGGTAGCGCGGGAGCTCGAGAAGGCACGGGTGGCAGGAGCGATCGGTTCATCGCTGGATGCGGAGGTTGATCTGTACTGTGACGCCGCGCTGCTTGATCGCCTCGCCATGCTGAAGGATGAGCTGCGCTTTGTGCTGATCACGTCCTATGCCCGGATCCATCCGCTGCGGGACGCGCCTGCCGACGTCGCCACCTGTGGCATCGAAGGGCTCAGGATCAGAATCAGCGCGTCGGTCCACGCCAAATGCGTGCGCTGCTGGCATCACCGTGCTGACGTCGGATCGGATCCCGGACACCCTGCCCTGTGCGGACGCTGTGCCTCAAACGTGGCCGGGCCGGGCGAGTCGAGGGCCTACGCCTGATGTTCCGGCTGATCTGGATTGCCGTGCTCGTGTATGTGGCCGACCAGCTGACGAAGTATCTGGCTGTCACCCATCTGGCCGCGCACGGCATTGCGGTGGCTCCGTTTCTCAACCTGTCGCTGGCGTTTAACACCGGAGCGGCGTTCAGTTTTCTCAGCTCCGCGTCCGGCTGGCAGAACGGGTTCTTCATCATTGTAGGAATCGCGGCGTCGGTCATTATCCTGGTGATGATCGGCCGTCTCGGCTCTGGGGATGGGCAGGTGGCTGTGGCGCTGATGCTCATTCTTGGTGGCGCAGCCGGCAATGTCACTGACCGGATCATGCACGGCTACGTCGTGGATTTCCTGGATCTCTACTACCGCAGCTGGCACTGGCCGACATTCAACGTCGCCGATTCGGCCATTACGGTCGGAGCAGCACTGCTGCTACTCGACACGCTCGGACTGCGTTTTCGCCGGCATGACTGACCTTGCGGTAACGGAAGGATGTCTCGTCACGCTGCAGTTCGTCCTGCAGCTGGGTGACGGCACGCTGGTGGACCGCAGCGATGAAAGCGAGCCGCTCACCCTGATGGTAGGCCGGGGCAATCTCGCGGCCGGGCTGGAGCGATGCCTGATCGGACTGCATGCTGGTGACAAACGGCATTTTGAGGTCGCCGCATCCGATGCCTACGGTCCGCGCCTCGCCGAAAATGTCCGTATCCTGCCGCGCTCGCATTTTCCGGCGGAAATGGCGCTGGAACCTGGAACGGTGATCGGATTCACGCTGCCAACTGGCGAGGAGGTGCCAGGCAGGATCATGGCGACGGAAGATGCCGACGTAGCCGTCGATTTTTCCCATCCGCTCGCGGGCCATGACCTTGTTTTTGATGTGGAAATTATGTCCGTGGAACCGCCTCCGGTTGGACCGGGGCATGCGTCCGGATGATAATGTGAAGCACGAAGTCAGCCCATAGCCATCAGTAATTTCTGGAACGGTTTCCATGGAGCTCATCCTTGCCAGTCCGCGCGGCTTCTGTGCTGGCGTGGACCGCGCGATCGAGATCGTCGAACAGGCGCTGAAGCGTTTCGGCGCGCCGATCTATGTGCGTCACGAAGTGGTGCACAATCGTTTCGTCGTGGACGGCCTGCGGGACAAGGGTGCGGTATTTGTCGATGAGCTTGACCAGGTACCGGACGACGCCACAGTCATTTTTAGTGCTCACGGTATTTCCCAGGCAGTCCGGCGCGAAGCCGAGAGACGGCGCCTCAAGGTGTTTGACGCCACCTGTCCTCTGGTGACCAAGGTGCACATGGAAGTTGTCCGTTACCGGCGCCAGGGAATCGAGTGCATCCTGATCGGGCATGCCGGCCACCCAGAGGTTGAGGGGACACTGGGCCAGGCGCAGGACGGGATCTATCTCATCGAAACCCCCGAGGACGTACTGCGGGTGCAGGTGAAGGATCCCGACAGAGTGGCGTTCGTCACGCAGACGACGCTTTCCGTGGATGACACGACGCTGGTTATCGAAGCGCTGCGCGCACGGTTTCCGCAGATCCAGGGCCCGCGCAAGGATGACATTTGTTACGCGACACAGAATCGCCAGGATGCCGTGCGTGCACTGGCACGCCGTTGTGACGTGGTGCTTGTGGTCGGGTCGGTCAACAGCTCCAACTCCAACCGTCTCCGCGAGCTGGCGGAAGCGCTGGGAGTGAGCGCTTACATGATCGATGGTCCGCAGGACATCCGTTCTGAATGGCTGGCCGGTGCGCGGTGTGTCGGCCTGACAGCTGGGGCCTCGGCGCCGGAGATTCTCGTGCAGCAGGTGGTTAGCCGATTGCGCGAGCGTGGCGCTGTGCTGGTTCACGAACAGCCCGCCGAGGCAGAACGCGTGATCTTTCCAGTGCCCCGGGAGCTGCGTGACCAGCCGTGAACCGTTCTTGCCCGTGCCATGCGTCCAGCGGATTCCGGCGTGTCACCGGGAAGGTCTGCTGCGGAAGCCGTGCTCCAGAGTGGATACCGTTTTCGCAGCGAGCCGGTCGCGATTCCGGCGGGCTTGATCCCGGGCCGGCTGCATGAGTACACCCTGTTATGTTGTCGGCGGTGGCATTATCGGGCTGCTTTCGGCGCTGGAACTGGCGCAGGCCGGGGAGGATGTGGTCATCATCGACCGGCAGCCCGTGGGGCAGGAGGCTTCCTGGGCGGGGGGCGGCATCCTTTCGCCGCTCTACCCCTGGCGATATCCCGAAGCAGTGCATCCGCTGGCGCGCTGGAGCCAGGACATCTATCCGGAGCTGGCGGAGTCGCTGCGGCGAGAGACTGGCATCGACTCCGAATGGACGCGTTCTGGTCTGCTGATCCTCGATGCAGAAGACAGTCGCGTTGGCGTGGACTGGTGCCGTTCCCATGGCCTGAATGCAGAGCTGGTCGATCCGGAGCAGTTATCCCGGCTGGAGCCCGGGTTGCGGAACGGTTCTGGTATGGCGGTCAGTCTCGCGGATGTCGCTCAGATCAGGAATCCGCAATTGATCAAGGCGCTGGTGCAGCGTCTGCGATCTTTGGGAGTCGGGTTCCGGGAAGGGCTGGCGGTCACCGGTTTCCGGCGTACTGACGGCAGTCTGCGCGGTATTGTTACGGAGTCCGGCGTCCTGCCTGCAAACCGCTGTCTCATCGCAGCTGGTCCCTGGAGTGCCGCTTTGCTGGAAACAGTGGGACTGGATCTGCCGCTGCGCCCCGTGAAGGGTCAGATGCTCCTCCTGAAGGGCGAGTCCGCGCCAGTATCGCATATCCTAATCCGTGGAGCGCGGTATGTGATTCCGCGACGCGATGGCAGGATCCTGGTGGGCAGCACGCAGGAAGAGGTCGGGTTTGACAAGTCAGCGACGGCGGAGGCCCGGGATTTGCTGTTTTCGGCAGCGTGCGAGATGGTTCCCGAACTCGGGAACTGGCAGATCGAGCGCCACTGGGCCGGGTTGAGGCCTGGGTCACCGGACGGAATTCCCTATATCGGCAGACATCCGGAGATCGTTGGGCTCTATGTGAATACCGGCCATTTCCGGAACGGAATCGTTCTGGCGCCTGCTTCGGCGCGGCTAGCGGCAGACCTGATGCTCGGTCGTAGCGCTTTGCTTGATCTCGGTCAATTCAGTCTAGTTCGGATGTGATTAGACTTAGTAACACTCCTAACTTATAATCGGTCTAAATCTATGCAACGTGCTCTACTTTCTGCTGACGCGGTTACACCCATGGATACCGTGGTTATGGAACCGAAAACCTATACCCATGATGAAATTATTGCCATGCTGCGGGAACACGGGATCAATCCCACCGCACAAAGGGTAGAGATCGCCCGGGAATTATTCTCGCGCAAAGGACATTATTCAGCCGAAGACGTGTTTGCGCTGGTCAACAATGACCAGACTCAGGTTTCAAAGGCCACCGTTTACAATACCTTGGGCCTGTTTGCTGAAAAACGCCTGATCCGCCAGCTGATCGTTGATCCGACGAAGGTTTTCTACGACCCCAACATGGTTCCGCATCATCATTTCTACGATGTAGTCACGGGAAAGCTGACTGATATCGACGCCAATGACGTCCGGATCACGGGACTCCCCGCCCTGCCTCCGGGTGCCCAGATGGAAGGGGTGGATGTTATTATCAGGATGCGTCAGGCCAACCCGACGGCAGGGTAAAACTTAACCGCAATCCAGCTGTTCTTCAGCCAGAGAATTCTTTATTCTCTGGCTGTGCGCCGGTGTAGCTCAGTTGGTAGAGCAACTGATTCGTAATCAGTAGGTCCGCAGTTCGAGTCTGCGCACCGGCACCAATAATCAAT
>JAJYCY010000075.1 GCA_021778035.1 Pseudomonadota bacterium
AAGAGAACATCTAAATGGCGGCATGGGACAGGCACCTGATCCGGAATTTTTCGATCATTGCTCATATCGATCACGGAAAATCGACGCTGGCGGACCGCTTTATCCAGCTGTGCGGTGGCCTGGAGGCGCGCGAAATGGAAGAGCAGGTGCTCGATTCCATGGATCTCGAGCGTGAGCGCGGAATCACGATCAAATCCCAGACCGTGGCCCTCGACTACCGTGCCCGCGACAGCAGGACCTATCGGCTGAACCTGATCGATACCCCCGGGCATGTGGATTTTTCGTATGAAGTGTCGCGCTCACTGACGGCCTGCGAGGGGGCGCTGCTGGTGGTGGATGCCGCCCAGGGCGTCCAGGCCCAGACCGTCGCCAACTGCTATACCGCTGCTGAGCTCGATCTGGTGATCCTGCCGGTCCTCAACAAGATCGATCTGCCGCAGGCGGACCCCGTGCGCGTGATCAAGGAGATCGCCGATATCATCGGTATCGACGCCTCCGGTGCCGTACGGGCAAGCGCCAAGACCGGAGAGGGCATCGAGGACATCCTGGAGGCGGTGATCAGCCAGGTGCCGCCGCCGCGTGGCGATCCGCAGGCGCCGCTGCAGGCCTTGATCATCGATTCCTGGTTCGATAACTACCTCGGAACAGTGTCGCTCATACGGGTCATGCAGGGGACTCTCGGTACCGGACAGAAGATCCGTCTCATGGCCAGCGGACGTGAATATCACGTCGAACAGACCGGGATCTACACGCCCAAGCGCAGATCGACTCCGGAACTCGGGGTGGGAGAGGTGGGCTATGTGATCGCCGGCATCAAGGATGTGCGCAGCGCACGCGTCGGCGACACGATTACCCATGCGGACAGGCCGGCGGCCGCTGCACTACCCGGATTCAAGGAGATCAAGCCGAGGGTGTTCGCGGGGCTTTATCCGGTCGATGCCTCAGACTACGATGCATTCCGCACGGCGCTCGATAAGCTGAGCCTCAATGATGCCTCGCTTCATTTCGAGCCGGAAACCTCCCAGGCCCTCGGGTTCGGTTTCCGCTGCGGGTTTCTCGGCATGCTGCATATGGAGATCATCCAGGAACGCCTGGAGCGCGAGTACAACCTCAACCTGATCACCACCGCGCCGACCGTGGTGTACGAAGTGCTGACCACGAGCGGTGAAACCGTCGCGGTGGAGAATCCGGCCAGACTGCCCGATCCGGGGCAGATCGAGGAAATCCGCGAGCCGATCATCCGGGCAAGCATTCTGGTGCCGCAGGAGTATGTCGGGCCGGTCATGGGTCTGTGCATGGAAAAGCGGGGAATCCAGCGGAACATGCAGTACGTGGGGCGGCAGGTAATGCTGACGTACGAATTGCCGCTCAATGAGGTGGTGCTTGATTTCTTTGACCGGCTGAAGTCGGTCAGCCGCGGGTATGCATCACTCGACTACGATTTTCTGGAGTTCCGGGCATCGGAACTTGTCCGGCTGGACATGCTGATCAACGGCGAGACGGTGGACGCCCTGTCGATCATCGTGCACCGCGACCAGAGCCATTACCGGGGCCAGGACCTGGTGCGGCGGATGAAGGATCTGATACCCCGCCAGATGTTCGATGTGGCAATCCAGGCTGCCATCGGCTCGCGCATTCTCGCGCGCGAGACGGTGAAGGCGCTGCGCAAGAACGTTACTGCCAAGTGCTATGGCGGTGACATCTCCCGGAAACGCAAACTGCTGGAAAAGCAGAAGGCAGGAAAAAAACGCATGAAACAGCTCGGTTCAGTCGAAATTCCGCAGGAAGCATTTCTGGCAGTGCTGCGCGTGGGTGGGAAATAGCGCCATGTCATTTGCACTCATATTGTTAATCGCACTCGTTGTGACCGGCGTCATCTGGGCCGCGGACCGTGTACTGTTTGCACCTTCGCGGCGCAAGGCGGTGTTGTCCCTGGAGCAGACGGGGGCCGCGATTGAGGCTGTGCAAGACGCCGGCAAGGAACCTGTGCTGGTGGAATACGCCAGGGCCTTTTTCCCCGTCATTCTCGTGGTGTTCCTGGTGCGGGGCTTTGTTGTAGAGCCTTTTCGCATCCCGTCCGGATCCATGGAGCCGACTCTGCGCATCGGCGATTTCATCCTTGTGAACAAGTTCGACTACGGGCTGAGGCTGCCGGTGCTCAACCGGAAAATCATAGCGGTAGGCGAGCCGAAACGGGGAGATGTCATGGTATTCCGTTACCCGGGGAATCCGTCGGTAGACTATATCAAGCGCGTAGTGGGGCTACCGGGCGACCATATCGTCTACAATGATAAGAAGCTGTACATCAACGGTAAACTGATGCCGCAGACGGCGGACGGGCAGTTTGTGTACAGCGAAGGCCGGCAGCACGGCATCGTGTCGCGCAAGGTCCGCGAAGACCTGGACGGGGTGGTGCACGACATACTGCTCAGCAGCCGGCCGCAGCAGGCTCCGATGGAGTTCACCGTCCCGCCCGGACAGTACTTCGTGATGGGTGACAACCGGGACCGCAGCTGGGACAGCCGCTACTGGGGAACTGTTCCGGAAAAGAACATCGTCGGCAAGGCGTTCATGATCTGGTTCAGCTGGGATGTCGCCAGCGATGGCGGTGTCCGGTGGAGCAGGATCGGGCGGATCATTCACTGACCGGTCAGGACATAGAGATATGGAGACAGCGGCGATGCGCGTACGTGGGAAGCAGTTGGGGATGACATTCTGGAGCCTTCTGGTGACAGCAGCGGTGGCAGCATTTTTCGTGCTGATTGCCTTCAAGCTTGCCCCGGCCTATATCAACAACGCGGACGTGAAGACCGATCTGGCCGGACTGGCAAGCCAGCCTAATGCGGCCACCATGACAAAGAGCGACATTCATGCTTCCCTGTCCCGGCGCTTTGAGATTGATAGCGTTTCCTACGTGGACCTCAGGACCGACTTGCACGTCGCGCGGCCACAGGCGAACGGTCCGCAGGTCGTGCAGATTGCCTACGAAGTGCGGGTGCCGCTGGTCTACAACGTGACGGCGCTGCTCGACTTCAACGACACGGTGCAATTGGGAGCGAAGTGACCGGACGCGGTACGCTGCTGGCTGAATGTCTGGGGCACGCATTTTCCGATCCAGCGCTGCTGGCGCGTGCGCTTACTCACCGCAGCAAGGGCGGCAGAAACAACGAACGCCTCGAGTATCTCGGCGACAGTGTTCTTGGCCTGGTCATCGCCGAGGCGCTCTATCGGCGATTTCCTGACCTGACCGAGGGCGAGCTTACGCGGGTACGGGCCCGGCTGGTGCGCCAGGAAACGCTGGCACGTCTGGCGCGCGATGCCCGGATCGGCGACCGCCTGCAGCTCGGCGAAGGCGAGCTGAAGAGCGGCGGGCATGACCGTGACTCAATCCTGGCCGACGCCCTGGAAGCGGTATTCGGTGCGGTTTTCGTCGATGGAGGCTTTGCCGCGGCCACAAGCGTGATCGGGCGGCTTTACCGCAGCGCCCTGGATGAGGTCGATCCGGCTGCGGTGCTCAAGGATCCCAAGACGCGCCTCCAGGAATATCTGCAGAAGCTGTCGCTCGCCGTACCTTCCTATCATGTGATCGAAATCACGGGGGAGCCGCATCAGCAACATTTTGCGGTGGAATGCGCGGCCTCGGGTTTGCCGCAGCCGGTGCGCGGCGAGGGCACCAGCCGCCGCGCCGCCGAGCAGGATGCTGCGGCACGGGCATATGTGGTCCTGACCGCGCAGGCTAGTGATGGAAGCGCCTGATTTTCGCAGCGGCTTTGTCGCAGTCTGCGGGCGGCCCAATGTCGGCAAGTCGACACTGGTCAACCGGCTCGTCGGCCAGAAGATCAGCATTACCTCACGCCGGCCGCAGACGACCCGCCACCGCATTCTGGGTATTCGTACGAAGGCTGATGCGCAGCTCATCTATGTGGATGCCCCCGGCGTGCTTGAGGGCGGCAGCGGCGGCATGAATCAGTACCTGAACCGCGCTGCCGCGGGCGGTGTCGAAGGAGTAGACTGCGTGCTGCTGGTAATCAGCGTGCCAGGCTGGACGGATGAAGATGCACCGGCGCTGGCACTGGCACGGCGCCAGTCCAGTCCGGTGGTGCTGGTGATCAACAAGATTGACCGGCTCGCAGACCGTACCAGACTGCTTCCCCTGACCAGCGAATCGCGTGCAAGGATGGAGTTTGCCGGGATTGTTCCGGTCTCGGCCCGAACCGGAGACGGTGTCGAGGCACTCGAGGCGGCGGTACTTGCCCATCTTCCCGTGCACCCGGCACTGTTTCCGGCGGACCAGGTGAGTGACCGCAGCGACCGTTTCATGGCTGGGGAGCTGGTGCGGGAGCAGATTTTCCGCAGCTTTGGTGAGGAGATCCCCTATGCGGCAACGGTCATCATTGACAGTTTCCGGCGCGAACCGCGGATCATACGCATCGATGCGACGATCCTGGTTGAAAAGGAAGGACAGAAAGCGATACTGATCGGGGTGGGGGGTGCCCGCCTGAAGGAAATCGGCAGGCGCGCGCGCCTGGAGATGCAGAAGCTGTTCGGATCGAAAGTTTATCTGGGACTCTGGATCAAGGTGCGGGAAGGCTGGTCGGATGATGTCCGTGCAATGCGAAGCTACGGCTACGGAGACGATGTCTGAACATGCGGGAGCTGCAGCAGGCCGCGTTTGTCCTACATCACAGCCATTACGGCGAAACCAGCCTGCTGCTGGAGGCATTTGTACGGGCCCATGGCCGTATCGGTCTCATCGCAAAGGGTGCGCGCCGCCCGCGGTCGCCGCTGCGGCCGCTGCTTGTGCCATTCCAGCCTCTGCTGATCAGCTGGACCGGGCGCGGTGAATTGGGCACCCTGACGGCGGCCGAGGCGGTGGGCGGGGGGGTTGGTCTGTCCGCGGGGCAGGTTTACTGCGGCCTCTATCTGAATGAACTCCTGGTACGCCTGCTGCACCGGAACGATCCGCATGAGGATCTTTTCGACATCTACGCGCTGTCGCTCGAACGGCTTTGCTCTCCGGCAGCGACCGAGATCGCGCTGCGGCTGTTCGAAAAGCATTTGCTGCAGGAACTTGGCTACGGCCTGGTGCTCGACCGGGAGGTGGCCGGAAACTCGCCGATATCCCCTGATGCAGATTATGATTATGTGCCCGAGCGCGGACCGGTTCCGGCTCCGGCAGCCGAGGGTGGCGTCCGCCTGAAAGGGGCAAGCCTTCTGGCCCTGGCCATGGGCCGGTTCCCGGATGCGGACGCCCTGCGTGAAACCAAGGCGCTGACGCGTGCCTGTCTCGCCCGCCATCTGGGCGCGATTCCGCTGCACAGCCGCTCGCTGTTCCGCACGGGGCGCTCGCCGGGCGAACCGGACCGGGGACAAAGGAATCCATGATCAGGCTGGGCGTCAACATTGACCACGTCGCAACGCTGCGACAGGCGCGCGGTACGCGCTATCCCGATCCGCTGCAGGCGGCCATCGAGGCAGAGCAGGCCGGCGCCGATGCCGTGACCCTGCATCTGCGCGAGGACCGGCGCCACATCCAGGAGCGCGACGTGGAGCTGCTCAAGGGTGTGCTGCAGACCCGCATGAACCTGGAAATGGCCGTTACCGAGGATATGGTGGCGTTTGCCGAGCGGTTGCGTCCCGAGGAGTGCTGCCTTGTTCCCGAGCGCCGGGCCGAGCTTACCACCGAAGGGGGGCTCGATGTGGTATCACACCGTGACCGCGTCGAGGCGGCCTGTGCGCGGCTGGCCGCAGCCGGGGTACGGGTATCGCTGTTCGTCGACCCCGAAGTGCGGCAGATAGAAGCCGCCGCGGCTGCCGGTGCGCCGGTGATCGAGATACATACCGGACATTACGCCGACGCAGGGAGCGCACATGAACGTGGTGATGAGCTCGGGCGCATCGCGCTTGCCATCGACCGCGGAACGGAGCTTGGTCTGCAGGTGAATGCCGGGCACGGGCTGAGCTATCACAACGTGCAGGCAGTTGCGGCGATGCCGGAAATCGCGGAGCTCAACATCGGTCATGCGATCGTGGCACGCGCGCTGTTTGTCGGGATGCAGGAGGCGGTGCGCGAGATGAAACGTCTGATGCTGGAGGCGCGGCGGTGATCTTCGGAATCGGAACGGATATCGTGCGGGTCTCGCGCATGCAGAGAAACATCGAACGTTACGGTGACAGGTTTGCGCAGCGGATCCTGACGGTTGCGGAAATGCACGACTACCGCCGGGACGGGCGCAAGGCGCATTTTCTGGCCAAGCGCTTCGCGGCCAAGGAGGCGGCGGCCAAGGCCATGGGCACCGGATTCAGCGGCGGACTGGGTTACCATGACATTGGTGTGGCGCACGACACTTCCGGGAAACCGGAGCTAGCGTTCAGCGGGGTGGCAGCCGAATTCGTGCACAGCCGCGGGATCAACAGCGCCCACGTCAGTCTTGCTGACGAGGAGGATCACGCGGTGGCGTTTGTCACGCTGGCGCGGGACTGAGCGGGTTGCTGCTACTTTTTCGATCCCGGAGCGCGGAAACCCGGCGGGAGTTTTCCGAGACTGCCCTCGCCGAAGCAAAAGCCCAGCATGTGATTTTCAATGAGCGCGATGCTTCCCGGATCGGCAGTGCTCAGCCGGTTCTCGTTGATGATGATCGCCAGTCGCTGGAGCCACTGGTTCCAGCCCTCGCGCGATACGTTCTGGAATATGCGTTCGCCGAGTGCACCGGGATGCGGTGGACGGTCCAATCCTTCCGCTTCCCGCTTGAGTACCTGGCAATAGATGATTCTTGGCATGGATCGTGACCATCACATTGGATATGTGATCGGGATTATAGCGCAGCGCGGGGCAGGCTGTCCGCTGGCGCCTTTTCCGGGACAGTCGCCGGGGGTGGCAGAAATGGGATAAAATGGCCTCAATACTGGCAATTTTTGTGGGGACTGACATGGCAACTCCGGCAGATGTGATGGACCAGAAGCAGATCAGCGATGAGGATATGAGCGTGACCGAGGCCGCCCGGGCCAAACTGGCCGAGTTGCAGGGGCAGGCGGAGGGAGAGATTGCGGGGATACGCGTGTTTGTGACCGGCGGGGGATGCGGCGGCATGTCCTACGGAATGACCTATGCCGAGCAGATCACTCCCTACGACTGTATTCTGAGCGGATCCGGATTCACGCTTGCAGTTGACGCCATTGCGCTCAATTATCTGCGTGGCTGCGAGATCGATTTCAGCAGCGACACCCTCAATCCGAGTTTCGTGTTCAACAACGTATTCCAGAGTGTCGGTGGTTCGGGGACCTGTGGCGGCTGCGGCGGCGGCGGATTCTAGTCCGGCTGCTGCGGGGCGACTGCTGCTGGTCGCGCCGCATGGCAGCTACCGTACCGCGCCGTTCATCGAGGCCGCGGTGGCGCGCGGCGCGGAAGTGGTTATCGCCTCGGAGAGCAGGTACGCGCTTGCGAGCCCGCCGGCGCGCGGGCTGTACGTCGATTTCGGGAACCAGGATGCGGCGCTCGCGCGGATCCTCGACGAAGCCCGTACGCGGCCGTTTACGGCAATCATCGGTACTGATGATTCGAGCACGGAGCTTGCGTCACGCGCAAGCAGCGCGCTTGGCCTGCGCCACAATCCGTCCGAGGCGGTGCGCGTGGCGCGGCGCAAGGACCTGGCCCGCGAGCGTCTGGCGAAGTGCGGGGTGCCCGTACCCTGGCACCGGCGGATCGACCTGCAGCTGCCGCTCGCTGCTCAGATTGACGGCATTCCCTATCCCTGCGTGCTGAAGCCGGTAGCGCTTTCTGCCAGCCGTGGCGTCATCCGCGCCGACGGGCCGGCTGAGCTGCTCAGCGCGGTGGCGCGCATCCGGGCCATGTTGTCCGAGGTGGTGGATGCACAGGAGCGCCATCATGTGCTCGTGGAGCAGTTTGTCCCCGGTTTTGAGGTCGCGGTCGAAGGGCTGCTCGAAGGTGGCCGGCTGCGCATGCTTGCAGTCTTCGACAAGCCCGATCCGCTTGATGGTCCGTTTTTCGAGGAGACGTATTATGTGACGCCGAGCCGTATCGGAGCAGGCATGCTGGCGCAGCTGGAGCGCCGGGTGGACCAGGCTTGCCGCGCCTACGGCCTGTGTGAGGGGCCGGTACATGCCGAGTGCCGCATCAACGGGCAGGGGGTGTGGATCCTGGAAGTGGCGGCACGCACGATCGGCGGACTGTGCGGACGGCTGCTGCGGTTCGGTACCGGGCAGAGCATCGAGCAGCTGGTGCTGGCACACGCGCTGGGCGATCCGGTCGACGTGCAGGCACAGGAGGGCGGTGCCGGGGTCCTGATGATTCCCATACCCGCCGCCGGGATCCTGAGGCGGGTGGAAGGCGTCATGGCCGCGAGACAGGTTCCCGGGATCGAGGATGTCGTGATCGATGTGCGTGAGGGATACGAGCTGGTGCCGCTTCCGGAGGGATCCAGCTATCTCGGGTTCATATTCGCGCGGGCATCGGGTCCGGCCGAGGCCGAAGCGGCACTGCGCGCCGCCCATGCCTGCCTCAATATCGTCGTGGCGCCACTATGGAAGGCCGCCGCTGCAGCAAGCGCAGCCGGGGGTGCTGTTACGCAAATTTGATACAGCCGTCCCGAATCTCCGCGCGCTTTTGATTTTGTCTGTTTTATAGCCGACCCCGGTGAATCCTGTGCGGAGCCTATTGCTGGCCAAAGCGCTGCCCCGGCGGTGCAGGGAACCTTTTTCCGGTATCATCCGCGGATCGGTCCGGCTGTCGGTGAGCCATCTGGATGGTCGGTCTGCGCTTCGGTGCACGACTGCAGTTCCGTCCAGGGCCTGTCCGGGCGGATGGCGCGGGGGTTGCACCGTCACTCCAGCTCTGTAAATAATCGGGTCTCGATATCGCTTATGCCTGAAATGGCGCCGCTGTGGAAACAGGTACTCCGAAGCCCTGTGCTGTTTCTGGCTACGGGTTTCGGAGCCGGGCTCTCGCCGGTTGCGCCAGGCACTGCCGGCAGTCTGATGGGCTGGCTGACGTATGATGTAATCCTGAGACGCCTCTCCCTGCCGCTGCAGGGTGCGGTGGTCTGCGCCGGTTTCGCGGCGGGGGTCTGGGCCTGCGGGCGCAGCGCGCGCGCTCTGCGCCAGGCCGATCCACCGCAGCTGGCGTTTGACGAAGTAGCTGCGATCTGGCTGGTGCTGTGTGTCCTGGACTGGTTTTCCCACCAGCGGACAGGCTGGCTCATGCAGGCCGGCGCATTCGTCCTCTTCCGCTTTTTCGATATCGTCAAACGCGGTCCGGTCGGATGGGCGGACCGGCATGTGAAAGGGGGTTTCGGGATCATGCTGGATGACGTGGTCGCGGCAGCGCTGACGCTGGCCGGCCTGTACGCCGTTTCGGCAGTGGTTTCGCGGGCCTGATCCTGGATGCGGGCAGTTTGCCTTCCGGGCACCCCATCCGGCAGCCGCCCCCG
>JAJYCY010000076.1:0-3377 GCA_021778035.1 Pseudomonadota bacterium
CTTTCGGCGCACTTCGTTTTGCACCAGCGTGTAACGGTTTAGCGGCCATGTGAGCAACCCGGATTGTTTGCAATGAAACTATTATACATCAAACAAACTGTTCCGGCAGCGGCGGCCGGCGCCGCACACGGACAGCGCCGGTTTCCTGGGTCCGGGACCGGGCTTTTTTGCCGGCGTGATTTTGTGCATGATTCCCGGTAGCGACTCCGGGAGAACGAGACCATGCGCACCGTATATCATGTCCTGGTCCTGCTGGCCGCAGGGATCCCATGGGCGCCGGCAATGGCCCAGAAATCCGCGCCACCGGTGCTGTACACCATCAGGCGCCTGTCCCTCGGTACCGCCCTCAGGATGGCACGCACCGCCCTCGGAGCATGCCGCAGGGCCGGCGTTAACGTGGCGGTAACGGTCGTCGACCGCAGCGGTCACGTCCAGGTGGTGCTGCGCGACACGCTCGCCATGTCCCTTACCCTCGCCGTAAGCCGCGATAAGGCCTATACCGCCATGACATTTGACGCGCCGACATCGCGGCTCGAGGGCCGTTTTTCCGGGGCCTATTCCGTACCGAAAGAACCGGGTCTGCTCATCAGCGCCGGCGGCCTGCCGGTAACAGCCGCCGGCTCGATCATCGGCGGAATCGGGGTGAGTGGAGCGCCATCCGGCAAGATTGACGAACGCTGCGCCAGGGCCGGGCTCGATGCAGTACGCACTGATATCGAGATGTCCGCGGACTGAATCGGACACACCGCTGCAGGCCGTATCCGCGCCGCCAGGACCTACAGCAGATCCGCGACCAATGATTGCAGCACGTTGCGGGGCACGGCGTCGACCGAAACGCGGTAGGCTTCGTGCCCGATTCCCATGGCGACATCCGCCCCGGCCTTTACGGCCACGATCATTTCCGGCGTCAGCTCGAAGCGCAGAAAATGCACCGCCGATGTCTTGCCTGCGCGGGTACGCTCCAGGTCCTCGTCGGCAATGGCACGGACGCGCGCGTTGCCGGCGACCTGTACCCACACGCAGTCTTCGACTCCGATCATCCGCTCCAGCGCCGCTCGCCGCTCGCTGATGTCGGCGTACTCGAGCATGAGCGTTGCCTTCCAGTTCGTGCCATCGGGAATCATCGGATTATAGACGGCCAGCTCATCGGCGATGCCCTCCGGCGCGGAGGTACCCTCGATGCGCAGCATTTCCTGAACCTGATACTGCATGGTCAGCCAGTCCTCGAAGTACAGTGTCGCATGCGGACCGATTGGCACCTTGCGGTCACGCTTGTGCGCCATGGCACGGGCGCGGAACGCTGACCGCGCGGCCGCGTACTGCTCCAGGGTCATCAGATTTGAAGCGACCAGATTCTGCATGTTCATTCCTCCTCGGCCGGAAACCGGGGCCGGAGACCGGCCCCTTTCCGCCGCAGTGACTATTTGCCCAGTGCGTCGAACGCCCTCTGGAAACGGTTGGCATGGGAACGCTCGGCCTTGGCCAGGGTCTCGAACCAGTCCGCAATCTCGGCGAATCCCTCTTCGCGCGCGGATCTTGCCATGCCCGGATACATGTCTGTGTACTCGTGCGTTTCCCCGGCAATCGAGGTTTTCAGGTTGTCTGCGGTCGACCCCATCGGCATTCCCGTGGCCGGATCGCCGCACTGCTCAAGATATTCCAGATGTCCGTGCGCATGGCCGGTTTCCCCTTCAGCAGTCGAACGAAACACCGCTGATACGTCGTTGTAGCCTTCCACATCGGCCTTCGACGCGAAATACAGGTAACGGCGATTCGCCTGCGACTCGCCAGCAAAGGCATACTTGAGGTTTTCTTCAGTCTTGCTGCCTTTCAGTTTCATGTGTCGGTCTCCGTCTGTTCGTTTCGCCGGCTCATCCGGCATGGGTGCCACTATCCGGTAGCGGTCGGCGACTTGCCAATGAAATCCTGCAATCGGCTTGATAGCTGCAGTCAATCGGGGGCGGAGACCGTGCTACGGTCTGCTATGCGCAGCCCGTCATCTGCCGCTCGGTCCACCGTGATTCCTGCTGCACCAGTGCCAGGTACCCGGGCGGGGCCTTACCCCGCGGGACCGCACTGTTATGGAAAAGCGGGTTCGCGCGCAGCGCTGAACCTCGCCATCGCGCACACCTCAATGCCGACCCGGCATCCGTGTGTCGGAGACAGGTCGCGCGGTTCCGCCGGGAAAAGCATGCCGCTACCCGCGCGCTGCGCCGGGCGCACACCAGTGGCTATTCAATCGACGGGGCCGCCGAGTTCCGTGACGCATTCCAGCGCGCAGTCACGGATCGCCTGGCGCAGCGCCTCGATTGCCTGCGGGCGCGGAAAGGTGACGCGCCAGGCAAGTGCCACGCGTCTCTGGGGGGGATCAACAAAAGGACGGATCACGGTGAGTGCGGGCGCATACTGGCCGGGACCGCTGGCGGCCGTGCACGGCAGCACGGTAATGCCCATGCCGGATGCGACCATGCAGCGGATGGTCTCGAGCGAGCTGCCTTCCACCGCCTTCTGCAGTCCGCCTTCCGCCGCGGGTGGCCCCACACAGCTCGGACAGGCCGCCAGCACCTGATCGCGGAAACAGTGACCGGCTCCGAGCAGCAGCACGGTTTCGGCCGACAGATCGGCGGCCATGACCGCTTCGCGGCCAGCCCACGCATGCTCCGCCGGCACCATCACCACGAAAGGCTCATCGTAGAGCGGCAGAGTCACCACGCCCGGCTCCTCGAACGGCAGACAGACCAGTACCGCGTCCAGCTCTCCGCTCACCAGCCGCTCGCGCAGGCGCGCGGTATAGTTCTCCTCGATCACCAGCGGCATGGCCGGTGCTTTGCGGTGCAGGATCGGCACCAGACGCGGAAGCAGGTACGGACCGACGGTATAAATGGCCCCGATGCGAAGCGACCCGCTGAGCGGATCCTTCGCCTGCCGGGCGATGCGCCTGACACCTTCAAACTCGTCGAGCGCACGGCGCGCCTGCTCCACGATGCGTTCACCGACCGGCGTCACGGTGACTTCGGTCCTGCCACGCTCGAACAGGATGACACCAAACTCCTCTTCAAGCTTTTTGATCGCGACGCTCAGCGTAGGCTGGCTGACAAAGCAGGCCTCCGCGGCCCGGCCGAAATGGCGTTCGCGCGCAAGCGCCACCACATAACGCAGTTCAGCGGGAGTCATGGAATGTTTCGCATGCGGTCAAGCGGCCCCAGGTTTTCATTCACGCGCCCCGGGTCCCCCGGAGCAATCGCCCAACCGGACCGAGGCCCGGACCGCATGCTCCATCCGGATCCGGGCTGTCAGGACCGGCCGAACCGGAACAGCCTGCGTGTCTTGCGGCACTGTACGTCAGGATCTGCCGTGCTGCCAACACCGGCGCATGC
>JAJYCY010000076.1:3477-7024 GCA_021778035.1 Pseudomonadota bacterium
GCGTGTCAGTGCCGCAGCTCTGCCTCATAGCCCTCTTCCTTTACCGCGGCGACCAGAGCCGCCGGATCGGCTTCGCCGTGGACCACGGCTCCGCCAGGCTTCAGCGTCACCTCGGCCTTTTCGACTCCGGGCACACCCTCCAGCGCCCGTGTTGTGGCACGCACGCAGTGTTCACAGGTCATGCCGGTAATCCTCAGTTCGATGATGCTCATACGGTCCTCCACGGCAACCATCAGGTAACAGCGGCAAGCACACTCACTGCAGGGCCTTCGCGACCCGCTGGAGCTTCGCTCGCACCTCGCCACCAAGCACGGTCACCTCGGGCCTGTCGACTATGCCGAGCACGGCGGCGGGGTCCATGAAGGCCACGTTCACGCGTCCGTCAGCTTCCTCGCGCACAACGACGTTACACGGCAGCAACGCGCCGATGTCAGGCTCGGCTTCCAGTGCCTTGTGCGCGTACTGCGGGTTGCAGGCGCCCAGTATGACGTAGGGCTTTTTTTCGATGCCGAGCTTCATTTTCAGCGTTGCCGCCACATCGATCGTGGTGAGTACGCCAAAACCCTCGGCTTTGAGCGCCTCGGTGGTCCGGGCAACCACATCGTCGAAGCGTCCCTGTGTGTCCACGGAAAAAGTATAACGGCTCATTGGTTCTGTCTCCTGGATGAAAAATCAGTCACTGGATCACTACCGTCTGCCGTCCCACCGGCGGACCGCACTGCGCCGCTGACCGCCGCATCGGGCGGCGCATAGGCACGCAGACGCCTCAGGCGCAGGCTGTTGCTGAGAACGAACACCGACGACAGACCCATCGCCACCCCCGCCACCATCGGGTTGAGATGGAGCCCGATGGGTGCAGCCACACCGGCGGCAACGGGAATCAGAAGGATATTGTAGAAAAATGCCCAGAACAGGTTGCCACGGATGTTGCTCAGCGTGCGGCGCGCCGCATCCAGCGCGGTGATCACCTCACTGAGCCGGCCGCGGGTGAGCGTGACGTCCGCCGCTTCAATGGCGATATCCGTGCCAGTGGCAAGGGCGATACCGACATCCGCCTGCGCCAGCGCTGGCGCATCGTTGATGCCGTCGCCGACAAAGGCGACACGCCGACCCGCCTGCTGCAGTTCGCGCACCACCCGCGCCTTGTCCTGCGGCAGGACTTCTGCGTGCACCTCTTCAATGCCGAGGCGCCCGGCAACCGCCCGCGCGGTGGTGGCGGAGTCGCCTGTGACCATCGCTACGCTCAGCCGGCGCGCAGCAAGGGCGCGCACTACCGCCTGCGCCTCGGGCTTGACCCGGTCGGCGATGGCCAGCCACCCGAGCAGATGGCCGTCGGCGGCCACGTACACCAGGGTGCTGCCGGCGTCTTCGCGCTGGGCCATCCCGGATTGGGGCCGGTCCAGCGCAACGCTTTCGCGCTCCATGAAGCGGCGTGCGCCGGCAAGAACCCTGTGCCCATCCACCGTCCCGCTGACACCAAATCCGGCCACCGCATGGAAATCTGTCACCTCCGGCCATGCCATGCCGCGCATCCGCGCAGCCTCGACCACGGCACGTCCCAGCGGGTGCTCGGACGCCGATTCGAGCGCGGCCGCCAGCCGCAGGGCTTCGTCCGGCACCGGGCCACCCACGCCGGCCAGCGCTGGACGACCTTCGGTCAGCGTCCCGGTCTTGTCAAACAGCACGGTATCCACATGCGACAGCGTCTCCAGCGCTTCGCCTCTGCGGAACAGCACACCGAGCTCGGCCGCCCGCCCGGTGCCGACCATGATCGCCGCCGGCGTCGCAAGACCCATGGCACAGGGACAGGCCACTACCAGCACCGCCACTGCCGCAACCA
The DNA here is from genome assembly GCA_021778035.1 of Pseudomonadota bacterium. Lineage (GTDB taxonomy): Bacteria > Pseudomonadota > Gammaproteobacteria > Acidiferrobacterales > UBA6901 > JAJYCY01. The sequence continues at coordinate 5,318 of JAJYCY010000076.1, forward strand.
GTGCCGTGCTGACATTCGCTGTAAGTGCCATCCACACGACGAAGCTCACCAGTGCGATGGCGAGCACCGCCGGAGTAAAGATCCGCACTACGCGGTCGGCCAGCCCCTGGATCGGCAGCTTGCCGGTCTGTGCGCTCTCCACCAGCCTGATAATCTGTGCAAGCACGGTGTCCTGACCCACCGACGTCGCATCGATCACCAGCCGCCCGTCCTGGCAGACGGTGCCGCCGACCACCTCATCACCGGCGACGCGGGCAACCGGCAACGGCTCCCCAGTGAGCATCGACTGGTCCACATGGGCACGCCCGGCGTAAACGCGGCCGTCCACCGGTACGCGCTCGCCAGGTCGCACCACAAGGCGGTCACCACGGCGCAGCTGCGCCACCGGCACATCGGTCTCGTGTTCCGCGGCATCCAGCCGGTGCGCGGTCTTGACCTGAAGACCCACAAGCTTGCGGATTGCCGCCGACGTACGACCCTTGGCCAGTTCTTCCAGGTATTTTCCGCCCAGCACCGCAGCGATGACCACGGCAGCGGAATCGAAATATACGTGCCGCGCCTCGGGCGGAAACAGCGCGGGGGCGATCAACACCAGAACGCTGTAGGCCCAGGCCGCCCCGGTGCCGGTGGCAACCAGCGAGTTCATGTCCGGAGACAGATGCCGGTAGGCGATCAGTCCCGGACGGAAGAAACGTCGTCCCGGCACGAACAGGACCACGCTGGACAGCGCCATCTGCACCCACTCCCAGAAACGCGGCACCGGACTGGCCGCAGCGAGGATGCGGTCGAACGCCGGAACAAAGGCCGTTCCCATGGACAGGATCAGCACCGCCGCACCCAGCACAACAGCGACCAGCACGTCCCGGCCCATGGCCTGCACCGCGAGCCGGCGCTTCCCGGCCTCGCCCATCTCGTCCGCGCCAGCCGCTCGCACCAAATGAGCGGCATAGCCGGCCTGCGCCACGGCAGCGGCGAGCACGTCCACGTCAGCCATGGCCGGAACAAAGCGCACCCGTGCCCGTTCGGTCGCCAGATTGACAGTGGCCTCCAGCACTCCCGGAACACGCTGGAGTGCGCGCTCGACCCGGCCGACACACGAGGCACAGGTCATGCCCTCGACAGCAAGCTCGACCTCGTCGAGCACCGGCGTGTAGCCGGTGTCGCGGATGGCATCGGCGATGCGCTGAATATCGGTTGCGTGCGGGTCGTAGTGCAGTTCGGCGCGTTCCGTCGCGAGGTTCACGCTGGCGTCAGACACGCCAGGCAGTTTGCCGAGGGCGCGCTCCACCCGCGCGCTGCATGAGGCGCAAGTCATGCCCTCGACATCCAGGGCCAGCAGCTTCAGCCCGGAACGGTCCGGAGCGGCTGCAGCGGCGTCGTTCATTCCGGCTCCTCCGTCAACAGCGCATTCAGGATCGGACATCCCGCAGTCGAACCATGGCCGGGACAGCGCTGCGACAGCGCCGACAGTCCAGCCTTCATGCGTTCGAGATCGGTGATTTTCATCTCGATCTCGGCAATCTTGCGTTCTGCAAGCTGCTTGACCTCGCCCATGTCAGCCTCGGGCCGCTCATGCAACGAGAGCAGCCCGGCGATGTCAGACAGAGAGAAGCCCAGCGCCTGGGCACGCCGGATGAATTGCAGGCGGCGCTTTGCCTTGCCGTCATAGACCCGGTAATTCGACTCGGTGCGCCCGCTGGGCGCAAT
>JAJYCY010000076.1:7124-9429 GCA_021778035.1 Pseudomonadota bacterium
CCTCTTATCCGCGTAATCTGGTTGAGCAGCAGCTCCTGGTAGTCGTCCATGTCCTTCACCGTGACCTTAAGCTGGTAATCGGCGTCCTGGCCCGTAATCAGCAGACACTCCATCACTTCCGGAATCGCCTTGATGGCCGTTTCAAAGTGATCGAAACGCTCTGGCGTGTGCTGATCCATGGAAATATGGATCAGCGCCATCAGCGTCAGTCCGAGCGACTTGGCATCCACCATGGCACGGTATCCGGTGATGATCCCGGACTCTTCCAAAGCGCGTACCCGGCGCAGGCAAGGCGACGGCGACAGGCTGATGCGGTCAGCGAGATCCTGGTTGCTGATGCGGCCCTCCTTCTGCAGTACGTCCAGAATGCGGCGATCGAAAGGATCCAGATCCACGGTAACTTCCTCGGTTTGCGGCAATGTATGGAATAATATATCTGTTATTTTAGTTTATTAGCAATATACTGCCATTAATATGAGTTTACATGGCATATAAAGCAATCCCCTGCCCTGCCTTTCTATGTAGCATTGCACCTGTCAAACCACTGAGTGGCCCGTGCCATGCTGAAAGACCCGTCCCGCAAATACACGCCTTTCCCGCCGGTTGATCTCCCGGACCGGAAGTGGCCCGGCTGTACCATCACCTCCCCGCCGGTCTGGATGAGTACCGACCTGCGGGATGGCAATCAGGCACTGTTCGAACCCATGAATGCCGAGCGCAAGTTCCGCATGTTCCGCACCCTGTGCGATATCGGTTTCAAGGAAATCGAAGTGGCCTTTCCTTCGGCCTCCCAGACCGAGTTTGATTTCGTGCGGCAGCTGATCCAGGGCGGCCACGTCCCGCAGGATGTCACCATCGAGGTGCTCACCCAGGCACGCGAACACCTGATCCGCCGCACAATGGAATCCCTCAAGGGCGCACGCCGCGCCATCGTCCACGTCTACAACGCAACCTCCAGACCTTTCCGCGAGATCGTGTTCGGGATGAGCCCGCGCGAAGTCATCGAAATGGCCCTCTCGGCCGTGCGCCTCATCAGACAGCTGGCCGACGAGCAGCCGGATACCGAATGGGTGCTCGAATACAGTCCTGAGACCTTCTCGGCAACCGAGCTCGATTTCTCCCTCGATATCTGCAATGCCGTGACGGCTGAATGGGGGGCCACCCCCAGCAACAAGATGATCCTTAACCTGCCTACGACCGTGGAAGTGGCCACACCCAACGTCTATGCCGACCAGGTCGAATGGATGCACCGCCATCTTGCGCGCCGCGACAGCGTGATCCTCAGCCTGCACCCGCACAACGACCGCGGCACGGCGGTGGCCTCTGCAGAACTTGGCCTGATGGCGGGAGCGGACCGGGTCGAGGGATGTCTTTTCGGAAACGGGGAACGGACCGGGAACGTCGACCTCGTCACGCTCGCCCTCAATCTCTACACCCAGGGCATTGCACCGGGCCTTGATTTTTCCGACATCAATGCCGTAGCGCGTACCGCCGAATACTGCAACCAGCTGCCCATACACCCCCGCCATCCCTACACGGGCGATCTGGTGTTTACGGCGTTTGCCGGATCGCACCAGGACGCTATCAGGAAAGGCCTGTCAGCACAGAGACCGGATGCACCATGGAATGTCCCGTATCTGCCGATTGACCCGTCTGATCTGTCCCGCAGCTACGATTCGGTAATCCGGGTGAACAGCCAGTCCGGCAAGGGAGGTGTCGCCTACTTGCTCGAAACCGAATACGGCATGGTTCTGCCACGACGCCTGCAGATTGAATTCGCCAGTGAAGTGAAACGTCACACGGACAGGCATGGCGGAGAAATGAGTGCCGCCGACATCTGGCAGCTGTTTTCGCAGATCTATCTGGCTGCGACAGAGCCGCTGGATTACGTGGCACATCATCTTTCCGAACACGGCGGCACGATGGATATCCGCCTCACAGTCCGGATGAACGGGACGAAGCGCATGCTTACGGGCCAGGGAAACGGTCCGATCGATGCTGCCGTGCACGCGTTGCGCACGATCAGTCCTGATCTTCAGCTTCGCTCTTTTGAGGAACGTTCGATCGGAAACAGCGCGGACATCAGCGGCGTGCGCGCCAGCGCCTTTGTCGAGGTGGCATCCCCTGGTGCCAGCACCGGATGCTACGGTGTCGGCATCGATACCAATATCGTGACTGCGTCGATCAAGGCCCTGCTGAGCGGCATGAACCAGCTTGAACTGCATGCGGCCGTCAGACAAAAGGGCGCGGTTCGCGCGACCCTGGCCTGACGGGAAAAATTCCCGTGCAGCAAGAAAAACGGGGC